>JBBIKA010000223.1:0-6628 GCA_037445695.1 Chloroflexota bacterium
CCCGCTTTGGGATCGAAAGCGGCGTCGTGCCGCCGCAAGCCAAAAACGAACACCGGCTTCGCAATCTATCACGGTTGTGCGACGAGTAGATGTGCCGATGGTGCATCTACTCGTTTGGTATTGGGGGACCGGCGACCTGTGGACGGGTTCGCCGACGGCATGCGGAACATTATCCTGAGGCGCAGGAATTGGGGAGTGGGGCCAAGCCCGGGCTTGGCCCCACTCCCCAGCTCCTGACCTCTGGATGTTCCGCTCTCACGTTGAACTGCGGCGTGAACATTCTCACCTGCTCATAGCAGAAAGGTACAGGAGACTCATATGCAAAAGTACGTATATACAGCCCAGGTTGCCGGCAACACGATCACGATCGAGACCGGCACATTGGCCCGCTTCGCCGGCGGCGCCGTCACGGTGCGGTCGGGCGATTCGGTTGTTCTGGCCACCGCATGCGGCGCCAAGCCACGGGAAGGGGTAGATTTCTTCCCCTTGAGCGTGGATTACGAGGAACGCCTCTACGCGGCCGGCCGCATCCCCGGCAGCTTCCAGCGCCGCGAAGGTCGCCAGTCGGAACAGGCCATTCTGATCTCGCGGCTGGTGGATCGGCCGCTGCGGCCGCTCTTCCCCAAAGGCATGATGAACGAGGTGCAGGTCATCGTGACCGCGCTGGCGCGCGATCCCGAGGTTCATCTCGACATCCTGAGCATCATCGCGGCCAGCGCGGCCGTGACCATTTCCGACATCCCCTGGGAGGGGCCGATCGGCGCGGTGCGCGTCGGCTACGTGGACGGCGAGCTGGTGGTCAATCCCACCGTCTCGCAGATGGCGGCCAGCACCCTCGATCTGCGCATGGCCGGCACCGCCGATGCCATCTTGATGGTTGAAGCCGGCGCCGACGAGGTGCCCGAAGACCTGATGCTCGAGGCGCTCAAGCTGGGCCATGAAGCCATGCAGCCGCTCATCGAGCTGCAGAACCGGATGCGCGCCGAGGTCGGCAAGCCCAAGTTCGCCTACACTCCCGTCCTGCCCGACCCGACCGTCGAAGAGGCCGCGCGCGCTTGGCTGGGCGATCGGGTGCGCGAGGCCATCGCGCAAAATCCGGGCAAAGAAGCGCAGTCGGCGGCCATGGCCGCGCTGAAGAGCGAGCTGGTCGCCGCGCTGGGCGAAACGTACGAGCCCAAGGCGCTGGAGCAGGCGTTCGAGAGCATCGAAAAGGCGGTCGTGCGCGAGCGCATCCTCGGCGAAAAGATTCGGCCCGACGGCCGCGGCTATCGGGACATCCGGCCGATCAGCGTCGAGGTGGGGGTGTTGCCGCGCGTGCACGGCAGCGGCCTCTTCACCCGGGGCGAAACCCAGGTGTTGACGGTGATGACCCTGGGTACCCCGGCCGATGCCCAAACGCTGGATACGCTCGACCCGGAAGAGTCCAAGCGCTACATGCACCACTATAACTTCCCGCCCTTCTCCACCGGGGAAGTGGCGCCCTCGCGCGGGCCACGGCGCCGCGAGATCGGCCACGGCGCGCTGGCCGAGCGCGCGCTCGAACCGATGATCCCGGCCCAGGAGACGTTCCCTTACACCCTGCGCCTGGTCTCCGAGGTGCTCTCGTCCAATGGCTCGACCTCGATGGCGTCGGTCTGCGGCAGCACTCTGGCGCTGATGGACGCCGGCGTGCCGATCAAGGCGCCGGTCGCCGGCATCGCCATGGGGCTGGTCACCGACGGCGATGTGAGCGGCCCGAACGCGCGCTATGCGATCCTCAGCGACATCCAGGGCCTCGAAGATCACCTGGGCGACATGGACTTCAAGGTGGCCGGCACCGCGCGCGGCATCACCGCGCTCCAGATGGACATCAAGATCCACGGCCTCAGCTATCAGATCCTGGAAGAGGCGCTGGCGCAAGCGCGCGAGGGACGCCTCTTCATCCTGGACAAAATGCTGGCCGTCTTGCCCGAGCCGCGCAAGCAGCTTTCCATCTACGCGCCGCGCATCCTGACCACCCACATTGACCCCGAGAAGATCGGCAAGGTGATCGGCCCTGGCGGCAAGGTCATCCGGGCTCTGCAGGATCAATACAGGGTCAAGATTGACATCGAGGATGACGGCTCGGTGTACATCGCCGGCGCGGAGGGAATCGGCGCGGAGCAGGCGCTGGCCGAGATCGAGAAGATGACCGAGGAGATCAAGGTCGGCCGCATCTACACCGGCAAGGTCGTGCGGATCGAACCGTACGGCGCGTTCGTGGAGATCGCGCCGGGCCAGGACGGCATGGTGCACATCTCGCAACTGGCCGATTACCGGGTGCCGCGCGTCGAAGACGTGGTGCAACTGGACGACGAGATCACGGTCATGGTGACCGACATTGATCCATCGGGCAAGATCCGCCTGAGCCGCCAGGCCGTGCTGGAAGGGTGGACGCCCGAAGAGGCCCGCAGTCGCGATCGGCAGGCGTCGGCCGGCGGCAAGCCGTCGGCGGGGGGCGGCGGTCGCGGGGGCGAACGCGGCGAGCGCGATCGCGAGCGCGGGGAACGCGACCGTGACCGCGGCCGCGGCGGAGGGGACCGCCGCCGCTAAACGAAGGATGGCCGACGTGTTGTCTCAGGCTCCTGCTCCAACCGATCCGTCGTCGGGGGCGACCGGGCGCAAGCGTCTCGTGGCCGGATTGAAGGTCGCGCTCCATGACCTGGTCACCACGCTCCTGCCGGCGGTGGTCATCGCGCTGTTGATCCATGCCTTTCTGGCGCAGGCTACGCGCGTCTACGGCCAGAGCATGGAGCCGAACCTCCATTCCGACGAGCGGCTGGTGGTCGAAAAGCTGAGTTACCGCTTTCACGGCCCGCGTCGGGGCGATATCGTGGTGTTGCACGATCCCGGCGGCGGGCCGGAACTGCTCATCAAGCGCGTCATCGGTCTGCCCGGCGAGCGGATCACGATCGCCGATGGCCGGGTGTATATTGACGGCGTAGCGCTGGACGAGCCATACGTGACCCAGACCACCCAAGGCAACGGCCGCGCCTGGATCGTGCCGCCGCTGACCGTCTTCGTCATGGGCGACAACCGAAGCGCCAGCCGGGATTCGCGCGTCTTCGGCCCGGTCGCGCTCGATCAGATCGTCGGCCGCGCCATCTTGCGTTACTGGCCCCTCGACGAAATCGGCATCGTGCATTAAAGAGCGTCGGGCTGGGCTCACGAAG
This sequence comes from Chloroflexota bacterium, assembly GCA_037445695.1. Lineage (GTDB taxonomy): Bacteria > Chloroflexota > Anaerolineae > CG2-30-64-16 > CG2-30-64-16 > CAKZKT01. The sequence goes on from JBBIKA010000223.1 coordinate 3,192, forward strand.
GGAAGGCCGCTGCGACCGCTATGGCGCGGCGGCTTCGCGATGGTAGCATCGTGCATAAGACCGACTATGAGCACTCGCTGGAGTTCTTTCGCCAAACAGCTTTCCGTCGTCATCGGCCTGGCGATCTTCGTGTGGTTGTTGTTGAACATCCGCATCCTCTGGACGCCGCTGATCCTGATCTTCATCCTGGCCTTTCTGACGTCTTATCCGGTCAATGCCATTTTGCGCCGCACCGGCTGGCCGCGCACCCTGGTCGTCATCGTCACCTATCTGTTTTTGCTCCTGTTCGTCGCCCTGGCCGCCATCAATATCGTCCCGCGGCTGATGGCCCTGGGCACCGGCCTGGTCCAGACCGTGCGCCGTGTCCTGTACGAGCTGTCGCGCGTGACGCCGGCGCCCATCGAGATTACCCCGACCCTGGTCCTGGACCTGCGCGAGTTTTATGCGCCGATCCAGCAGTCTATCCTGCGCGTCCTCAACCCCGATCCGGTGACCCTGGAGAGCGTGCAGAACTTCCTGTTTCCGTTCGCCAGCGGCGCGGCCGCGGTCGTCATCAGTGCGGTGAGCGGCCTGCTCGGCACCCTGTTCGTCATCGTCTCCAGCTTTTATCTCGTCAAGGATTGGCCGCACATCGGCCGCTTCCTGTTGACCCGCCTGCCGGCGCCGTACCGGCCCGAATTGCTGCATCTGTGGCGGGAGATCGCGGCGGTTTGGGATGGCTTCGTGCGCGGCCAACTGCTGGCCGGCATCATCATGGGCATCATGGTGGGGCTCATGCTCTCGGTGTTGGGCGTGCGCAATGCTCTGGCGCTGGGGCTGTTGGCCGCGGTGGCCGAGTTTTTGCCGGCCATCGGCCCGGCCATTTCGGCGACCACCGGCACCCTGATCGCGCTCACCTTCGGCTCCGCCTGGCTGCCGTTCAGCCATCTGGGCTTCGCGCTGGTGGTGCTGGCGTTTTATCTCGTCTTGGGCCAGATCCAAAACCTGTACGTCGTTCCCCGCATCGTCGGCCGGCGCATGGATCTCCACCCGTTGGTCATCATTGTCGGCGTCTTGATCGGCGCCGAGCTGCTGGGCATCCTGGGGATGTTGCTGGCGGCGCCCACCATCGCCTCGGCGCGGGTGCTCGTCGGCTACGTGTTCAACAAGCTGTTGGATCAGGAGCCGTTCCCCGCGCCGCGGCGGCCCGATCCCCAGGAGCGCTGGCGCGCGCTGCTCGCGGAGCGGCCGGTGCGGGCGGTGCTGTTCGACCTGGACGGCACCTTGATCGAGACCGATGACGAGGTGGTGGAAGCCCTGGCGCGGCGGCTGCATTTTCTGGAAAAGCTCTTGCCCGCGGCGACCCGCCATCGGATCGCCCGGCGGATCTTGATGGCGGCCGAACCGCTCGTCAATGGATTGGTCACGTTGTGCGATTGGCTCAAGCTCGATGACCTGCTCTTCCGCTTCAACGCCACCTTGAATCGCTGGCGCGGCATCCGGCCGCAAGAGCGCTTCGTCGCGGTGGCGGGCGCGGTCGAGGCGGTGACAGCCTTGGCGGCCCGCTACCCCATCGGGATCGTCACCGGTCGCAGCCGCCAAGAGAGCCAGGCCTTCCTGGCCCAATCCGAGCTGGCCGATCGCGTCGCCGTGCTCGTCTCGCGCGATGATTCCGGCCGGCTGAAGCCACACCCGCAACCGATCGTGCGGGCCGCGCAGAAGCTGGGGGTGCCGGCTGAGTATTGCGTGATGGTTGGCGATACAAGCGTGGATGTGCGCGCCGCCAGGGCTGCCGGTGCACTGGCCATCGGGGTGCTCTGCGGGTTCGGCGATGAAAACGACTTGAAGGATGCCGATCTGATCCTCAGGAGCACGGCCGAGGTGACAGCATGGTTGTGAGGAAGAGAGATAACAAGGGAGCGGTGTAAAGTGAAACGTGTTCATGGCTTGTTCTTGATGGCGATCGTCTTGCTTGCCGGCCTGCTTCTGGCGGGCTGCGGCGGCCGGCCCGCGGCGACCCCCACGGCGACCGCGCTGATTGCCGCGGCAACCCCGGCGCCGCGGCCGACGAGTACCCCGCGGCCAACCGAGACGCCGACACCGACGCCGACCGCAACGGCCACCCCGACGTCTACCCCTACGCCCACGGCTACGCCGACGTCATCGCCGACCCCAACCCCTGTTCACCCGCTGTCGGTGGAATACATGCGGCGCCAGTCTTATCCCGGCAGCGACCTGGTGATCGAAGAGACCTTGCCGGCCGGGCCGAACTACCAACGCTACATCGCGTCGTATAAGTCGGAAGGCTTGAAGATCTACGGCCTGTTGACCGTGCCGATGGGCCAAAAGCCCGCGACCGGCTGGCCGGTGATCGTCTTCAACCACGGCTACATTCCGCCCGACCAGTACCGCACCACCGAACGCTACGTCGCGTACCAGGACGCCTTCGCGCGCAGCGGCTACATCACCTTCAAGTCCGATTACCGCGGCCATGGCCGCTCGGAGGGAATCGCGTCCGGCGGATATGGCACGCCGGCCTACACCATAGATGTGCTCAATGCCATGGCTTCGCTCAAACGGCGCAACGACGTGGACCCGAACCGCATCGGCATGTGGGGGCATTCGATGGGCGGCAGCATCACCTTGCGCGCCATGGTCACCGTGCCCGACATCCGTGCGGGGGTAATCTGGGCGGGGGTCGTGGCCTCGTATCCTGACCTGTTCGAGCGTTGGCGCCGCCAGCCCACCGCGCCAGGCGGGATGCCCGCCCCCGCGCGCGGCTGGCGCAACGATCTGATCGCCCAATACGGCACGCCCGAGGAGAACCCCGAGTTCTACGCATCCATCTCGCCCAACTCTTACCTGAAGGAGATCTCCGGGCCGCTGCAACTGCATCACGGCACTGCCGACGCTTCGGTGCCCATCGAGTTCTCCGACACGCTCTACCAACAAATGCGGGCGGCCGGCAAGACGGTCGAATACTACAAGTACCCCGGCGACGATCATAACATCGCTGCCAACCTGGGGCTTGCGCTCCAGCGTTCGGTGGCCTTCTTCGACAAGTACGTGAAGAACGCGCCGGCCGCCGCCCCCATCTCGCGCTAAGCGGGGAGCCTTTCATCGTAAAAGGGTAGTTGCCTGCCTCCCTCATCCCTCCCCCGGCCCCTCCCCTACACGGGGAGGGGAGTTATTCTCATTCGCGTCAAGCTAAGCCGTCCAACAGAGGTTGGAACGCGGGAATAATTCAGAGTGGGCTGGCATTTGCTATGCCTGCCGTTTGTTGCCCCTCACACCCCCCTCCGTCTCCCTCTCCCCTGGGCCGCAGGCCAAGGGGAGAGGGGGATGATGGATGAGGGTTTTGGGGGGGGGGGGGGGGGCGCCCCCCCCCCAACCCCACATATTTTAAAACAAAACACCCACCCCCCCCCCCGGCGGGGGGCGGGGGGGGGGGGGGCGGG
>JBBIKA010000224.1:0-6622 GCA_037445695.1 Chloroflexota bacterium
CCGCCCCCCCCCGCGCCCCCCCCCCCCCGGCCCCGCCCTCCCCCCCCCCCCCACCCCCCGGGGGGGGGGGGGGGCGGCCCCCCCCCCCCCCAAACCCCATTATCTCTCTGCTCCTCTCCTGGCCGAAGGCCAGGAGAGGAGCAGAGAGGGGTGAGGTAGATCGTTACCATTCGTGCTCTCATTCGTGGACGGTCGTCCTCGTCACCTACCCGGCCTGAGCAAGACACGCGCCACAAAATTTGTGCATTCGTGTCCTCATTCGTGGACGGCCCGCCTCCCTACCACAGCCGCGCCGCGAGCGCGCTCACGGCCAGGCCGGCCGCCAGGAGCACATCCAGGCGCAGCAACGCGGCCGGCGCCGCCAGGCGCAGCGCGACGAGAAGCACGCCGGCCACGACGAGGCCGGCGATCCACCCGCCGGCCGCGATATACTTCTGGTAGCGGCCGCGACGCCGGCCCACCGCCCGGCGCACCGCCTCGGCCACCAGTCCGCCGGCCGCCGGGCCGATCAAGAAAGCGATGATAAAGCTGAAGAAACCGAAAATGCCCAGGAAAAGATAGAGCGGCAAACCCAAAGCAAGGCCCAACGCGGCCGCCACCGCCGCCACGATGAACGGATCGGCCGGCCGATCGTTGAAGAAGACCGCCTGTTGCTGTTGCACGCACGCTTTGCAGCGATAGCCGACCGGCGTGCGCACCGCGCACTCCATGCAGATCGGCTTGTCGCAGCGATTGCACCGCAACATCGTCTCGCGGTCGGGATGATTGGCGCAATGCAAAGTTGTTTCGACCATCAGCGTCTCACTCTACCGAATATCGGCCCTACCACCGCAGCCGTTCCATCAGCGTCCGGTAGAAATAGGCGCGATCCTGCACGCGCACGAACCGGCTGACGTGCTCGCTGGCGTGCACGTCTATCCGGTCGCCGTTTTCCAGCGTGATCTCAAACTGGCCATCCACGGTGAGGATCGGGACGTGATCGGCATACACGCGCAGGGTCACTGTGGCGCCCTGCGACAACACGATGGGCCGATCCAGGCTCAGGTGCGGGCAAATCGGGATCAGCAGGATGTTCTTCAGCTCGGGCGGCAAGATGGGGCCGTTGGCGGCCAGGGCGTAGCCGGTGCAACCGGTCGGCGTCGCCACGATCACGCCGTCCGCGCGGTAGCTTGTGAGATAGCTCTGATCCACCCACGTCTCGACGGTGATCAGCCGCGCCAGGCCCCCGCGGCTGACGACCACATCGTTGAGGGCCAGATAGGAGTGATCCGCTTTGCAACCGGGCGGCTCCGGCAACACAGGCGGCTCGTGGTGCGGTTCGGCCGCGGCGCTCTCATGCGAGACGCTCACATCGAGCAGCATTCGCTCCTCGAGCCAGAAATCGCCGGCCAACAGCCGCGTCAACGGCTCACGCCAGTGGTCGGGCGCGATCTCGCCTAGGAAGCTCACCCGGCCCAGCTTGACGCCGAGCAGTGGGACGCCCGCGCGGCAACCGAGACGGGCCGCGCGCAAGATTGTGCCGTCACCGCCCAGGGTGATCAATAGGTCTAGCCCGGCCACGTGTTCCAACGCGACCGGCTCATCCCAGGCCGAGCCCAGCCACACCTGGCATCCCTGGGCCTGGAGGAAGGCCTGCATTTCCCCGGCCAGGAGCAACGATTCCGGTTTTCTGGGATGATGGAGAAGCCCGATCGAACGAAACGATGGCGTCGTCAAGGCAAAATCCGCCGATCTGTTCCGGCCGGTCAATAGGGCCGGTCTTCTGCCAGCAGCCGGCCCAACGCGGCCGCATAGTCGCCTTCGATGCGCTGCACATGACAGCCGGCCATGCGCAGGCCCTGCTCCACCAGCGCGCCGACCGCGCTCAGACTGCCGAGGATGGTCACGTGACGGGCCTTGCGCGCCTCGGCTTCGTCGGTGCCCACGACGGGCCGGAAGCGGGAGACGTATTGCAGCGTGGTCACGAAGTCATCCTTGCCGCGGGCGCTGGAACCCACCAGCAGGTAGTGATCGAGCGTCTTGGCCGGCTCCAACGCGGTCAGATCGAGGTCCACCTCGGCCGTGCTCTGGCCGTCAACCCGGATATCCGCCTGTGAGGCCGTCAGGCCGGTCGGCGGCTCGTTGTCGAGCACGGTGAGGGTGTACACGCCGGCCGGCAGATCGGCGAAGCGATATGTCTCGTCCGCGGCGACGATGGTCGTGCGGCTGAAGTCCGCGGCCTCCAGCTTGATCGTGCGGCCCGCGCCGCCTTTGACCCGGCCGGCGATGACGCTGCGGCGGGGCGGCTCGGCCGGTGCGGGCGGCTCGACCGCTGGCGGGGGCTCGATCCGCCGATAACGCACCCACAGCACGCGCTGTGGCTCCACCACCAGCTCGGCGCGCAGATCGGGGGCCGCGTCGGTCGCCAGGCCGACCGGCTCGATATAGTAGCGGCCCGGCCCCAGCGGCGCAAATTCGCACGCGTCGGGGCCGTATTCCGGCTTGCTGCCGGTGCGCTGCACCATGCCCGACCAGCCGACCGTCCACAGGCGCACCTCGCGACCGATCTCTCCTTCCACCTGGCAACGCACCACCGCAAAGCCGGGCGAAGGATCTCCCGGCTCGATCTTCACCGACCAATCGGCCTGGGCCGCCTCGGCCAACGCGAAGTCTATCTGCACCTCCTGAACGCCGTCCACCGTCACGCCGGCCTTTTCGGCCGCCACCGCGGTCGAAGGCGGCGGCTCCAGCACCTGGACGGTATAGGTGCCGGCCGCCAGCCGCTCGAAGCGATAGCGGCCGGCGGCGTCCACCGGCGTCACGGCGAGCGGTTCGGCGATGGCCGGCAACAGCAGGCGCACGGTGCGGCCGGCGCCGTGTGTCACCACGCCGAAGATCGTGCTTCCGGCCGGCGCCGGCAATTCCAGGTCCACGGTCACGGCATTGTGGCCGTCGAGCTCGATCTTCTCCTTCATCACCTCCGTGCCTGCCACGCCGATCCGATAGACGCCCGGCCCCAGGTGCTCGAAACGATAGGCCCCGTCCTCCTGCGTGGTGGTGGTCTGCTCGGCTTCCGGCCCCCACAGCGTCACCTGGCGGCCGGCCGCCCCCGCGCCCGCGGCCGTCCGCACGTGGCCGGACACCACACTCTCGCGCGGGGGAGCGACCGGCGCCGATACGGTTTCCGCAAACGTGACCCAGAGCACCCGACCGCCGTCCACGTCAATCTCGGCTATCGTGGGGATCCCTTCCGGTTGTACCTTGTACCGTCCCGAACCGAGCGGCGCAAACTCACAGGCATCCGGTCCGTACTCTGGCTTGCTGCCGGTGCGCTGCACCATCCCCGACCAGCCCGCAGTCCACAGGCGCACGGGCAGGCCCAGTCGGCCGGTCACGCGCACGCGCACGATCCCGAACCCGGGGCTGGCGCCGCCGTCGCTCGCCTGCCAGCCCCAGCCGGGCACGGCCAGATCTACGGTGACCTCGTGTTGACCATCTACCGCGATCCCCGCTTTGACGACACTCGTATCGGCCAGACGAATCGTGTACATTCCAGGCTCCAGTTCAGAAAAACGATAGGTGTTGTCGGGAGCGATCAATTGTTTCTCTTCGTAGGGATGGCCGGTTTCGCGGGTCAGGAGCACGACCTTCCCTGCGCCCCCGCGCACCTTGCCCGCGATGCTGCCGTTCGCCAGGCGGACGGTCACGCCGCTCAGGTCGAAATCGGCCGCGGCGGCCGGCTCTTCCTCGGTGAGCACCACCTCCTGGCTCACGCCGGCCTCCACGATGGAGAGCACGAAACGGTCGTAGGGCAGATCGGCGAACTCGAACCGGCCGTCCGGGCTGCTCTGTACCACCGCGAGCCAACCGTCCGCGCGCACCAGCCGCAAGGTGAGGGGGAACGCCGGCCCCCGGCGGATGACGCCGGTCAGGCGGCCGGGCTGCTGGGCGCCATCCCCGCGCCAGACGCGCGCCTGCTTGGGCTCGGCCATCAGGGCGTTCACGATCGGCAACCGGCCGTCCGGCCAGTTGTGGCTGAACCAGGCCGCGTTCTCCCAGGCCGGCGCCCAACTGCCCAACATGAAATTGCCCAAGAGCCAAAACGCCGTGCAGAAATAGTAATCGGGCGCGGGCTCGAAGAGCCGGCTGGTGCCCATCATGATCCGGCACGCTTCGAGGGTCTGGATGGCATGGAGCTGCGGCGTGGTGGCCGGATAGCGCTTGTCCGGCCGTTCGCCCACCACATAGCCGTTCTCGGTCGCCAGGATCGGCAGCGAACGGCCGATCTCTCGGCGGATCAGATAGTCGAAGCGCTCGTAGCCGCGCCAGCAGGTGGGGTCGCTGATGGCGGTTGCGCCGGGGTTGGCGCGCTCCTGGCGAAACCGGTTCACCTGTTCCAGCGTCCAGCCTTCCCAGGCGTCGCCGTTCCACCGTTCGAGCGCGAGCTTGTTGTATAGCTCGCGCGAGCAGGGTGCGCCTTCCTGGTTCACCCGATCGTAGGGATAGTCGAGCGGGTGATTGGCGCTGTAGTTGTGGATCGCCTGCCACACCGGTTGGGCGAGCAGATCACGGCGGCCCAGGCGACAGATCTCGCCGACCAGGTTCCAGCGCGAGCCCGGCAAGACGGCCGGGATCCCCGGATAGCCGCCGCGCTGGAGGATGGCTTCCATGTCGGTGATGGCGTTGCGGGCGACGATCGTCAGCGCGTCCAGCGGCACCTCGCCCCCGCGCCATTCGACCCCCATGTCGGGCTCGTTGTTGAACTCGAAATAGCGTACGCCGGCTGCCATGAAATCGCTGACGGCCGCCAGCTCTCGGGGGCCGAGGGTGCCCGGATTGGGCTGGGGCCGATAGATGCGCACGATCGGCATGATGTCGTTCTTGAGCAGCAGCTCGGCGAAGCCGAGCGCGCCGTCGTGATCGGCAATCTTGACCCACTTGATGCCCATTTCGCGCAGGCGGGGCAGCCAGATTTGTTCGATCTGCCCCAGACCGATGGCCGCGGCAAAGCCGGCGTTCCAATGTACGCCGATGCCGGTATCGTCCTTGGGACGAGGATAATCGCGCAGGTCCATGGTCGCCTCCTGACCATGTCTACTCTCGTACCATCTGCTTTCGGCTCAGGCCGGGCCTGGCAACGCGCGCCGCCGGCCGGTGTGCGCCACGGGTGCATTCTCAGGCCAATCTGCGGCGTAACCACTCCACGATCCCCGCGCGCGGCACGACCTCTTGCTCGTGGCTGCGCATGTCGCGGGCCAACACGGCATCGGCGGCCAGCTCCTGTTCGCCGATGATCAGGGTATAGGCCACGTTGGCCTTGTCGGCATTTTTGAGCTGCGCCTTCAAGCTGCGATCGCCGAACGCCACCAGCACGCCGATGCCGGCCTCGCGCAACGTGCGGGCCAGCCGGAACGCCGGGATGCGGGCGGCCTCGCCGAGAGGCGAGACCTGCACGGCCGGCGCGGGCAACGGCGGCGGCCGGACCCCTTGCTGCTTCAGGCTCAGGATCACCCGCTCGATGCCCATGCCGAAGCCGATGCCGGGGGTAGGAGGGCCGCCGAGCATTTCGATCAGCTTGTCGTAGCGGCCGCCGCCGCACACGGCCGCCTGGGCGCCGATCCCCTCGGCCCACACCTCGAACACGGTCTTGGTGTAATAGTCCAGGCCGCGCACCAGCCGGAAGTTGACCGTGTGGGGCATGGCGAGCGCGTCCAGGTAGCGCCGCAACGTGGCCAGATGGTCGGCGCATTCGGAGCACAGATAATCGCTGCTGTGGGGCGCGCGGTTCAATAGTTCCTGTGCCGCCTCTTCCTTGGAGTCGAGCAGCCGCAGGGGGTTGATGGCCAGCCGGCGTCGGTCCACCTCGTTGAGCCGATCCTGATACGCGGCGAAGAACTCGACGAGCGCCTGGCGGTAGGCCGGCCGACAGACCGGACAGCCGGTCGAATTGATTTGGAAGCGCAGGCCGCGGAAGCCCAGCCGCGTGAGCAGGGTCCACGCGACGCTCATCACCTCCAGGTCCACGGCCGGATCGAGTTCGCCCAGCACCTCGACGTTGAACTGATGGTGCTGGCGGTAGCGGCCGGCCTGGGGCCGTTCGTAGCGGAAGATGGGGCCGATGGAGTAGAGCTTGACCGGCTGCGGCCACACGTGCATGCCGTGTTCGATGTAGGCGCGCATCACGCCGGCCGTGAACTCGGGCCGCAAGGTCAGCTCCGCGCCGCCTTTGTCCTGAAACGTGTACATCTCCTTGTCCACGATGTCGGTGCCCTCGCCGACCCCGCGTACAAAGAGCTGCGCTTCTTCGAAGATGGGGGTATCTATCTGTTGTAAGCCGAAAAGAGCGGCCACCGCGTGCATTTCCTCGGTCACGTAGCGCCAATAGGGCCGATCGGCCGGGAGGATATCTTGCGTGCCGCGCGGTGCATGAAACACAGGCGCCTCCTGAATTGGGTTCAAATCGGATGCATTATAGCGTATCTTGGGGCGATTGTCTAAGCGCATGTGGGTGGCTGTGCGCGATGATATCGTGATGTCCTCGCCCCCGGCCCCGTAGAAGATCCCTCCCCCGGCCTCCCCACACGGGGAAAACCCCTCCCCCGGCCCCTCCCCACACGGGGAAACCCCTCCCCCGGCCCCTCCC
>JBBIKA010000225.1:0-6621 GCA_037445695.1 Chloroflexota bacterium
GATCGGCCGGCGCGGCGAGCCAACGAACGACCAGCGCCAGGCCGGCCAGCCCCGCAGTGGCGGCGATCAAGTTCTGCGCGGTAGCCTGGAGCATCTGCATGGCCGAGGCGGCAAAATGCGGGTCGGCCTCCGAAGAAGCCAACAAGCGGTGCCACATGGATTCACTCCACAACCCGAATCATACCCCGATTATAACCCACACCGGCCGCTCCGGCAACGCCGCGCGCCAGGAAGGGCCGCGAGGGGGAGGCGCAAGGCCAAAGTGGGAACGCTAACTTCTTGGCGGATTGCGGAGGTTGTGCTAAACTAAACATATCCTATGCCGAACCAGGGACGATACCATGTCAAAACCTTTTCGCAAGCTACTTGTCTTGACAGCGATCATCTGGCTGGCCGGTTGCAGCGCCTTCTCGGCCACCACCGGCCGCCGTGGAGCAGCCGAAGAGCCGACCCCCACGCCGATTCCCACCGCCATCGTGCCCGTCAACCCGATCTATACCGTGCAACGCGGAGAGGTGATCAAAGAGATGCAGTTCAGCGGCCGCGTCTCGCCGACCGAGGAAAAGGAGCTCTTCTTCCGCACCAACGGCCGCATCCGCCGCGTCCTGGTCAAAAACGACCAGATGGTCAAGAAGGGCGAGCTGCTGGCCGATCTAGAGAACGACAACCTGGAGCGTGACCTGGCCGCCGCCAAACTGAACCTGGCGCGCGCTGAATCCAGGCTCAACGAATCGAAACAGGCGCTGGAAATGCAACGCGCCCGCGCGCGCCTCAACCTGGAGATCGCCCAGATCAACCTGGAGCAGGCGCGCAGCCAGGACCTGACCCCGCGCAAGACGTTGGCCGCGGTGGAGCTGGAGAAGGCCAGGTTGGCCCTGGAACGCGCCCAGGCCGCTTACGACGCGATCGCTTGGCGCAATGACAAGGCCGCCTCGGCCGAGGCCGCGAACCTGCAACAGGCCACGCTGAACTACAACCAGGCCAAGGCCAACTACGACCTGGCCATGCAGGCCATTGACAACCAGAAATATCAGATCGCCATCCTCGAACGGCAGGTGAAGCAGGCGCAACTGGCGCTGGACGAGCTCAACAAAGAGGCCGATCCGCTGCTGGCCAACGACGTGGAGGTGGCGAAACTGAACGTCACCAGGCTGGAGGCCGCGCTGGCCGACGCGCAGATCGTGGCGCCCTTCGACGGCCGGATCATGTCGGTAACGGCCACCGAAGGCCGCGCGGCCACCGCGTTCCAGCCCGTGATGGTAATCGGCGACCTGAGCAAGCTGGAGATCAAGGCCAACCTGAGCAGCAGCGACGTGTCCAACCTGGCGGTCGGCATGCCGGCCCGGCTCGCCCTCTCCTCCAGGCCGGCCGAAGAGATGACCGGCTCCGTCGTGCGCCTGCCGCCCACCACCATCGCAGCCGGGGTGAACGCAGCCGATGTGGACAAGTCCACGGTGATCGGGCTGGACGATCCGGCCAAAGCCGCCGCCCTCCAGCTCGGCGACCTGGTCAAGATCACCGTCATCGTCACCCGCAAGGAAGACGCGCTCTGGCTGCCGCCACAGGCGATCCGCACCTTCGAAGGCCGGCGCTTCGTAGTGGTCAAGGAAGGGGCCGGCCAGCGCCGCGTGGACGTCAAGGTCGGCATCGAAAGCCTGGACCGCGTCGAGATCCTCGACGGCGTCACCCTGGGACAGCAAGTATTGGGGCAGTAGGGCCGTGGGCATCCTCCTGCGCAGTTGGGCGATCCTGATCGTCGCGGCCAGGCGGTTGATCGCGCAGCGCGGCCTGGCGCTGGCCATCATCCTGGGGCTGATTGCCGCCGTAGGCATGGCGGTCAGCCTGCCGCTCTACGCCGACGCGGTCAATTATCGCGTGCTTCAGGAGCAACTCACGGCCAAGCCGGGTTCTTCGGTCGTCACCCGGCCGCCTTTCGCCTTCATGTTCATGTACATGGGCGGCCTGAACGGTCCTCTCGAATGGGCCGACCTCGAACCTGTAGACGATTACCTGCGCAACCGGGCGCCCGGCGACCTGGGCATGCCGCGCAAAGTCGCGGCGCGCTATTTCGCCACCGACAAGCTTTCCCTCTATCCCAACGACCCGGCCGCTTACGGCGGCAATCAAAAGCCGCTGGAATGGATCAGCCTGGCCACCGCCAGCGGCATCTACGACCAGATCGTGCTGGTCGAGGGCGCCCTCCCTGCCGCGGCCGCGCCGGGCACCGATGCGCCGATCCAGGTGTTGGCCCACGAAGACCTGGCCGGCCGATTGGGCTTACAGGCCGGGGAAACCTACGTCTTGCTCGACCGCAGCGGCGCGCTGAGCAAAGGCCGACCCGTCCAGCTCACCGTCCAGGTGGCCGGCATCTGGCAGGCGACCGACCGGCAAAGCGACTACTGGTTCTTCCATCCGGAGGCCCTGGCCGACGCATTCCTGGTGCCCGAAGAAACGTTTCGGGATCGCATCAGCCCGTTCCACACCGGCGAGATCTATCTGGCCGTCTGGTACATGGTGATGGATGGATCGGCCGTCCATGCGGAGCACGTGGACGGCTTGATCGCCAACATCTTACGCACCCAACAGACGGCGCTCGGCCTGTTGCCGAACCTGCAGCTCAGCATTTCGCCGATGGAGGCGCTGGAGAAGTATCGCGAAGCTACGTCGTGGCTGGCGATCATGCTCTACGCCTTCAGCGTGCCGATCCTGGGCATGGTGTTGGTGTTCATCGCGCTGGTGGCCGGGCTGGTGGCCGAGCGCCAGCGCAACGAGACGGCCATCTTTCGCAGCCGCGGCGCCGCGATCGTCCAGATCGTCGGCATCGCGTTCAGCGAGGCCCTGATCCTGGGCGCGGGCGGCCTGGGGCTGGGGCTGATCCTGGGGGAATGGATCGCGCGCACGATGGGCCATGCGCGCAGCTTCCTCGACTTCAGCGCGGCGACCGATCTGCGCGTGAGCCTGACGATGGGCGGCGTGCGCCTGGGCCTGATCCTGCTCGGGGTGGCGTTGCTGGCGCAGATGGCGCCTTCGTTCGGCAACGCGCGGCATACGATCATTACGTACAAACAGGAGCGCGCGCGAACGTTGCGGCCGCCCTGGTGGCAACGCACCTGGTTCGACGTGCTGCTGCTGATCCCGGCCGGCTATGGAACCTATCTGCTGCGCCAACAGGGCAGCATCGTGGTCCCGATCGTCGGCACGCGGCTTCCACCCGATCCGTTCCAGAACCCCCTGTTGTTGCTGGTGCCGGCCCTGGGCATCCTGGCCTGCACCCTGCTGATCTTGCGCTTCCTGCCGCCGGTGATGTCGGCGCTGGCCTGGCTGATCGGCCATACGCGCAGCGTCGGCCTGCTGTTGACCGCCCGCCATCTTTCGCGCACCTACAGCGCGTACACCGCGCCCCTGATCTTGCTCGTCCTCACGCTCAGCCTGTCGGCCTACACGGCTTCGCTGGCCGAAACGATGGACAATCATACCTACGAACAGCAGGCCTACGCGGTGGGCGCTGATTTGATGTTGGATGAGCTCGGCGCGACCGGCGCCGGCAGTGCGCTCGACTTCGGCGCCACGGCGGGCGGCCAGACCGGCGGAGAAACGGGTCCCTCGGCCATCCCGGAGGCCGAATGGGAATTCCTGCCCGTCTCCGACCATTTGAAGATTCCGGGCGTTGCGGCCGCCACCCGGGTGGGCCGTTACGATGCCGCGGTCAACGTCGGGGGCAAGCCGGTGAAGGCGCAGTTCATCGGCGTGGATCGCGCCGACTTCGCGGGGATTGCCAACTGGCGCCGCGACTATGCGTCGGCGAGCCTGGGCGCGCTGATGAACGCGCTGGCACTCACGCCCAACGGCGTGCTGGTGCCGGCCGACTTTTTGGGCCAGGCCGCACTCCAGGTGGGCGATCGCTTGCGGATCGAGGCCAAAGCATCCGGCCATGCCACCGAGCTGGACGTGAAGATCGTAGGCACTTTCCGCCTGTTCCCCACCTGGTACCCGGAAGAAGGACCGCTCTTCGTCGGCAATCTGGACTTCTTCTTCGACAGCCTGGGCCTCCAGGTGCCCTACGAGGTGTGGATCAGACAACAGCCCGGCGCATCGGCGCAGAGCATCGTGGACGGGGTGCGCGATCTGGGCATGAAAGTGATCCGCTGGGAGTCGGCGCCGCTGCGCATCGGCCAGGAGATGAAGCGGCCGGAGCGCCAGGGCCTCTTCGGCTTTCTCTCGGTCGGCTTTGCGGCCGCGGCGCTGTTGACGGTGCTCGGCTTTCTGCTCTATGCGCTCTTCTCGTTTCGCCGACGCTTCATCGAGCTGGGCGTGCTGCGCGCCATCGGCCTGTCGGTGAGCCAGATGACGGTGCTATTAGCCTCGGAACTGGCCGCCCTGCTGATCGTCGGCGGGGTCGCGGGGACGTTCCTGGGCGCGGCCGCGAGCGAGCTCTTCATTCCCTATTTGCAGGTGGGCGCGGGGCCGGCCGCACGCGTGCCGCCCTTCGTGGTCATGATCGCCTGGCCGACCATTTGGCGCATCTACGGGCTGATGGGCGTTTTGTTCGTGATCACGCTGGTGCTGTTGGCGGCCCTCCTGCTGCGCATGCGCATTTTCCAGGCCGTCAAAATGGGTGAGACGGGGTGAGGTTGGCGGTTCATGTCTGAAAATCCTTTCATCATCTGCGAGAATCTGGTCAAAATCTATCGGGTGGCAAACCTGGAGCAGGTCGCGCTGCAAGGGCTCGATCTGACGGTGGAACGCGGGGAGATGCTGGGGATCATCGGCCCCAGCGGCAGCGGCAAGTCCACCCTGATGAACATTCTGGGTGGGTTGGACCGTCCTTCGGCGGGCCGGGTGATCGTGGACGGCCGCGATCTGCGCAAGATCCCCGACGCGGCGCTCGACGGCTATCGGCGCACGACGGTCGGCTTCATCTGGCAACAGAGCAGCCGCAATCTGGTGCCCTATCTGACCGCGGAGGAGAACGTGATGTTGCCGATGACGTTCGCGGGAGTGCCTCCGCGCGTAAAGAGCCAGCGGGCGCGCGAGCTGCTCGACGCGGTAGGCCTCTCGCACCGCCGTCGTCACCGCCTGGCCCAGATGTCGGGCGGCGAACAGCAGCGCGTGGCGATTGCGGTGGCGTTGGCGAACATGCCGAAGTTGCTGCTGGGCGATGAGCCGACCGGCGAAATAGACACGGCGACGGCGCTCTCGATCTACCAGCTCCTGCGCGAGCTGAATCAACGCTATAACCTGACCACCTGCATCGTGAGCCACGATCCGACCATCGCCCGCCATGTGGATCGGGTGGTGGCGATCCGCGACGGCAAGACATCTACCGAGACGATCCGCCAGACGGTTGCCACCCCGAACGGCGCAGGCCAGGAGGAGACACCCCAACAGGAGGACATCTACCACGAGCTGGTGGTTTTGGACTCGGCCGGCCGATTACAGGTACCGAAGGAGTATCTGGAGATGTTCGCGATCCGCGGCCGGGCGCAGTTGGAGGTTACGGAGGAAGGCATTTTGATCCGGCCGGCGCAGGTGGTACAGGAAGCGCCAGCAACGATGGTCGCTCGTCGCGAGGCCGATGTGGCCGGCGGCCGGATCGGCCTGCGCCAGCGCTTACAGCGCGCGCGCGCGACGTTGGGTCGCTGGACGCGGCGCGAAGCGGCGCCCACGGCCGGAGGGCAGGAGGATCGCGATGGCAACTGAACAGAAACAAGCCGGGCCGATCGTACAGGTGCGGGATCTGGTACGCGTCTATCGCGTGGCCGCGTCGGAAGTGCAGGCGCTGCGCGGGGTCAGCCTGACGGTGGAGCCGGGCACGTTTGTGGCATTGAAGGGGCGCTCGGGCAGCGGCAAGACCACGCTGCTCAATTGCATCGGCGGGCTGGATCGGCCCACTTCAGGCACGGTGGAGATCTTCGGCCGGCCACTGCACACGATGAGCGAAAGCGAGCTGACGCGCTGGCGCCGCGAACACGTGGGGTTCGTGTTTCAGACCTTCGCGCTGTTGCCCACGCTGTCGGCTTATGAGAATGTGGAGCTGATGCCGCGGCTGGCGGGCAAGAGCCGCAAGATCTGCCATCAGCAGGCGACAAGCTGTCTGGAGCTGGTCGGGCTGAGCCGCTGGATGCACCATCGGCCGTTTGAGATGTCGGGCGGCCAACAGCAGCGCGTGGCGATTGCCCGGGCGCTGGCGAACCGGCCGGCCCTCATGTTGGCCGACGAGCCAACCGGCGAGCTGGATAGCACGACGGCGCGCGAGATTCTCGCGCTGTTTCGGCGCATCGTGAAGGAGCAGGGCACCACCCTGTTGATGGCAACGCACGATCCGCTGGTGGATGAGTATGCGGATGTGATCGTGCGACTGCAAGACGGGCAGATCGTGGCCGCGAATTAACAAAATCACCGCCGAATAAATTAGGGGCGCAGCCGGCCCTTCCCCCACATTTGGGGAGGGGTTGGGGTGGGGATTGAGTTGGCCCGGCTTTGTTATCAGGCGACGCGGCCGGCCCGTTTATGAATGTTAAGAATTTATCCCGGTAATCGAGCCGCGCTCGCCGCGCTGTCGGCCCGCCCGGACATGATGAACGTGAAGAATTTATTCCGGCAATGGACGAGGCGTCCCGT
>JBBIKA010000226.1:0-6582 GCA_037445695.1 Chloroflexota bacterium
CGGGCGCTGCTGGGTAGCCCGGACGATTTATCGCCGGGCGGGCGCACGGGACGCACAGCGCGCGGGCGCAGACAATTACCGGTTTAATTTTTCAACATTCATTATCGCCGGGCTACCACGCGGCGCCCCGTCCCACAGGGAGGCTTCGCACCCAACGGGGCCGGTGTAGGGATGTGAATGCCGTGCCCCTACATGAGGGGTTTTCCACCTCGTAGCCGGACGGCTTCAGCCTCCGGCGCCCGCCGCAACGGCCCGTCCCGCGGTGGCCCGCCCGACCGTAAACGGTCGGGCTACGATGTGAAAGCCCCGTGAACAGGGCTGGATCCGTGCCGACGAGGCGTCCAACCCGATTCAGCGGGCGCAGCCGGGTAGCACGGGTCATTTATATGGTCGTGCGGCCAGCCCCCCACCTCTGACCCCGCCCCTGCAAATGGGGGGCGGGAAATCCTTTTGAAAGGGGTATTTTGGCCGCCTTCGGCGGCCAAAATACCCCTCTATCGCCCCTCCCCTGGCTCATCAGCCAGATTCATCATGTCCGGCCGGGCCGGCCGGCGGCGATGCGCGTGCCGGCGCGGCGCTGCGGATCGGTCAAGACCGCGTGCACCAGGCCCGGCGTCAGACCCGAAATGATCTGGACGGCCTCCAGCGCCGGGACGGCCTGGACCAGGGCCAACATGGCCGTCACCTTGGCCATCATGCCGCCCGTGACGTCTACGCCGTGCGAGCCGCCGAGCACGCCGACCAGTTGGGGCCACATGGCCGGCGCGATCTCCGGGATGAGTTCGCCGGCCACGCCGCTCGCCGGGTCGGCCGAAAGCACGCCGGCCACTTCGCCGGCCAGGACGATGCGGCGGGGCGCTAGCCGCGGGGCCAGCCACGCAAAGATCTCCTCGGTCGAGATGATCGTGCCCCCGCGCACCGCGTCGAACGCGACATCGCCGTAAACAACCGGCACCAGGCCGTGGTCGAGCGCCGCCTGGAGGGGCTGCCAGGCCATGGCCACCAGCGCGCCGTCGTGACATTGGGCCGAGGCCGACGGCTGGAAGGCCAGGGCCGGCACGCCCGCTTCGCCAAGGGCGTCCATGACATAGCGATTGAGCAAGCCGGCCGCGCGGGCCGTCTCGGCGAAGCCGCGCCACCCTTCCGGCGACGTGACGCCGGCCCGCGTGTTGTGCTTACGGCCGGCCACATGGCCGAAGGAGCCGCTGCCGTGGCCGATCAGCAGGCGCAGCGCGGGGCGGTCGGCCAGGGCGCCGGCGATCTCGGCCGCCAGCCGTTGCAGCACCTCCCCGCGCAAGGCTTGCGGCCGCGTCTTGTCGGTCAACAACGATCCGCCCAGCTTGAGAAAGACGAGCTCAGCGTCGTTCATCGTTCGGTGGCCATCGCCTGGCCCTCAGCCGCGCGTCACCGTGACCGTGCCGTCTTCCACCGTGACCCGATCGCCGTCGTGGATCTGGCCGATGTCTATCCGGTCCACCATCGGGATGTCGGCGATGATCGCGCCGACCGCCACGATGGCCTCGCTCTCGGCGTTGATAATGGCGGCCGGGCCGACGCCGTTGCGCGCCAGGCGCAGGATCGTGTAAGAACCGACCGTGCTGCCCTTGCCGGTGGGAAAGACCAGCACCTTGCCGGCGATCGAACGGCCCCGCAGCGGGTGTCCCGGCTCGACCACGGTGCCGGTGTCTGGATCTACGCCGCCCAGAAAGCCGATGGCCGCGGCCGACACGAGCGCTGGCCCCTCGGCCCGGCCGCCCTTGATCACACGGCCACGCAAGATGATCTTGTCGCTCATTTTCCTTCTCCCCGTCTCCCGCAAGCGGGAACAGGGAATCCTTCTGAAATGATGTATTTTTCACGTGCCAGGCACTTCGGAAGTGCCTGGCACGTGAAAGCCTGAAAAGGGTTAGGGGGCGGCAGCTTCGCCGCCGCCCCCTAACCTCACCTCGCATTACGTCTTCCACGCCGCGATGACGGCCTCGATCAGGGCCGCGTCCGTTTCGGGCAGCACCGTGCGCGGGTCGAGCAGGAGGCGATCATCGGCGATGCGGCCCACGACGGGCGGCCGGCCCTGGCGCAAGGCGGCGGCCAGCCGCTCGACCGCCGGGTGGGCCAGGGCCAGAGCGTAGGTGGGCAACACCTCGCCCGGCAGCGATCCCCCGCCGACCGTCGAGGTGGTTTGTACCACGGCGGCCGGGATGCCGGCTTCGCGCAGCCGGCCGGCCCAGGCCGTGGCGCGTGCCTCCAGCGCCTGGCCGGGAGTGGCGATCATGCGCCACACGGGGATCTCGCGTTCGGCCTCGCCGGCCAGATAATGCAACAACGTGGCCTGAAGCGCGGCCAGGGTGCTCTTGTCCACGCGCAGGGCACGGGCCAGCGGATGGTGGCGCAATTGGGCAATCAGCGTGGCACGGCCTACGATCAGGCCGGCCTGCGGCCCGCCGAGCAGCTTGTCGCCGCTGAAGGTGATCAGGTCGGCGCCGGCCGCCACGCTGGCCTGCACCGTCGGCTCGGCCGCCAGGCCGTAACGCGTGGTGTCCAGCAGGCTCCCGCTGCCCAGGTCGTCGAGCACCGGAATGCCGTGCCGACGGCCAAGCGCCACCATTTCGGCGAGCGAGACCTCGGACACGAAGCCGATCTGTTTGAAGTTAGACGAGTGGACGCGCAACAGGAGCGCAGTGTCAGGGGTGAGCGCGGCCTCGAAGTCGCGGAGGTGCGTGCGGTTGGTCGTGCCCACTTCCACCAGCCGGGCGCCGCTCTGGCGCATCACGTCGGGGATGCGGAAGCCGCCGCCGATCTCCACGAGCTGGCCACGCGAGATGACGACCGGCCGGCCGGCCGCCAGTGCACTGAGCGCCAGCAACACCGCGGCGGCGTTGTTGTTGACCACCAGGCCCGCCTCGGCGCCGGTGAGCCGGCACAGCAGTCGTTCGGCGTGCACGTAGCGCGAACCGCGTTCGCCGGCCGCCAGATCGTATTCCAGGTTGCTGTAGCCGGTCGCGACCGCGTCCATGGCCGCGCGGGCGGCCGCGCTGAGGGGCGCGCGGCCCAGGTTGGTATGGATGATCACGCCCGTCGCATTGATGACCGGATAGAGCGTGCCGCGCGCCGCGGCGGCCAGGCGCTGGGCAACCGCCTCGGTCAGGGCGGCCAAGGTCGGCGCCGGCTCGCCGGCCAGGATGCGCTCCCGCGCCTCGGCCAGCGCTTCGCGCGCCGCCTCCACCGCCAGCGCGCGGCCGTGTTCGGCGATAGCCGCGGCCAGCTCACGCTGCGCCAACAGGCGATCTACGCCCGGCAAGGCGCGTCGCCCGTCATGCGGCAAGGATGCTTCTTCTGCCACGCGTCTTCTCCCTGCAAAAAGAAACCAGGTTTCTCCTCTGAGAACCTGGTCTCCCCTCTTCCTGCGATCCGTCGCCGAAGATGCTGTCCGTCAAAGGTCTTGCGCCAGGTGGGCGAAAAGGGACTCGAACCCCTGACCTCCTCGGTGTAAGCGAGGCGCTCTAACCGGCTGAGCTATTCGCCCGATCCGTTTTTTTATTATACCGCCGGCCGTCGAGGTGTGTCAAAAGTCGGTTACAGGGTAATGGTGGGGTTTTGGGGCCGCAAAGCGGCCCCAAAACCCCACCATTGACAGGATTCCCCCTGCAAATCAGGGCAGATCAAGGCTTGGCCAATCGTCCGTCCAGGCCAAGCTCGGCCGCGATCCCCTTCATGGCCTCCAGCACGATCCCGACATGCTCCCAGATGTCCAGGCCCAGTTCCCGCGCGCCCTGTTCGATGTCGGCCCGATTGACCGCGGCCGCGAAGAGCTTGTCCCTCCACTTCTTCTTGACCGAGCTGACTTCGACGTCGCGGATGTCCTTGCTCGGCCGGACATAGGCCACGGCCATGATCAAGCCGGTCAACTCGTCGGAGGCATAGAGCGCCGAATCCATGGGGGTCGTGCGCGGCACGCCCAGGAAGGGCGCGTGTCCTTCCACCGCGTGGATCAGCTCGGCCGGCAATCCCATCTCGCGGAACAGCCGCAGCGCGGTGCGCGGATGACCGTTCACGGGATCATCCATGTCCGGATAACGCTCGAAATCCAGGTCGTGGATCAACCCGGTGATGCCCCACAATTCCTCATCCTGGCCGAAGCGCCGCGCATAGGCGCGCATCGCCGCTTCGACGGCCAGCACATGCTTGCGCAGGCTCTCGCTCTGAATCCATGCGCAAACCAGATCCCAGGCCTGTTCGCGTGTCAATGGTGTCATATAGCTACAACCCTATATCTTCTTTCTGATTCACGCGGATATGTGCTCCAACGCCTGTTCCTGTAGCCGCAGCAACTCTCCGATGCCGCCCGCGGCCAGATCGAGCAGGCGATTCAACATGGCGCGGTCGAACGGCTTGTGCTCGGCCGTGCCCTGCAGCTCGACATAGCGACCATCGCGATTCATCACGACGTTCAGATCCACCTCGGCGCGCAGGTCTTCCTCGTAGCACAGGTCGAGCAACGGCTCGCCGTCCACCACCCCCACACTGATCGCCGCCACCGGCGCCAGGAACACCTCCGGGGGCGCATAGCCGCCCGCGACCAGCTTGCGCAGCGCCAGCGCCAGCGCCACATAGCCGCCTGTGATCGCGGCCGTGCGCGTTCCGCCATCGGCCTGGAGCACGTCGCAGTCCACGATGATTTGACGCCTGCCCAACAGCTTGAGGTCCACGGCCGCGCGCAAGCTACGACCGATCAGCCGGCGGATCTCCTGGGTGCGCGGCTGGGGCGTTGTCTCGCGCGGGGTGCGCACCAGGGTGCTGCGCGGCAACATCGCATACTCGGCGGTAACCCAGCCGCCCTCCTCGTGATTGCGCAACATCCAGGGCGGGAGCTGCTCATCTATCGTGGCATTGCACAGCACCACCGTGTCGCCCTGAGTCATCAGCACCGAGCCCTCGGCCCAGCGGGTATAACCGATCTGCAATTTCACCGGCCGCAGCCGGTCGCTCCGTCGTCCATCTTCGCGCATCGGTCCCCTTACTCCAAGCGGAAGGTGAAAGCGGCCGCCGAAAGGGGCGGCAGCTCGCAACCGGCCTTGCCGTCGGCAATGCGCACATCGTCGAACGGCCGTGCGGCCACCAGATCGGGCTGCTCAAAGCTGTTGGCCGCCTGCGCGTTCGGCCCGGTGAGCAGCTCGGCCGCCTCCAGGCGGGCAATGGCGCGGTCGGCCAGGTGCACCCGCACCACGGCCGGCGCATCGGTGGACCGGTTGGTGGCGAAGACGTGCACCACGCCCTGGCTCAAGATCGCGCTGGCGTCCACAAAGGTCACGCGGCCGTTCGTCTTGCCCTCATATTCCGGCCCCTGCACGACCGTGCGCAAGGCGACGCCGTCCCGACGCTTGGCGTACATCTCGAACGGGTAGAAGATGGACTGGATCAGCAGGTCATCCCCGCGCGTCAAAAGCGGTGCGATGACGTTGACGATCTGCGCGAGGTTGGCGATCTTCACCACATCGGCATGGCGGATGAAGCTGTTCAGGAAGCCGGCCACGACGAGCGCATCTTCCAGGTTGTAGATCTCCTCGATCAGGTGCGGCGCGAATTGGCCCGCGCCGTCCATCTGCCTGTTCTTGTACCAGACGTTCCATTCGTCGAAGCACAGGTAGAGGCGCTTCTTGCTCCGTCGCTTCGCCTGGACGAAGCGACACGCGGCATCCATCTCCTCGATCTGGCGATCAATCGAGTTGGTGATCGCCAGGTAGTCGGCCGTGTCGCCGTCGCGATTGCCGACGTAGCGATGCAGGCTGATGTAGTCGGCGTAATCGCCGATATACTCCAGGACTTGACGGTCCCACTCCATGTAGGTCGGCAGGCCGGTGGTGCACGAGCCGCAGACGACCGTCTCGATGCTCTTGTCCACGTCCTTCATCATTTTGGCGGCCTGTTGGGCGCGAATGGCGTAGTGGTCGGCCGGCACATGGCCGAGCTGCCAGGGGCCGTCCATCTCGTTGCCCAGGCACCACAGCTTCACGCCGTGCGGCTCGGGATAGCCGTTGGCCGCGCGCAGGTCGGCGAACTTCGTGCCCGGCGGGCAGTTGCAATACTCCACCCAATTGCGGGCTTCTTCGGGCGTGCCGGTGCCCAGGTTGACCGTGAGCATCGGGGTCCAGCCCATCAGCCGGCACAACTTGACGAACTCATCGGTGCCGAACTGATTCGGCTCGATGCTCTGCCAGGCCAGCTCGCGCACCGTGGACCGACTCGCCTTCGGCCCGACGCCGTCCAGCCAGTGGTAACCCGAGGCGAAGTTGCCACCCGGATAGCGCATGGCGGTCATCTGGAGGCGCTTCAGGGCTTGCAGCACGTCTGTGCGAAAGCCATCGGCATCGGCGTGCTTCGACTGTGGATCGTACACGCCTTCATAGACGGCGCGACCCAGGTGCTCTAGAAAGCCGCCGAAGATGCGCGGGTCAACCGGGCCGATCTGAAATGCCGTGTGAAGAATGATGTTCGTCTGCTCCATGATAGGCTCCCGAACTCTGGAGAGATACACAACCATTTTCAAATATTGTAGCACCATCGCCCAGACACAGCAAACCTTAG
>JBBIKA010000227.1:0-6553 GCA_037445695.1 Chloroflexota bacterium
TTTTCCCTACCCCTCCCCTCTCCCGCCGCCATCAGGCGAGCGGGAGAGGGGAGGGATAAGGGAGGGGTGAGGGCAGGGTAGCGGGCTGAAGCCCACACCACCTGGCACGGCGCGTCGCGGGATGGCCCCACCGATCGGTCGCCGGCCGGAGATCAGGGGGTCGCGTCCGGGGCGGTGGGGAGCCGCGGTTGCCGGCCCACGGCGCCGTTGCGTCGCTCGTGCATGTCACGCTCGACCGCCTGCGGATAGCGGTCGGGCAGTTGCGAGACCTCGCTCAGTCGGGCCATGGCGTCGGCCGGCAGATGCCAGCCGGCCGCGGCCAGGTTGTCGCGCAATTGCTCCGTGGTGCGCGCGCCCACGATGGCCGCGGTGATGCCGGGCTGATCGAGCACCCAGCGCAGGGCCACCTGGGCCGGGGTGCGCCCCACTTCGGCCGCGACCGCCAGCAACACCTCCAGGATCTCGTCGCCGCCGGCATCCAGGAAGCGCTGCGGGAAGACCCATTTCTCCTCCGAACGGGTGCCGGGCAACACGCGTTGTCCGGGCTTGTACTTGCCCGATAGGAACCCGCCGGCCAGCGGGCTCCATACCACGATCCCCAGCCCCTTGTACTGACACGCCGGCACCAGCTCCAGTTCGATGTCGCGCACGATCAGGCTGTATTGCGGCTGATAGCAGACGAAGCGCGCCAGGTGTTGCGAATCGGAGATCCACAGCGCCTCCATCAGCCGCCACGCCTCGTAGTTGCTGCACGCGATGTAACGCACCTTGCCCGCGTGCACCAGGTCGTCCAACGCGCGCAGCATCTCTTCCAGCGGCGTCTGCACGTCTACGTGATGGACGTAGTAGATGTCCACCCAGTCGGTTTGCAGGCGTCGCAGGCTATCCTCGATCGCGTTCATGATGTGGACGCGCGACATGCCCGAATCGTTCGGCCCCGGGCCGGTGGGGTTGGTGAACTTGGTCGCCAGCACCACGTCGCGGCGCCGGCCCTTGAGCGCCTTGCCCACCATGATCTCGGACAGGCCGCCGCCGTAGGTGTTGGCCGTGTCAATGAAGTTGACGCCCGCGTCGAGCGCCAGGTCCACCATCTGCCTGGCCGTAGCCTCATCGGTGCCGTGCCCGAAGGTCATCGTGCCCAGGCACAGCTCGGATACTTTCAGGCCGCTTTGGCCCAATCGGCGATATTCCATATTCTGCTCCTCGGTGTGTGATTTTGTGCCATGCGCGGCCAACGGATCAGCCGGTGCCCCACTCAGCGCAGCGCACCGGCTCCCCGCGACGCAGCATCTCGTGACACTCGTCGCAGCGCGCGCAGCGCATGATCTCTTCGCTGCGGCCCGTGCGCACTTTGAGCGGCCAATCCGGATCCGCGATCAGGCCGCGGCCGACGGCCACCAGGTCGGCCCGGCCGTAGTTCAGCACCTCCAGGGCGCGCGGCACTTCGTCCAACTGATTGACGGCGATCACGGGCACGCCGAGCTTCTTGAACGGCGCGGCCCGATCGCCGGGCGCGATGTGGCTGGACGGCGAGAGATCGAGGACGTCTACGCCCGCGGCCACCAGCGCCTCGGCCAGCGCCAGGCTGTCGGACAGGTCGTACTCGAAGTCGGGCCGCACCGGCGTGTGGCGGTAGAGCACCAGCATCCCGGCCCGGTCGGCGATCGGTCGGATCGTCGCAACGATCTCCAGCGCCAGGCGCATCCGGTTCGCCAACGGCCCGCCGTATTCGTCAGTGCGGCGGTTGCGGGCCGGCGAGAAGAATTGGTTGAGCAGGTAGCCGTGCGCGCCGTGCGGCTCGATGCCGTCGAAGCCGGCCTCGGCGCAGATCTCGGCCGCCAGCCGGTATTGCGCGAGCAACTCGCCGATCTGCTCCCGACTCAGGTCGTTCGGCGTGGTCGGCTGTCCGCGCCAGCCGGGGAAGATCTGGATGGCGGCCAGCGCGCCGCCCGCGTGGATGGCGGCGACCAGCGGCCGCAGGTTCTCGCCGGTGAACTCCTTGCCGAAGCGAATGCTGTCGCTGGCCTCCACGATGACCAGGCTTACGCCACCGGCCGCGCGGCGACCATACCACGCACAGGCATCGGGGCCGGTCAACCCGCGGTTGACCACCATCGGCGGCATGACGATGCGGTTGCGTAGCGTCTTATGCTTGATCTGCAAAGGCTCGAAAAGGGGTGCGATGGAGTCGGTCATGGGATGATGCCTTTCTGTTTCTGTATACCGCTCGCCGCGCCGGCGGCCCGCAACGGCCGCCGGCGCGGCGATTGTCCTCTCGTGCTCAGCGGATGCCGCCGATCACGATGCCCTGCCGATCGGTCCGCGCGCGCAAGAGCCATCCGCCGGCGGTGGTGACATAGAGCGTGCGCAGGTCTTCGTCGCCGAAGGTGCAGTTGGTGGGCCGATCTTCGGGCAACGGATGCGTTTCCAGGACGCGGCCGTTCGGCGCGAACACGTAGATCATCGGCCCGGGGCCGCTCTGTCGCCAGCCGGCCGTCGCGATGATGTTGCCCTCGGCATCGAGGGTCATGCCGTCTATCCCCCGGTGCGGATAGAAGTTGTGCAACACCTCGTACGGCCCCAAGGTGTCATCGTCGCGGATCGGGTAGGCGCGCAGCTCGCGCTTGTTGCCCTCGCCGTAATGGCTTTGCGCCACATAGAGGGTCTTCTCGTCCGGCGACAGGAGCAGGCCGTTGGGCTTGGTGGTGTCGAAGGTCATGCGCCGGATCTCCCAGGGGCCTTCGGGAGTGGGGTCGAGCCGGAAGACCGATTCGTGACCCAGCTCGAGCGGGCCGATATCGTCTCCGTAGACCGCGCTCCCTTCGTAGCGCGGGTCGCTGAACCAGACCCGGCCGCGCGTGTCAATGGCGATGTCGTTGGGGCTGTTCAGCCGTCGGCCCTCGAAGCGATCGGCCAGGACGGTGACGCGGCCGTCGAGCTCGTAGCGCGTGATGCGCCGGCCGCCCCCTTCGCAGGCATAGAGGCGGCCTTGGGCATCCATGCGCAGGCCGTTCGCATGGCGGGTATCGGTGCGATAGACGGTGCATGCGGCCGTGCGCGGATCGTAGCGCAGGATGCGGCTGGTGGGGATGTCGCTGAAGAGCAGGCCCGTGCCGTCCCACACGGGGCCCTCGGTCAGGCCGAACGGCCCGGCGACGCGTTCGAATGTCCAGCTCATCGGTCACCTCCGGGATTGTCGGCCAGCGCGGCGATGATCTCCTGGCAGAATTCGGGCAGATCGTTCGGCGCGCGGGCCGTGATGATGTTGCCGTCGCGCACGGCCGGCACGTCCAGATATGTCGCGCCCGCGTTGATCAGGTCGTCGCGCACCGCGCGCACGCCGGTGGCCCGGCGCCCGCGCAGCACCCCGGCCGAGATGAGCACCCACGGGCCGTGGCAGATGGCGGCCAGCAGCTTGCCGGCCTGATGGCACGCGCGCACGAGCGCCAGGGTCGGCTCGTGGCGTCGCAGGTAGTCGGGCGAAAAACCGCCCGGGAAGAGCAGGCAATCTATGCGCTCGGCGCTCAGCTCGTCCAGGGCGGCCAGGCGGTAGCGCGGGCCGGGCGGCATCACCGGGATCGGCACCGGATGGCCGAAGCGGCCCGTCACCGGCTTGTTTTCGACCCACGGTCGCGGGTGCGTGCCGATCGGCACGGCTACAACGGCGATCTCCGCGCCTTCTTCGCTCAGGCGCAGGATCGGATAGAGCAACTCGATGTCTTCGTATTCCTGGGCGACGATGAGCGCCACCCGTTTGCCGGCCAGTCTCGCGGTCATGGCTCCTCCTTCTGTGCGGGATGATTGAAACGCGCGCCGACGCCTCCGCAAGCAAGAGCGCCGACGCATGTCGGCCTCGCGCGGCCGGGATGATGCTTGCGTCCGGCATTGTACCGGAGAAAGTGTACTCGCCTTCGCGGCTTGTGTCAACCGCATATCAGGGGAGGGGTCGGGGTGGGGCGAAGTCGAAATGGAGTCATTGCGGCCGGCGAAGCCGGCCGCAATGACCCCACTCAGCATTTTTTGACCCTTGACAGGGTGTCCAGGCGTGTGCTATCCTTCTGGCTGCAAACCAAGCGGGCAGAGAGAGGGCCGAAGGCCCTTTGAGGAGGCGGCAGTGCCGTTGAAGCGAGATCGGATTTCCGAGGGGGTATATGTCTTCACCAGCGGCGCCTATGCCGAGGTTACGGCGACCGTGATCTTCACCGGCGAGGGCGCGATCGTCGTGGATACGTTGCCTTTCCCCCAGGAGACGCGCCATATTCGCGAATTTCTCAATCAACGCCGCATGAAGGCGCTGTACGTCATCAACACGCATTCGCATGCCGATCACATCTACGGCACCTACATGTTTCCCGAAGCCGAGGTGATCGCGCATTATCAGTGTCGCCGGCTGATGGAGCGCCATGCAGAGGAGGCGCTGGCGACCGCCAAACAGCAGACGCCGCAACTGGCCGATGTCAAGATCCGCTACCCGGAGCTGCTCTTCAACGAGGCCATGACGCTGCGGGTCGGCGGCAAGACGATCGAGCTGAACTATTCGCCCGGCCACAGCCGCGATGTGATCACGGTGTACTCGGTCGAAGATCGGCTGATGGTGGCCAGCGACACGGTGATGCCGGTGCCCTATGTCGTCGGCGGCGACCTGGACGACATGATCAAGTCTATTGCCGCCATCAAGCAGAAGAGCATGGAGAATCTCGTCCAGGGGCACGGCGAAGTGCTGTTGCGCGGGGAGATCGAAGAGATCCTCGATGCGAACATCGCGTACCTCAAGACGATAGACCGCCTGGTGCGCGAGCGGATCGCGCGCGGGGTGCCGCGCACCGGCATCCTCGACATCACCATCGAGGAGTGCGGCTTATCGCGCGTGCCGCTCGGCGGCCTGGTGCAAAAGCTCCATCAGGCCAACCTGCTCACCCTGTACGATGCCTATCGCTCGGAGATGAAGACGCGCCGGTCGGCCTGAACAGCGCGCACGCTTGCGCCGCGTGCCAGGCCGATTCCGCCACGTGCCAGGCCGATTCCGTCACGTGCCAGGCACTTTGGAAGTGCCTGGCACGTCAATTTTTCGTCACAACTGCCCTCCATCTGTCCGCGCATCGTACAGCGTATCCTCCACGATCGCCAGCGCCTCCTCGGCCGCGGCCGGGCTCAGGTCGAGCATGGGGCGGAAGCGAATGGATTGCACGCCCGACTTGAGCGCGATCAGGCCGTTCTCCCACAGCAGTCCGCGGAACAGGTCGCGCGCGCGGGGGTTGGGCAGGTCGAAGGCCAGAAACATGCCGCGGCCGCGCACGTTCGAGATCAGATCAGAGCCCGCCGCGATGCGCGTCAGGCCTTCCAGGAGCATCTGGCCCACCCGCGCCGCGTTTTCCACCAGGCCGTCCTCTTCGATGATCTCCAGATAGCGCTGGCTGCGCACCATATCCACCAGGTTGCCGCCCCAGGTCGAGTTGATCCGGCTGGAGACGTGAAAGACGTTGTCGGGCACCTCGTCGAGCCGGGGGCCGGCGATGATGCCGCACACCTGCGCCTTCTTGCCGAACGCGATGATATCGGGCCGCACGCCCATGTGTTCGATGGCCCACATCTTGCCCGTGGTGCCCAGGCCGGTTTGCACCTCGTCTACGATGAACAGGAAGTCGGCCTCGTCGGCCAACTGGCGCAGCTCGCGGAAGAACTCGGGCCGGAAGTGGTTGTCGCCCCCCTCCCCCTGGATCGGCTCGATGATCAGCGCGGCGATGTCGTGCGGATTGGCGTGCAACACCTCTTTGATCTGCGCGATGGCCTGGCGTTCGGCCGCGATCGTTTCGGCCAGGACCTCATCGGTGACCGGAAAGCGCAGCTTGGGGTTGATGATGCGCGGCCAGTTGAACTTCGGGAAGTAAACGTATTTGCGCGGATCGGCCGTGTTGGTCAGCGAGAGGGTGTAGCCGCTCCGGCCATGGAACGCCTCCCGGAAGTGGATGATCTGGCTCCCCAGTTCGCCCCGGCCGGCGGCCAGGTTTTTGCGCACCTTCCAATCGAACGCGGCCTTGAGCGCGTTTTCGACGGCCAGCGCGCCGCCGTCTATGAAGAACAGGTAGGGCATATCGGCCGGCTTGGCCACGCGGGCGAACGTCTCGACGAACTCGGCCATGTAGGTGGTATAGACGTCCGAGTTCGCCGGCTTGTGCAGCACCACCTCGCCGATGCGCTTCAGGAAGCCGGGCGTGCGCATCTTCGGGTGGTTATGGCCGATCGGCTGGCTGGCGAAGTAAGAATAGAAGTCGAGATACTCGCGGCCGGTCGCCTCGTCGCGCAGATACGGCCCGTGCGATCTCTTGAGGTCCACGACAAGGTGTTCGCCGTCGGCCAACATGTAGCGGCCGATGGTGTTGAGCACCTCTTGCGGTGGGATGATGGTGTTGGTTCCGGCATCTTGTAGCTTCGGCATGTGTACCTCCTCGAAACTTCGTTGTCTCTTGGTGATAATCTACTGCTTTGTTAGCCAAGAATTTACCTTTTCGGCCGCCTTATCTCTCTCACCCCCCGGCCCCCGCTCTCCCCTTTC
>JBBIKA010000228.1:0-6550 GCA_037445695.1 Chloroflexota bacterium
TGCTCTTCCGATCTCGGCCACCGTCGCGGCTTCGGCCGGCGGCCGCGCGGCCGCCGGCGCCTTGCGGGGCGCCATCAGCGTCTTGATCTGTTGCCGCGTCAGCGGCCCGCGCAGATAGCTCATGGCCCAGCGAGTGGTGAAGATGACCGGCGCCCGCAGGTTCACGTTGTGCATCAGAAAGACGCGGTTGTCCAGCGCGGAGATCGTGCGATCGAGCGTGGCCCGGTCGAGGGCCGCGCCGGCCTCTGACATGGCGCTCTCCAGGCCGTCCATCAGCCGGGCCTTGTCGCGTTCGGCCTGCAGCTTGCCGATGAACCAGGTGCCGGCATTGGTCAATCCTTTGTAGTCCAGATCCACCGGGTTTTGGGTTGTCAGCACGATGCCCAGGCCGAACGCGCGCGCCTGTTTGAGCAGCGTCAACATCGGTTTCTTGCTCGGCGGGTTGGCCGATGGAGGGAAGAAGCCGAAGATCTCGTCCATATACACGAGGCCGCGCAGGCTGGTGGTGCCGGGCTGCGCCCGCATCCAGGAGATGATCTGTTCGAGCAGCAGGGTGACGAAGAACATGCGCTCGGCATCGCTCAGATGCGCGATGTAGAAGATCGTGTGCCGGGGCTTGCCGGTGGCGGTGTAGAACATCTCGTCGATGTCCAGCGGATCCCCCTGCGTCCAGGCCGCGAAGCTGGGCGAGGCAATGATGTTGTTGAGCGCCATCGCCAGGCCGAAGCGCTCCTTCTCCGGGAAGAAGGTGTCTACGTCGAAGACGCCGATCTGGCGGAAGGGCGGCTTCTGCACCTGCAAGATCAGCTTGGCGATGTCCAGGTCCTGGCCGTCGCGCCAGGCGTTCTCGAAGATCGTCGAGAGCAGGATGTGCTCGCGGCTGCGCACCGGATCGGCCGTCACGCCGATCAGCCCCAACAGCCCCGACACGATGCCCTGGATGCGGTCGCGCAGGATTTCGGTCTCGGTGTCCCAATCCAGCGCGGGCGCCTTGAAGCTGCTGAGGATGCTGACGGGCAACCCCGCCTCTGAGCCGGGCGTGTAGATGGCGAAGTCCACCGCCTCTTTGAGCGCCCGGATGCGTTCCGGGCCTTCCTCCCAGCTTGCCAGTCCGTCGCGCCAGGTTTTCGCGATCGTCGCAGCATATTCTTCGGCCGTCTGGCCTTTGCGCCGGGCATCGTCGGGATTGATCCAAGGCAGGAAGTCCTCCGGCCGCAGCTCGGGGAAGGTGAGCAGCAGGTTGGTGATGTCGCCTTTGGGATCAATCATGATGGCGGGCACACCATCGAGCGCGGCCTCT
The DNA here is from genome assembly GCA_037445695.1 of Chloroflexota bacterium. Taxonomy (GTDB): domain Bacteria; phylum Chloroflexota; class Anaerolineae; order CG2-30-64-16; family CG2-30-64-16; genus CAKZKT01. The sequence goes on from JBBIKA010000228.1 coordinate 1,301, forward strand.
TCCATCAGATCAATGCACAGGCCGGTCTTGCCGGAGCCGGTCATGCCGACGACGATCGCGTGCGTGGTCAGGTCGCGCGCGTCGTAATTGACCGGCCGATCGGGGAGAACCTGACGGGTTTTCAGATCGTACTCTCGCCCCAGAAAGAAGCTGCCCAGCTTTTCGACGATGGGCATGGGAACACCTCCTTGTGATGCCTGTACGTGCCGGGCAATTGTCGGCGCCCGGCACGTGTTTCTGGTCATTTATAGCGTTACCAGGATCTGTTGCAGTGTTTCGCGGCTGGGCCGCAGCACCGTTTCGGGCAGATGGACCAGCGGCGTATCCGAGAAGTGCAACAGCTCATGCAGGTCGGGGCGCTCGTGCTCGTTGACGTAGATCAGCCCGGTGATGAACTGTTGCTTCTGCCGCGCTTCCTCCAGGGTGCGGAAGGCGTTGAGCTTGTCGGTCGGATCGTAGTCCGGATCGAGCTTCTTCAGCACGATCTTGGTGCCATCGTGCATCTCGACCTGGAGCTCGCCCTCGTACTGGCTGTCAATGGTGATCTCCGCGTAGTCGGGGATGAAGTTCAGCTCGTTGAGGGGCGTTTCCTGTGCGCGGCCCCAGCTATAGCTCTTGGTCGAATCGTCGTGGTTGTTGAAGGTGACGCACGGGCTGATGATGTCGAGCACGGCAATGCCACGATGGCTAAACGCCGCCTTGAGCAGGCTTTCGACCTGCTTGGGATCGCCGGCGAAGCTGCGGGCAACGAACGTGGCGTTGGCGGCCAGCGCTTCCATGCAGATGTCCAGTGGCGGCAGGTTGTTCACGCCGGCGTATTTCAGCCTCTGGCCCAGGTCGGCCGTGGCGCTGAACTGGCCCTTGGTCAGGCCGTAGACGCCGTTGTTCTCCACGATGTAGACCATCGGCACGTTACGGCGCACGGCATGCTTGAACTGGCCGGTGCCGATGGAGGCGGTATCGCCGTCGCCGCTGACGCCGATCACCCTCAGGTTGCGGTTGGCAACCACCGCGCCGGTGGCGAGGGCGGGCATGCGGCCATGCAGGCCGTTGAACGCATGGCTCCAGCCCAGAAAATAGGCCGGCGACTTGCTGGAGCAGCCGATGCCGCTCATCTTGACGACCTGCGTCTGATCCAGGCCCAGTTCCCAGGCGACGTTTATGATGCGCTGGCCGATGCTATCGTGGCCGCACCCCTTACACAGGGTAGAGGGCGCGCCCTGATAAGCCTTCTTGTCCAGGCCCAGGGTATTGACTTTGGCCCCGCGGGGCGAAACTTCGATGGTGACCATAGGTGGCGCTCCTGTCACAACTGCTTCTGGATCGCGTCGGCGATCCACTCGGCCGAAAGCGGCCAGCCGTTGCAGCGGGCGATCGAGACGAGCTTTTCGCCGCAGCACGGCTCTTCCGACAACAGGATCAGATTCAACTGACCGTCCCGGTTGTTTTCCACCACAAAGACGCGATCGTGGTCTTCGATGAAATGCCGCACCTCTTCGTTGATCGGCAACGCACGCAGGCGCATGTAGTTGGTCGCGATGCCGGCGGCGGCCAGCCGATCGCGCGCTTCCTCGACGGCCGGATGATTGGAGCCGATGGTGATGATCCCGTAGCGGGCGCCTTCGACGCGCTCGATGATCGGGCCGGGCACCAGGCGTCGGGCGGTCTCGAATTTGCGGGCCAGGCGGTTCAGGTTGGCCTCCCAATGCTCGGGGCGCTCGCTGTAGCGCGCGTATTCGTCGTGGCCGGTGCCGCGCGTAAAGTAGGCTGCCAGCGGATGCGGCGTGCCTGGCAGGGTGCGATAGGCGATGCCGTCGCCGTCCACCTCCTTGTAGCGGCCCCACGCGCCGCCCAACTCGCGCACCTGGTCGGCCGTCAGCACCTTGCCGCGGTCCATCGGTTGGTCGGGATATTCGAATGGGTCGCTGATCCAGGCGTTCATGCCCAGGTCCAGGTCGCTCAGGACGATCACCAGCGTCTGGAGCCGCTCGGCCAGGTCGAAGGCTCGCCAGCCGAACTCGAAGCATTCCTTCGGATCGGCCGGGAAGAGGAGCACATGGCGGGTGTCGCCGTGGCTCAGATAGTACGCGGCGGAGATGTCTCCCTGGCTGGTGCGGGTCGGCAGGCCGGTCGAAGGGCCGATGCGCTGGATGTCCCAGATGACGGCGGGCACTTCGGCGAAATAAGCCAGGCCGGCGAACTCGGCCATCAGATCAAGGCCGGGGCCCGAGGTGGCGGTCATGGCGCGCGCGCCGGCCCAGCCGGCGCCCACTACCATGCCCAGCGCGGCCAGCTCGTCTTCGGCCTGGATGATGGCGAAGGTGGCCTTGCCGGTTTCCGGCTCGGTGCGCAGTTGGGGCAGATACTTGTTTAGCGCATCGGCCACGCTGGAGGCGGGGGTGATCGGATACCAGGAGACGACGGTGACGCCGCCGAAGATGGCGCCCAGAGCGGCTGCGGTGTTGCCATCCACCAAGATCTTGCCTTCGTTGAAGCCGCTCATGCGCTCCACGCGGAACGGGTCGGTCTTGACCAGGTTCTTTTCGGCCCAGGCATAGGCGCGGCGCACCATGTCCATGTTGAGCTGCGTGGGCTTGGGCCGGCCGCTGAAGTTCCAGGAGATGGCGTCTTCGATCTCCTTCAGCTCGATGCCCAGCAGATAGGCCAGCGCGCCCACGTAGACCATGTTGGCAATGTAATCGCGCAGCTCGTAGGGCAGGTTGGCTTCCTTGACCAACTGGGCGACCGGCACGGGGTAGTAGGTGACGTCCCCGCGGCGCGCGGGGATCGGCAGGCTGTCGTCGTAGATGACGACGCCGCCGGGTGCCACATTGGCCATGTCTTCGGCCACGGTGCGGCCGTTCATGCACACGGCGATTTCGTAGGCTTCCTTGCGGCCCAGATAGCCGTCTCGGCTCAGGCGGATGATGTACCAGGTGGGCAGGCCCTGAATGTTGCTGGGGAACATGTTCTTGCCGTTCACCGGGATGCCCATCTTGAACAAGGCGCGCAGCAGGACGCCGTTGCTGGTCTGGCTACCCGAACCGTTGACGGTAGCGATGTTGATGGCAAAGTCGTTCACCCGGCGATCGGCCACCGGGGACACACCAGGCAACGGTTCCTTCTGTTGGATGGGGGCTTCTTGTAGTGCAATACTCATAGCATGGCTCCTTGGGTTTGTGGCGTATTCACGGATATCGCAAACTCATGCGCGACTCCCATTCGATCTATCAAACGCATATGTTGGATCAAGAGCTCTTTGCCGGCCGCATGGTCGCCGGCCGCGATGGCCTGAGCGATGCGCTCATGGTAGCTCCATACCTCGCGCAGATAGCTGTAATCGGCATAGGTGTTGAACTCGACCGCTTCGTAGGCGTCCCAGTAGGCGGACAACAGGCCCTGCACAAAGGGATTGTCCAGCCGGCTGAAGATGGTTAGGTGAAACTGGCGGTGTTCGGGATGGGGAATCTGGATGCGATCTTCGGCCAGCTTGGCCTGCGCCTGCGCGACCAGTTCGTTCAGGAGCGTCACGTCTTCGGGCAACAGCCGGCCCACGGCTTCGTCCCAGAATGCGGTCTCCAGGTGGGTGCGCAGCGCGGCGAAGGCTGCGAACGCGTTATGGTCGAGCGCAAGCGCCACCATCAGGCTCAGCCGCACCGCGGGCAGAAAGTCGTAGGGCAAGCAGCGGATCCCGCGCCGCGGACTGGCCTCGACCAGGCCGAGGGCGCGGGCCACCTCGAACTGCTCGCGCAGCTTGCCCACGCTGATCCCGATCTCGGCGCTGATCTCGTCGAGCGAGGGGAGCCGCGTGCCGGGCTGACAATCGTGCGTCAGCAGATAGCGCAGAAAGTCGGATTCGATGCGTGAAGCGATCATGGTGGCGTGGCCTGTTTGTTCAAATTGTTTCAATTTATTTGATCAATCCGATTGATTATAGTATACTCCAAGAGCGCTCGTGTGTCAAGAACGATCATGCAAGTAAATGTTCACAGGTCAGTGTTCACCGTTACCCCGCGTGTTGTGCGACCAGGTCAACGCCCTCATCCTCTGACCTCCTCTCCCGCCTGCGGGAGAGGAGGAAATGGCTGGGTGGTTTTTTTGCGGCCGGCTTAGCCGCCCGCAAAAACGCCATTTCGGCTTCTCCCCCTGAGAGGGGAGTAACTCTGCATTTGACCGTGGTCGGCTTTCAACCCCATCCCCCCGACCCTCTTCCCTAAGCTTGGGGAAGGGGGCATCCTCGCAAAGGGGGTTTTGTGGCGGCTGCGCCGCCGCAAACCCCCCCCAAGAGGGAACTCCCCGCCCCCGTTTCGCGAAATTTCGCGAAACGGGGGCGGGGCCGGGGGTGGGGGTGAGCATCTGGCTTTTGGATCCGTGCCACGATTTAGTGGAGAGCTACCTGAGAAGAGGCGGGGATGGGGATGCCGGAAATTGTAGGCGATCTATCGTTTTTCCCTGGATAAACCTTGTATAATGAGCCCGTAACCGGATAACATTTGACCGAACGGAGGAAAGATCATGGCCAGAAAACCAACCGAGATGCCGGCGCAGGTCCCTGCTGTGGGCACCCTGGCGCCTGATTTTGCCCTGCCCGCCGACGACGGCTCGACCGTCCGGTTGAGCGATCTGCGCGGTCGGCGCGTGGTGTTGTATTTCTATCCGAAGGATGACACTCCTGGCTGTACAACCCAGGCGTGTGGCTTCCGCGATCACTATGTGGAGATCACCGAGAAGGATGCCGTGGTATTCGGCATCAGCCCGGACGGCGTGGACAGCCATGTCCGTTTCCGCACCAAGTTCAACCTGCCGTTCCACCTACTGGCCGATGAAGATCATCGGGTGGCGGAGCTGTACGGCGTGTGGGGCGAGAAGAGCATGTACGGCAAGAAGTACTTCGGCATCATCCGCTCGCACTTTGTGATAGATGCGGACGGCAGGATTGCCGATGTGCAATACGGCGTGAGCCCGGAAGATAGTGTAGCCAACGCGTTGGCGGTCTTGGCGTCATCTTGAAGCGCGCCTCCCCCGCGCATGCGTAGAGGCGCACGCTGTGCGCCTCTACGCTTTTTTCCTTCCCATCTTTTCTCCGTGTATAATCGTAGCTGTCTATCCTTCTTGGTTGGTAGATCCATTTTGACCCCCTCAATCGTCTTTCCCTTTCTCTCCTTCGGGGGAGAAGGGGAAAGAAGAGGGGTTTTGGGGCGGTACGTATCATCTCCTGGTCAGGAGATCGTCGTGAATCTGCTGAAACGT
>JBBIKA010000229.1:0-6538 GCA_037445695.1 Chloroflexota bacterium
TTTGGGCCCCCCCCCCGTTTTCCCCCCCCAGCCCGCGGGCCGTCGCGCCGGGGGCTGGGGGGTTTTCTGCTCTTGGGGGGGGGGGGGGGGGCCCCCCCCCCCCGCCGCAAAACCCTTTTTGGGGAGGGGTGAGAGCGTTGGTCTGGCCGCACAACGCGCGAGGTAAAGGTGAGCACTCACTGCTACAAGAAAGTGTTTACCGTCAACTACGTGCCAGGGACTTCCGACGTGCCTGGCACGTGGGCAAGGTGGCACGTGGGCAATCTCAGGCTGAGCTCATTTGCCGGCCTTGGGTATGATGAGTTACAATCGGGGCGCAATCATCAACGGGTGTGCCCCCGCGTGGGCGGGGCACGAAACCGGGAAGCGGAGGTAAGCTTTGGCTCGCGTGGAGACCCTCACATCATCGGCAACGGCGCCGTTGGGCTTCGAGGCGCCGCCGGCCGAGATCAACCTCAAAGATCCCTCGCTCTACTTCAACCGGGAGCTGAGCTGGATCGAGTTCAACCGTCGCGTGTTGGAAGAAGCGCAGGACCCGCGCCATCCGCTGCTGGAGCGGGTCAAGTTCCTGGCGATCTTCAGCTCGAACCTCGACGAGTTCTTCATGATCCGCGTGTCGGGCTTGAAGGACCAGATCGCGGCCGGGGTGGTCAATGTGCCGCCCGACGGGATGACGCCGCTTCAGCAGCTTCAGCGCATCCGCAGCCTGGTCCTGCCGATGATGCAGGAGCAGCGCCGCGTCTTCTACGAAGAGATCCTGCCGGAACTGGCGGCCAACGGCATCCGCATCCAACGCTACCGCGATCTGGACGACGCCGACTGCGACCGCCTGCGCGCTTACTTTCAGAACGAGATCCTGCCGGTCTTGACGCCGCTTGCCTTCGATCCGGGCCGGCCCTTTCCGCACATCTCGAACCTCAGTCTGAACCTGGCCGTGATCGTGCGCGATGACAAGGGGGAAGAGCACTTCAGTCGCATCAAGGTGCCGACTTCGCTCCCGCGGCTGATCCCGTTGGAAGACGGCCGGCGGTTCGTCTGGCTCGAAGATGTGATCGCCGGCAACCTGGACACCCTCTTTCCGGGCTATGAGGTGGTGGAATCGTACAGTTTTCGGGTGTTGCGCGATGCCGACCTGGAGATCCAGGAGGATGAGGCGCCCGATCTGTTGGAGACTATCGAGCAGGGCCTGCGCCTGCGCCAGTTCGGCCCGGTGGTGCGCCTGGGGGTCGAAGCGGCGATGCCGGCTCACATGGTCGAGCTGCTCCGTGAGAACCTGCAAGCCTCCGAGGACGACATTTATCCGCTGCGGCCGCCGCTCGGCATGAGCAGCCTGTGGGAACTGGCGCGGCTGAACCATCCCGAGCTGCGCGATCCGCCCTTCGTGCCGGCCGTGCCGCCCATGCTGCGCGACCTGAAAAACTCCGAAGACATCTTCGCGGCCATCCGCCGGCAGGATATCCTGTTGCACCATCCATACGATTCGTTCGGCCCGGTGCTCGATTTCATCAAGGCGGCCGCGACCGACCCCGATGTGCTGGCCATTAAGCAGACTCTCTACCGGGTGGGGCGGAATTCGCCGGTGGTGGATGCGCTTCTCGAGGCGCAGCGCAACGGCAAGCAGGTGGCGGTGCTGGTGGAGCTCAAGGCGCGCTTCGACGAGGAGAGCAACATCGGCTGGGCGCGCGCGCTGGAAGCCGAAGGGGTGCACGTGGTCTATGGCCTGGTGGGCCTGAAGACGCACAGCAAGATCACGCTGGTGGTGCGCAAGGAGCCGCACGGCCTGCGCCGCTATCTGCACCTGGCGACGGGCAACTACAATCCGGTGACGGCCGGCATCTATACCGACCTGGGCCTGTTGACCTGTGATCCCGATATGGGCGCGGATGCGACCGAGCTCTTCAACACGTTGACGGGCTATTCCACACAGACGTACTATCGCAGCTTGGTGGTGGCCCCGCGCGGGATGCGCGAGCGGATCGAAGATCTGATCGAGCGCGAGATCGCGCATCAGCGCGCGGGCCGTGGGGGCCGACTCATCTTCAAGCTGAACGCGCTGGTAGATGATCGGCTGATCCGCAAGCTGTACCAGGCGTCGCAGGCCGGCGTGCAGATTGATCTGATCGTGCGCGGCATTTGCTGTCTGCGGCCGGGCGTGCCGGGCGTCAGCGAGAACATCCGGGTGATCAGCATCGTGGGGCGCTTCCTGGAGCATAGCCGCATCTATTACTTCGAGAACGGCGGCGCGGCCGAGGTGTATCTGGGCAGCGCCGATCTGATGCCGCGCAACCTGGATCGCCGCGTCGAGGTGATTTTTCCGATCAAAGACCCGGCTATTCGAGCTTATATTCGCGGCGCGATCCTGGAGGCGGAGCTGCACAACAACACCAGCGCCCGCGTCCTTCAGCCCGACGGCACCTATGTGCGTCGCCGGCCGGCCCCCGGCGAGCCGGCCATTGACAGCCAGATGTGGCTGCTGAACCACCCGTCGCAAGGGGGCCACGGCGTTCATTTTCGGCTGTGACGGAGAGACGGCTTCTATGCCTGCTTATGAACAGAGTCTGGCGCGGCTGGAGCGCTTTGCCAACTACGAGATCAATCGCTCCGTGCCTTATGCGCCCGGCACCTTCGACCTCGGCCGCATGCGGATGCTGCTGGCCCGACTGGGCGATCCTCAGCGCGCCTATCCGACCATCCACATTGCCGGTTCGAAGGGCAAGGGCTCGACCGCGGCGATGGCCGAGGCCATGTTGCGCCGCGGCGGCTACCGCACCGGGCTCTACATCTCGCCGCATCTGCATTCCTTCGGCGAGCGGATCCAGGTGGCCGGCGCGGCGATCGCCGAAGAGGAGTTCGCCGGCCTGGTGGACGAGCTTTTGCCGCATGCCGAAGCGGTGCCGGGCATCACCTGGTTCGAGCTGATCACGGCCCTGGCGTTCCTGCATTACGCTCGGCAGCGCGCTGACGTGGCGGTGATCGAGGTAGGCCTGGGCGGCCGGCTCGACGCGACGAACGTGATCACCCCGCTGGTGAGCGTGATCACCTCGCTCAGCTACGAACATACGGCGTGGCTGGGCGACACGTTGGCGCAGATCGCGTTCGAAAAGGCGGGCATCATCAAGCCAGGCGTGCCCGTCGTCAGCGCGCCGCAAGAGCCCGAAGCGTTGGCCGTGATCGAGCGTGTCGCCGTGGAACGCGGCGCGACGTTGGCCCTGGTCGGCCGGGAGTGGCAGATGCGGCCCGGCCCGATCCACGAGGGAGGACAGTCCTTCGCGGTGCGCTGTCCGGCCGGACTGCCGCCCGCGGTCGCGGCTGCCAGCTGGCGGGCCGACGAGTGGTTGCACTTCGATCTGCCCCTCCTTGGCCGACACCAGATCGTCAACGCGACATGCGCGCTTGCCGCGGTAGTGCAAGCTACGGCCGCCGGCCTGCCGGTGACGGTCGCGGCCGCGGCCGCCGGCCTGCGGGCCGTTCGTTGGCCGGGCCGGGGCGAGGTGCTCGCGCGCGATCCGTTGGTGGTGGCCGACGGCGCACACAACGGCGATTCGGCGCGCAAGCTGGTGGCGATGTTGCAGGAGTGGTTTCCGGGCCGGCGTTGGACCTTTGTTGTCGGCATCCTGTCCGACAAGGATCACGCGGCCATCCTGCGCGAGCTGATTCCCGCCGCAGCGCACCTGCTGGTGACGCGCTCGCAATCCGGTCGGGCCACCGATCCTGAACTTCTGGCCGGGATTGCCCGCAGCCTCGGCGCCGACGCGCGGGTGGTAGATGCGGTGCCCGCGGCGCTGGAGCAGGCGTTGACGTTCGGCGAGGCGGTCTGTTTGACCGGTTCGCTGAGCATTGCGGCCGAGGCGCGCAGCGCGTGGGCCGCGCGTTCCGGAGAACGAACCTGAGAGGTGGAGGATTTTTCCATGGACTATCGTGCTTTCGATGCCTACGTAGATGCTCATGCCGACGAGTTCGTGGCGCAATTGGCCGATCTGTGCCGCGTGCCCAGCGTATCGGCCGAGGCCGGGCCGGCCATGGCGCAGGCGGCCGAACGGGTGATGGCCCTTTGTCAACAGGCGGGCGTGACGGCCCGGCTGGTGCCGACGGCCGGCGGACCGCCCATCGTGTTGGGCGAGGCCGGCAACGGTCCCCGGCGGCTGTTGATCTACAACCATTACGACGTGCAACCGGCCGACCCGCTCGCCGAGTGGATTTCGCCGCCCTTCGAGCCGACCGTGCGCGACGGCGCCCTGTACGCCCGCGGCGTGTCCGACAACAAAGGCAACCTGGTTGCCCGGCTGGCCGCAGCGCAGGCCTTTCGGGCGATGTTCGGGACGTTGCCCTTGCGCCTCACCTTTGTGTTCGAGGGGGAGGAAGAAGTGGGCAGTCCGCACCTGGATGGCTTCGCCCGCGCTCATGCCGATCTGCTGCGCACCATGGAAGGGTGCATCTGGGAAGCCGGCTACAAGGATGAAGATGGCCGGCCCACGGCCAGCCTGGGCTTGAAGGGCATCCTGGCGGCCGAGCTCCACGTCCGCACGGCTGCCACCGATGCGCATTCGGCGGCCGGCGGCCTCTATCCCAACGCCATCTGGCGCCTGATCGAGGCTCTTTCCACGCTGCGTGCGCCCGACGGCACGGTGTTGATTGACGGGTTGCTCGATCATGTCCGGCCGCCCACCGACGCCGAGCTGGCGATGTTGGAGCGGTTGCCTTACGACGCGGCGGCCGTCCAGCGGCGCATGGGCATCACGTCTTTCCTGGGCGGGTTGACCGGCGTGCCGGCCTTGCGTCGGCTGGTCTTCGAACCGACCGTGACCATCAACGGCATGGTGGGCGGCTATACCGGTCCCGGCTCCAAGACGGTCATCCCCTCTCGGGCGATGGCCAAGATAGATATCCGGCTGGTGCCCGATCTGTCGCCCGAGCTGACCTTGCAGCTTCTGCGCGAGCACCTGGCGCGACGCGGGTTCAGCGATGTGCAGGTGATCGCCGGCGAAGACGGTTTGATGCCCGCGCGCACTGATCCGCAGGCAGCCATCGTGCGGGTGGTCTTGGCCGCGCTGGAGGAAGTGCACGGCCAACCGGCTAACGTCTATCCCTCGATGGCCGGCAGCGGTCCGATGTATCAGCTCTGCCAGGCCTATGGCATCCCGGCCGTTTCCACCGGTGTGGGATGGGCGCACAGTCGCAATCACGCGCCAAACGAGAACATCCGCATCGCCGACTTCGTGGAGGGCATCAAGGTGATGGGCCGGGTTTACGGCCGTTTTGCGGCGGAGGTCATTTGACACCCCCCGAAGCTCATGCTAGAATTTGGCCCGCCTGATCGGGCTATCCCCCCCTTGAGTGTTATGCTATGCCAGATACCACATCGTTGAAAGCGCGTGCGCTTTCTGTCATTGACGACCTGCGCACAGAGTTCATTCGGATCAGCACGACGATCCATAGTCATCCCGAGCTCGCCTTCCGCGAGTTCGAATCGGCCGCGCTCCTGAGCCAGACGCTCGAGCAACACGGTTACACCGTTCGGCGGGGAGTGGGCGGGCTGGAGACGGCCTTCCGGGCCGAGCTTGGCGATGGGGCAACCGGGCCGACCATCGCTTTGGTGGCCGAGTATGATGCCTTGCCCGAGATCGGCCATGCGTGCGGCCACAACATCATCGGCACGGCGGCCATTGCGGCCGGCGTGGCGCTGCGGTCGGTGCTGGACGAGCTGAAGGGCCGGGTGGTTGTGGTGGGCGCGCCGGCCGAGGAGGGCGGTGGCGGCAAGGTGATCCTGGTAGAGCGAGGAGTCTTCGCCGATGTGGACGCGGCAATGATGGTGCATCCGGCCACCTACACCCTGGTGAACCGCGGCTCTCTCGCTTCGATTCGACTGAACATCCAATTTACGGGCAAGGCTTCGCACGCGGCCGCCTCGCCCGAAGACGGCATCAACGCGCTTGAGGCGATCATCCTGACCTTCAACAACGTCAATGCGCTGCGCCTGCACCTGAAATCGGATGCCCGCGTGCACGGCATCATCACGCACGGCGGCACGGCCGTGAACATCATTCCCGATCACGCCGAGGCGGTGTTCAGCGTGCGCGCGGCTACCCAATCCTACGCCGAAGAGGTCTTGCGGCGGGTCGTGCAGTGCGCCGAAGCGGCCGCGATCGCCACGGGCGCCCAGCTCAACTGGACGTCCAAGCCCGGCTACGCGGCGATGATCCCGAACGCGGTGCTGGGCCGCTTGTTCGCCAGCAACTGGCGGGCCATCGGCGTCGAAGTGCGCGATGCTCTGCCCAACGAGCGCATGGGTTCCACCGATTTCGGCAATGTGAGCCAGGTTGTGCCGGCGATCCATCCGTACATCGCGATTGCCCCGGCCGATGTGGCCGGCCATTCGATCGAGTTCCGCGAGGCAGCCGTTTCGCCTGCGGGCCACGAGGGACTGATCAATGCGGCTAAGGCGATGGCCATGACCGCGATTGATCTGCTGGCCAATCCGGCTTTGGTTCAGGAGGCGAAGGCGGAATTGGCCGCGGCGCACAGGTAGGAGGTAGTGTGG
>JBBIKA010000230.1:0-6533 GCA_037445695.1 Chloroflexota bacterium
AGGGAAGGGGGTCGGGGGGTTAGGTGCCCTCGCAGGGAAGGGGGCTTTTCCCTCTGCGGCCGATCTGTGTTAGAATCGGTACCGTCCGACTATCGTTGCGATCAGGAGAGCACCATGCGTCTGTTTTGCCTTTCCTGCGAGGTTCTCGCCCGGCCGCTCTATCTGTGCGCCGCGCGCTCCCCGCACATCGTGGATATCGAGCTGTACGAAAAGGGCCTGCACGACAACCCGGCCGATCTGCGCGCGCGCTTGCAGGCGCGCATCAATGCGGTGCCGGCCGGCAAATATGACTACATCGTGATGGGCTATGGCCTGTGCGGACAGGCGACCGCCGGCCTGACCGCGGTCAACATTCCCATCGTTGTCCCGCGCGCCCACGATTGCATCACCCTCTTCCTGGGCAGTCGCGCGCGCTACCAGGACCAGTTCGAGAACTACCCGGGCACCTACTGGTATGCGCAAGACTACATCGAGCGGAGCGACGGCACGACCGGCGCGCTCTCGCTGGGCGCCGGCAGCACGACCGGCCTGAACAAGACCTACGAGGAGTTCGTCGCCAAATACGGCAAGGACAACGCCGATTATCTGATGGAGGTGTTGGGCGCATGGCAGAAACACTACCAACGCGCCGCCTACATCGAGCTGGGCATCGCCGACGGCTCGGCCGTCGAGGCGCGGGCCAGGGAAGAGGCCGGCCGCCGCGGCTGGACCTTCGAACGCGTCGCGGGCGACCTGGTGCTGATCAAGCGGCTGCTGGACGGGGACTGGGCCAACGACTTCCTGGTATTGAGGCCCGGCGAACAGCTCGCCATGACCTATGACGCCGACGTGATCGGCTGTCGGCCTTGCGGCGAGGAGGCCGGCCGATGACCATCCTTGCGCCCGCCACCCGACCGGCGGCTCCGGCCGCCATTCCGGTGCGGCCGGCCCGCCCGCGCGATACCGCCCAGGTCCGCTTCGCCGACGGCCGCATCTACGAGGCCCCGCTCTGGACGCCGCTGGAGGCCTATGTGAATGCCGCCGGCGCGGATCGGCCGTGGCCCTCCCCCATCGTCGCGGCCTTGATTGACGACGAGCTGCGCGAGCTCACCTATCACATCGAGAGGGACGTGGAGGTCACGCCGCTCGGCATGGATGATCGGGACGGCAGCCGCATCTACCGCCGCTCACTGACGTTCCTGCTGGTGGTGGCGGCTCACGAACTCTTCCCCGAGGCGCGCATCAGCGTGGACCATTCGGTCACCTTCGGCGGCTACTACTGCGAAGTGCACGGCCGGCCGCCTTTCACGGCCGAGGAGCTCGATCGGCTGGAGGCGCGCATGCGCGAGATCGTCGCCGCCGATGAGCCGATCGGCAAAGAGCGCGTGCCGCTGGCCGAAGCCGTGGCCTTCTTCCGGGCGCGCGGGGACGAAGAGGCGTTGCATCTGCTCTCCTATCGGCGCAAAGACTACCTGGTGCTCTACACCCTGCGCGGGGTGCGCGATTACTTCCACGGCTACATGGTGCCCTCGACCGGCTACCTGCGCTATTTCGCGCTGCATCCCTATTCGCCCGGGTTCATCCTGCGCTTTCCGCCCCGCGCCGGCCTGGAGCTGGAGCCGGTCGTTGCCTACCCCAAGCTGATGGACGTCTTCCGGGAATACGGCCATACTTTGCGCCTGCTCGGCATCAACAACGTGGCGGCGCTGAACGCGGCCATCCAGGCCGGCCGCGCCAACGAGATCATCCTGGTGGCCGAGGCGCTCCACGCGCAGCGCATCGCCGAGATCGCAGCCCAGATCGCCCAGCGTCGGGATCAGGTGCGCCTGGTGCTGATGGCCGGACCTTCCTCTTCCGGCAAGACGACCTTCTCCAAGCGGCTGGCCGTTCAGTTGCTCGCCAACGGCATCCGGCCGGTGGCCGTCGAGATGGACAGCTACTTCGTGGATCGGGAGCAGACCCCGCGCGATGAACAGGGGAACTACAACTTCGAGGTGCTGGAGGCGCTCGACCTGCAGCTCTTCAACGATCATCTGCTGCGGCTGATGGCCGGCGAAGAGGTGACGCTGCCCAAGTTCAACTTCGTCACCGGCCGCCGCGAGGTCGGCCCGACGATCCAGCTCGGCCCGGATCAGATCCTGCTGGTGGAGGGGATCCACGGCCTGAACCCGCGGCTGGTGCCGAACATCGCGCCGGAACGGATCTTCCGCATCTATATCTCCGCGCTGACGCAGCTCAACCTGGATCGTTACAACCGCGTGCCCACCACCGATACGCGGCTGATCCGCCGCATCGTGCGCGATGCGCGCACGCGCGGCTATTCGGCGGCCGAAACGATCGGCCGCTGGGAGAGCGTCCACAAGGGCGAGCGGGACTTCATTTTCCCCTATCAAGAGAACGCCGATGTGATGTTCAACTCGGCGTTGGTGTATGAGCTCTCCGCGCTCAAGCCGCTGGTCGAGCCGCTCCTCTTGCAAATCAAGCCGGGCAAGCCGGGCCACATCGAGGCCAAGCGCCTGCTGGCGTTCTTGGACTGGTTCGAGCCGATCCCGACCGAGCCGATCCCCGACACTTCGATCCTGCGGGAGTTTTTGGGCCGGAGCATTCTGGAGCACTTCGAGCCGTGGAAGCGCTCCTGAGTCCGGCGGCCGGGCCACCCGTCCCGGCCGCCGGGACGAATGGCCCGGAGGGATCAGAGCTCGGCCGTCGCCGGCATCTGGTCCGCGGCCGTCCGGCCCTGTCGGCGGCCGACGGCGAAGACCGCCAGTGCCATTAGGCAGGTGCCCATCATCGCCAGGAAGAGGCCCTGACGGCCGACATGATCCAACAACCAGCCGCCGACGAGGCCCGCGGCCAGGTTCGCCAGGCTCATGACCGACACGAGCAGGCCCTGCGCGGTGGATTTCAGCTCGGTCGGGGCCAGTTCGTTGGCATAGGCCACGGCCGCCACCAGGAAGAAGCCGTAGGACGCGCCTTGCAGGAGCGCCAGCCCTAACACCCACGTGGGGGACGGCATGAGCGCGTAGAGCAGCAGGCGGAAGGCATACACGCCGATGGCCATCGCCAGCAGTCGGGGCGGCCCGAAGCGTCGCAACAGCCGCGCGCCATACTGGAAGGTCGGGATCTCGGTCAAGGCCGCGAGGGTGGACGCCAATCCGATCAGCCGTTGCGCGCCGCCCATCTCGACGATGACGATCCCCAGAAAGGCAAACGCGCCCATCACCGAGAACCAGAGGAGAAAGACGCTGATCATGAAGATCAGCCATACGCGGCGCTGGATCATCCGGCGCAGGCCGACCCACCGCGAGGGGCCGCCGCGAGCCGCGCGGCGTTCGGGCAGGCGCAGGGAGAAGAACCAGAAGAGGAGCACCCCCGTGGCATAGGCCGGGAAGATCAACCCCAGGCCGACGCGCTCGATCAGAAAGCCGGCCACCGTGCAGGTAATCACGAAGCCGATGGTCCCCCAGGCGCGATACGCGCCGTACAGATCGCGGCGCTCGCCCAGCAGGCTTAAGGTGGTGCTATCGAGCAGCGGCATGATGGGGCTGGAAAAGACGCTGAAGAGGCCCATCATGATCAGGATGGCGGCAAAGGCGCGCAACTGGCCGACGGCCAGGCATACGGCCGCCAGGCACAGCGCCTGGATCGTCAGAAGGAGGCGGGTGCGGCCCAGCCGGTCGTTCAGCATCCCCCACAGGGGCGCGGCCAACGTGCCCATCGCGGCCGACGCCATGACGATCAGGCCGATTTGGGTGCCGCTGAGGCCGATCTCGCTTCGGTAGTAGACGTAGACGAAGGGCCAGAAGGCGCCGATCGCGGCCCAGATGGTGAAATACAGGCTTTTGAGATAGATTCCTTCGCGCGGACGCATAGGGCTCCAGGGTGAGAATCTTTCGGCCATTGTAGCACGTCTCGGCCGGCCGGCCAAAACACTCTCTTGGAGCGCGGCCTTCAGGCCGCAGGAGCGGGCTGAAGCCCACCCTACTATTGCCACAGTTCGACCGGTGTCACCTGCACATAGTCCAGGCCGAGCATCCCCTGGCCGGCGTATTGCACCCGAAACTCCACATCTTCCAGCGGCCGATCGGTCTCGAATTCCAGCGTGAACACCTCATAGCGCCCGGCTGCGGCGAACTCGCGGCCCGAGATCTCGCGCGCCGCGCGCGGCAGGCCGCCGTCCCGATGGGTGAACACGTCAATCGTGGCTACCCGTGCGTCCAGGCCCGCGCGGTCGGTCTTCAGCGCGTACTCCACGCGATATCTGCCGGGCAATAGATCGGTGTAAGGGCCATAGACCAGGGCGGTCCGGCCCTCGGGATGAGGAGAGGCGGCCGTGGCGATCCGCGCCCGGCCGCCGCTGGCCTGCGGATCGGCCACGATCGTCTCCCGCAGGTCGCCGGGCAGGTCTTCGGCCTCGTAGCGGGCGGCCAGCAGGCCGCGCAACGCCTCTTCGTTGCGCGATGGATCGGCCCCGCGCTTGAGCAGCAGCACGCCATCTTCCATGCGGATCAGGCCGAATTCGCCGCTGCGGAGATGGGGGATCATGTCGCGGAGGGCCCGGTCGCGCGCCTTCAGCCCTTCGTGCGGCCAGAAGTTCGCGCGCGGGTCGCCGTCGAGCAGCAGGTATTCGGCATCGGCTACGTCGGGGAAGAGATAGGCCGTGCGCCGCGCGGTCAGGTGCGTCACGATGTCGCTCAGCGCGCTGACCGACGCCTCGGCCGGGATCTGCGCTACGAAGCCGGCGACCACCGCATCGTGGCGGTCGGGCATGGTGAGCCGGATGCCGTTCTTGTTGATCAGCGGGCCGTAGAGGTAGTTGACCGCCAGGGGGGCGACAAGCAGGCCGGCCGCCAACGCCATCTTGAGGCTCTGTGTCGCCGCGCGGCCCGCCGGCCGGGCGGTCACCCGGCCCATCCCCAGCGCGGCCAGATAAAAGACCGACGGGATCAGGTGCGCGGCATAGTGATAGGTGATGTCGTATTGCGTATGCGCCGAGGTCAACAGCAGGATCGCCAGCGCGGGGAGGGCCGGAATCCAGGTGACGGCCGGCGCCAGCACGGGCAGGAAACACACCGGCAGGAAGATCTGTAGCAGGAAGATCAGCTTCTGCGGGTTGCCCAGGATCCAGAGCGCGGTGAAGAGGGGATTGGTGAGCAGCGTCCAGGCGACGCCGGCCGCGCCCCCGGCGCCGGCCGCGATGTAGCCGCCGAAGCGGGTGTCAATTTGCGGCCGGCCGCCCAGGTGTGGCATGGCCCACCCCACCGCGAACGCGAAATACGCCAGGCCGGCTGCCATCACCCCCGCGCCGAGCCGATAGCGACGCTTGCCCAGAAAGATGTACGCGCCGACCGCCGCGACGGTCAACGCGGCCTCCTCTTTCACCATCAGCGCCAGGCCGAGCGCGATCAAAAAGGGCACGGTCCGGCCGCGCTCCAGCAGATAGAAGGCGGCCAGCAACGGCGCACAGATCAGCGCGATCTGATGGAAGTCGCGCAGGTTGACGCCGTGCAAGGCCGGATAGAGCAGGTAGCTCAGTGCCAGCGCCAGGCCGAGCAGGACGTTGCGCGTCTTCTCGTGGGCCAGCAGGTAGACGGGCACAGCGCCGGCCGCCAGGAACACGCTTTGCAACACCAGCAGGGTGCGCGCGTCTTGGAAGAGGGCGTAGACAGGCGCCAACAGGAAGAGGATGGGCGAGAAGTGGTCGCCCAAATAGTCAATCGCATACGGCCCATAGAGGGTCGTGCGCATGTAGCCGCTGTGCAGGATGTTGTAGAGCGCCTGATCGTGGATCCCCAGGTCGAAGGCATGGGTCATGAAGCTGTTATGGCGCAGGACGGTGACCGTGGCCAGGAGCACGGCGTAGATCAGCGCGAAACAGCCGGCCGCGATCAGGCCGGCCCGCGGGGAGAGGCGTTGCGGCCGGCCGCCGGCCTGGGCCGCGTCGGCCACGACCTGGCCGATGTCGCGCACGATCCAGAAGGCGAGTCCGGCCATGGCCGCGCTGAGGCCGAGGCCGAGAAACGGGTGTTGCGTCTCGATCTCCGGGATGGCCAGGACCGGCGCGAAAGGCAGGACCGTCAGCGCAGCGAGGCCGCGTGCGAGCAAGGTCGGCGCGCGGCCGGCCGCGTCGCCCCGGCGTTGCGCCAACCAGCCCGCCGTCAGCCAGGCGATCGTCCCGGCCGCGGAGGCAAGGAACAGGAGCAGCAACAGCCCGCGGCGGCTCTCCGGCGGCAGCGCGTTTTGAAACAAGAAATCGGCCAGCGCGGCGCGGTGGCGCATGGCCCAGAACGCCAGCGCGGCCGCGTAGCCGCCCGCGGCCGCGCGCGCGGCATCGCCGGGCCGCAACGATGCGCTCCAGGTTCGCCAGGCACGCGCGGCACGGAGGAAGATCTCGTTCATGAAGTGCGTTGTAGTGTATTTCGCCGGTTCTGTCAAGTCAAGCCCGTGGCGGGCGGCAATTCCAAATATGAAGTTAAACGCCGGTCAGGTTGGGGGTGATGGGGGCGGGGAGAAGGCTGAATGGGGTTTGCGGGCGGCGAAGCCGCCCGCAAACC
>JBBIKA010000231.1:0-6514 GCA_037445695.1 Chloroflexota bacterium
GGGAGAGCGGGAGAGCGGGAGAGGAGGAGAGCGGGAGAGCGGGAGAGCGGGAGAGCGGGAGAGGCGCGCTGGCGCGAGCATCTGTTGCCGGTCGCGTGGATCGGCGGGATGTTCTTGTGGCAGGGGTTGCAGTACGTCCAGTCTATGCGCTATCTGTTGCCGATCTACCCGCACATGACGATCATGGCCGCGTGGCTGCTGTGGACCGTCGTAGGGTGGGCGAATGGGCGAAGCGACGAAGCGGCCGGGCGAGGAGATGCCGCGGCGGCAGAACGGCCGGCCGCGGCCCCGCGTGCGCCGACCGAGGCCTTGCGTTTGGCCGCCGGCGTGTTGCGATCCGCGGCCGCTGGGCTGCGCGCGGCCGTGCGCACCCGGCAGTTTGCCTACGGGCTGCTGGCCGTCGTCACCATCCTCACGATGCTGTGGGGCTGGGGGTTCCTGGCGATCTATCGGCGGCCGTTGAGCCGGGTCACGGCCTCGCGCTGGATCTACGCCAACATCCCGCCGGGCAAGGTCATCGCCAACGAGCACTGGGACGACGGCCTGCCGCTGCGCGTCGAGGGCAAGGACGGCTTCGGCTCGTGGGGCTACAAAGGGCTGAGTTCATCCAGCGACGGCAGTATGCAGATGTACATGGAGGATACGCCGGAGAAGCGCGAACTGCTCTATCGCTGGCTCAACGAAGCCGATTATCTGGTCATGTCATCGAATCGGCTGTGGGGCTCGATTCCCCGGCTGCCGATGCGTTATCCGATGACCACGCTTTACTACAAACTGATCTTCTCCGGCGAGCTTGGCTTCAAGCAGGCGGCCCATTTCACTTCCTTCCCGACGATCTTCGGCATCCAGTTCAACGATACCGGCGCGGAGGAGGCGTTCAGCGTCTACGACCACCCGGAGGTGTACATCTTCGAGAAGACGCCGGCCTACAGCGAGGCGCTGGCGCGCTCCTACTTCGACCCGATTGACCTGGAGCACGTGATCCAGATGTGGCCGAAGCAGGTGAGCGCCGCACCGACCGCGCTGCGCTTCACGCCGGAGGAGGCGGCCCTCCAGCAGGCGGGCGGCACCTGGCGCGAGATCTTCGACGAAGACGCGCTGCTCAATCGGTCGCCGCTCCTATCGGTTCTCGGTTGGTTGTTCCTGATCGAGCTGCTCGGCCTGCTGGCCTTCCTCGGCGCGTTCGTGGTCTTGCGCGACCTGGCCGACCGCGGCTATGGCGTGAGCAAGGTTCTGGGCATCCTGTTGCTGGCCTGGCTGAGCTGGTTCGGCCCGGCTCTCAAGCTGGTGCCCTACCGGCGCTGGTGGATCGCGCTGATGCTCGGCCTGCTGATCGGCGCGGCGGTCGCTGCGACCTGGCGCCGCCGCACGGCGCTGCTGGAGTTCGTGCGCCGTCGCCGCGCGCTGCTGTTGACCCAGGAAGCGATCTTCCTGGCGATGTTTATGCTCTTCTTGCTGATCCGCATCGGCAACCCCGACCTGTGGCACCCGGCGCGGGGGGGCGAGAAGCCGATGGACTTCGCCTATCTGAACGCCGTCATCCGCTCCACGATCTTCCCGCCGCTCGATCCGTGGCAGGCGGGCGGCTTCATGAACTACTACTACTTCGGCTTCGTCATCGTCGGCACGCCGGTCAAGCTGATCGGCATCGTGCCGTGGGTGGCCTACAATCTGATCGTGCCGACCCTCTTCGCGTTGACCGGCATGGCTGCGTTCTCGGTGGCGTTCAACCTGGCCGACGGCGATCCGGCCACGGAGTTCCCCGACGAGGAGGGCCCCTACGAAGGGCTGCGCATCGGCTCGTTGTTGGCGGGCCTGGCGGCCGTTTTCTTCGTGACCATCGTCGGCAACTTCGGCACGGTCCGGTTGCTCTTCGATCAATTCGCCGCGCGCTCGAACCTCGAGGTGCAGAGCACGTTGGGATTGGGCAAGTTGGTGCGTGCGGTGGACGGCATGATGGCCTGGCTGATGGGCAAGCAGCCGCTGAACTTCCCGAACGATTGGTGGTTCTGGAATCCGTCGCGCATCATCCCGGACACGATCAACGAAATGCCCTTCTTCACCTTCACCTATGCCGACCTCCACGCGCATATGATCGCACTGCCGCTCACGCTGTTGGCATTGGCCATCGCCGTAGCGTTAGTCCGCCAAAGCCCCACTCCCCACTCCCCGCTCCCCAATCTCCAATCCCCACCCCCCGAACCATCCCCCTGGCGCATCAGCCTGCCAGAGCTCCTGCCCATCGTCTTGCTCGGCCTGGTGGTCGGCGCGTTGCGGGCGACGAACACGTGGGACTTTCCGACCTACCTCCTGGTGAGCTTGGCTGCGATCGGCGTATGGGAGGCCGGCCGGCGATCGGCCTGGTCCTTCCCGGCCGCGTTGGATGAACGCCTGGCGTTCCTGCTGCGCGCGGGGGTGGCGATCTTGTGGCGCATGACGGTCCTGATCGCGGTGAGCAGCGTGGCGTTTTACCCCTACACCCGCTACTACGCCACCGCCTACGCCGGCCTGCAGCTTTGGCAAGAGAAGACCACGACTCTGGCCGATTACATCACCGTCTGGGGCTTTTTCCTGGCGCTGACGATCATCTACCTGCTCAGCGAGTGGATCGTCCAGGCACGCGAGCGTCGGCGGCCCGCCTGGCTCGATAACCTGCTGCCGGCGATCGCGGCGGCCGCCATCGTGCTGATGGCCGGCGGCTGGCTCTTCAAGCTCCACGTGTGGCTTGTGGCCGTGCCGCTGATGGCGCTGGCCGGGGTTCTGGCGCTGGGCCGCGATCTGCCGCCGGCGCGGCGGCTGGCGCTCTTGCTGTTCGGCCTGGCGCTGGCGATCACGATGGGGGTGGAGGTGGTGCGTCAGAAGGACGACATCGGCCGGATGAACACCGTGTTCAAGTTTTACATGCAGGCGTGGGTGTTGTTCGGCGTGGCGACGGCGTTCGGGCTGGCGTCCTGGGCGGCGCGCGCCATGACCTGGCGGCCCGACCCTCGTCGTCTGGCGTGGGGTGTCACCGGTGTGCTCTTCGTCGGCGTCATGCTCTATCCCATCACCGCCGCGCCGGCCAAGATCCGCGATCGCTTCTCGGCCGAGGCATCTCCGCGCGGGCTCGACGGCATGGCCTATATGGAGCGGGCGCAGTATTTCGACAACAACCGTGATTTGCGACTGGATCAGGACAAGGACGCGATCTTATGGCTGCTTCACAACGTCGAAGGCTCGCCGGTGATCCTGGAGGCGCAGACGCCGGAATATCGCTGGGGCAGCCGCTTCAGCATCTACACCGGCCTGCCGACCGTCCAGGGGTGGAACTGGCACCAGAGGCAACAGCGCAGCGTCGTGCCGGGCACGGCGATTGAACGCCGCGTGGCCGATGTGCGCGAGATTTACGACACGCTTGACCTGGCGCGGGCGCAGAAGCTGCTCAACTACTACGGTGTGAGTTACATCATTGTCGGCGAACTGGAGCGGGCCTACTACAATCCGGCCGGCCTGGCGAAGTTCGATGTATTGGCCCAAGAGGGCTACCTCAAGCCGGTCTACACCGGCGACGCGGTCACCATCTACCGCGTCGTCCGGCCGGGCGCGCCGGTGGCGGGGAGCGCGCCCGGCGTGGGCATCGGTCCGCGGCCGGTGCCTACGCTCACGCCGGCCGTGCAGCCGTTCACTTCGCCGCCGAAATAAATAGCACAACAAAACACATTTTGTCACCTATAACAGCAATCTGGAGATCTGACTTATGCCCAAAATCACCTTCATCGGCGCCGGCAGCACCGTCTTTGCCAAGAACCTGCTCGGCGACATCCTGAGCTATCCCGAACTGGCCGATTCGACCATCGCGCTGCACGACATTGACCCGGAACGCCTGCGCACGACGCAGGTCGTGGCGGGCCGCATTGCCCAGGCACTGGGTGCGCACCCGAAGATCGAGGCGACCCTCGACCGCCGCGCCGCGCTCGACGGCGCGGACTATGCCATCGCCATGTTTCAGGTGGCCGGCTACAAGCCCGGCACGGTGATTGACTTCGAGGTGCCCAAGAAGTATGGCCTCCGCCAGACCATCGCCGACACGCTGGGCATCGGCGGGATCATGCGCGCGCTGCGCACCATCCCGGTCTTCCTGGACATGTGCAAAGACATGGCCGAGCTATGCCCCGATGTGACCCTCTTGAACTACGTCAATCCGATGGCCATGAACACCTGGGCGATCAGCCGGGCCACGCGGATCAAAACGGTGGGCCTGTGTCATAGTGTCCAGGGCACGGCCGAGCAGCTCGCGCGCGATATCGGCGTCCCCGTCGAAGAGATCAATTACGTGGCGGCCGGCATCAATCACATGGCGTTCTACCTCAAGTTCGAGCGCAAGACCGCCGACGGTGTCGAAGACCTCTATCCGCGGCTCCGTCAGGTGGTGGCCGAGGGCCGCGTGCCCGATTGGAACCGGGTGCGCTACGAAGCGTTCATGCGCCTGGGCTACTTCGTCACCGAATCATCGGAGCACTTCGCCGAGTATGTGCCGTGGTTCATCAAGCGCGATCGGCCCGACCTGATCGAGAAGTTCAATGTGCCGCTCGACGAGTACATCCGCCGCTGCGAGATCCAACTGGCCGGCTGGGAGTTCCTGCAACACAAGATTGACCACCCCGAGGCGAGCCTGGACGAGCTGCGCGCGATGATGGAGGCCAAGGCCGCGAGCAACCCGTATCTCACCCCGCGCTTTATCGAGATGGTATTGCACGAGGCGGCCGAGTTCGACGCCGGCCGCGTGCGCCGCAGCCACGAGTACGGCTCGGGCATCATCCACAGTCTGGAGACGGGCGTCCCGCGCGTGATCTACGGCAATGTGCTCAACTATGGCCTGATTGACAATCTGCCGCAGGGATGTTGCGTCGAAGTGCCCGTGCTGGTGGACAAAAACGGCCTGCAACCGGTGCGGGTCGGTTCGCTGCCGCCGCAACTGGCCGCGCTCTGCCAGACCAACATCAACGTCCAGGCGTTGACCGTCGAGGCCGCGCTCACGGGCAAGCGCGAGTACATCTACCATGCCGCCATGCTCGATCCGCACACCGCCGCTGAGCTGGATCTCGATCAGATCTGGCATCTGGTGGATGATCTGATCGAGGCCCACGGCGATTGGTTGCCGGCGTTTGTGTGATAGGGGGCAAGTAGACAAGTAGACAAGGGGACAAGGAAAGAGGTAGGGAGGATGATTAAGATTGCAGAGGTGTTGCCGCCCAAGCCCTCGCCGCTCTGGCGGCTGGTGAAGCAGTGCGGGGTGGACCACGTGGTCGGCGTGATGGATTTCAGCCGCGGGCTGAACGTGCCGAAGGAAGAACTGCCGTGGAGCTACATGGCGCTCTTGCGGCTGAAGACGGCTTACGAGGACGGCGGCTTCCGCTTCGAAGTGCTGGAGAGCCGGCCGCCGATGGACAAGATCAAGCTGGGGCTGCCCGGCCGCGATGCGCAGATCGAGGCCGTGTGCGACCTGATCCGCAACATGGGGCGGCTGGGCATTCCGGTCTGGTGCTACGAATGGATGCCCGTCTTCAACTGGTTGCGCACATCTACCACCACCCCGGCGCGCGGCGGCGCGCTGGCGACCAGCTTCGACCTCGCCCTGTTGCGCGACGCGCCGCTGACCGAATACGGGATCGTGACCGAAGAACAGCTCTGGGCCAACCTGGAGTACTTCCTGAAGGCGGTCGTGCCGGTGGCCGAGGAAGCGGGCGTCAAGCTGGCGATGCATCCCGACGATCCGCCCCTCTCCGGCGTGCGCGGCCTGGGCCGGATCATGCGCAGCGTCGCAAACTACCAGCGGCTGCTCGATCTGGTGCCCAGCCCGGTCAACGGCATCGCGCTCTGTCAGGGCAACTTTGCGCTGATGTGTTGCGATCCGGCCGGCCCCGACCTGCCGACCGTGATCCGCCACTTCGGTCGCCAGGGCAAGATCTTCTTCGTCCATTTTCGGGATGTGCGCGGCACGCCCGAAAAGTTCGTCGAGACGTTTCACGACGAGGGACAGACCGACATGGTGGCGTGTATGGAAGCCTATCGCGACATCGGCTACGAGGGCGTGTTGCGGCCCGATCATGTGCCGACGATGGAAGGCGATTCCAACGACAATCCGGCTTATTCTTCCATCGGCCGGCTGTTTGCCATCGGCTACATCAAGGGCCTGCGCGAGGCGGTATATCGCCGGCGCTAGCCCCCGTAGGGCCGAGTTTGTTCGGCTCCCTGTGGCGCGGCCTTCAGGCCGCAGGTGGGCGGGCTGAAGCCCACATCACCCGTGGCGCGACCACAACGGAGGATGAACATGCGACGCCGGCTCCTGATCTGGCTGTGGATGTTCGCGTGGATCGGCGCGGGCTGTAGCCGGCCCGCCCAGCCGAGCCTCATCGAGACCGCCGTTGCCGGCACATTGACCGCCCGGCCGACTGCCACCGTCGTCGCACCCGGACCGGCCGCCGCCGCGCGGCCGGCCGTCGAGACGCCCGCGCGGCCGACCGTCGCCGCGACC
>JBBIKA010000232.1:0-6505 GCA_037445695.1 Chloroflexota bacterium
CGGCCCGGCGTCGGCCGCCGCTCCCGCGCCGGCGGAAACGGTCGTGCCGTTGACGACTCTGCGCCGGGTCATCGGCGAGCGGATGAGCCGCAGCGCGTTCTCGGCGCCGCACGTCACGTTGTTCACCGAGGCCGAGGCGACGAACCTGGTCTCGGCGCGCAGCCAGCTCAACGAGGAGCTCGCGTCGCACGCGCCGGGCGCGTCGCCGGTCAAGATCTCTTACAATGCGCTCTTCGCCGCGCTGGTCGCCCGCGCGCTGCGCGAGCATCCGTATCTCAATGCGCGCCTGGAGCCCGACGGCATCCATCTGATCCCGGCAATCAACATCGCGTTGGCCGTGGATACCGAGCGCGGCCTGGTGACGCCCGTCCTGCGCGGGGTAGACCGCCTGTCACTGACGGCGATCCAGGCCGGCTACGACGCGCTGATCGGCCGCGCGCTGGCCGGCAAATCGTTGCCGGAGGACTTCGAAGACGGCACGTTCACCATCACCAACCTGGGCGCGCTCGAAGTGGACGGCTTCACGCCGATCATCAACCCGCCGCAGGCCGCCATCCTGGGCATCGGCCGGATCGTGGAGAAGCCGGTCGCGCGCGAGGGGACGGTCGTCGTCCGGCCCATGGTGACGCTGAGCCTGAGCTTCGATCACCGCATCGTGGACGGTGCGCCGGCCGGCCGCTTCCTGCAACGGCTCAAGCAGTTGGTGGAGCGGCCGATGGCGCTGGTGTTGGGTCAAAATGGGCCTACTGATCAAGGAAAGTTGACGGTTTGAGCCTTCAAACAGCAAACGTCGAACGTGACGTCGTTCTGATCTCGAACGGGACGTTAGTGGGAGCCGATGGGGTCGGGCCGCATGCCGCGGTCGGTTGGGTGGCGATCGAGGGGGAGCGGATCGCAGCGCTGGCCGCGGGGGATGCGCCGCCGGAATGGCGGGCGCGGGCGGGCCGGACGATTGACGCCCGCCACATGGCCGTATTGCCGGGCCTGGTCAACGGTCACACGCATCTGTCGCAGACGTTCATGCGCGGGTTGGCCGACGGCCGGCCGTTGTTGCGCTGGCTCCAGGAGGTCATCTGGCCGCTGCAGGCCGCCATGACGGCCGACGATCTGTACGTGGCGGCGTTGCTCGGGCTGGCGGAGAACCTGCGCTGCGGTGCGACGACGGTGGTGCAACACCACAAATTGCCGGGCCGCGAGCATGTGGAAGCGGTGATCCGGGCGGCCGAGCAGATCGGCATCCGGCTGGTGCTCGCTCGCGGTTGGGTAGACCTGGGGCCCTCGGCCGAGCCGCTGGAGCGCATCCTGGCCGATCTGGAATGGCTCCATGGACTTCTGCGGGCGCGGGCGGCCGGCTGCCCGGAGCGCATCCGCCTGGCCTCCGGGCCGCTGGTGCCCTGGCGCTGCTCGGACGATGCACTGCGGGAGACGACCGCGCTGGTGCGCTCGTGGGGCGCGGGGACGCACATTCACGTGGCCGAGACGCAAGACGAGATCGAGATGCTGCTGCGCCGCTGCGGCCGGCGCCACATCGAATGGCTGGCCGATCTCGATCTGCTCGGTCCGGACATGGAGTTGGTCCATGCGGTCCATGTCAGCGATGCCGAACTGGATCTGATCGCCCGCTCGGGCGCGACGGTCGTCCATTGCCCCACGAGCAACATGTACCTGGCGTCGGGCGCGGCGCCGGTGCGCCAGATGCTCGAGCGGGGGATTGCGGTGGCGCTCGGGACGGACGGCTCCGGCTCCAATCATTCGCAAGACCTGTTGGAGTGCGCCAAGATCGCCGCACTGCTGGCCAAACATGCGACCGGCAATGCGCAGGCGCTCTTGCCGGAGGATGTCCTGGCCATGTTGACGACGGCCGGCGCCCGGCTATGGGATCGCGCCGCGGACAAGGCCGGCTGGGGGCGGTTAGGCGTCGGCGCGCCGGCCGATATCACGATCGTGAACCTGGACAATGTCCGTTGTCAGCCGGTGCATAGCGCGGCCTCGGCGCTGGTCTACAATGCCTCCGGCGCGGACATCCACACGGTCATCGTGGGGGGCGAGGTCCTGGTAGATGCCGGTCGCTTGACTACGGTGGACGAAGCGGCTCTGCGCGACGAGGCCCGGCGGGCAGCGGATGGTCTGTTGCGCCGGGCGGGGGTAGGGCGAACTTAGGTTCGCCCTACGGCCGGACAGGTTCAGCGCCACGATACGTTAGCTTTCTGTTTCGATCGCCAGGAGTAGCAGAATTGACCAGCGGTATGACTACCTCTCTTGCGGGCCAGGTTGCCCTCGTCACCGGCGGCGCCATCCGCGTCGGCCGGGCCATCTGCCAGGCGCTGGCCGGCCGCGGGGCCAGCGTCGCGTTCACCCATCTGCCCGGCGAGCCGGCCGCGGAGGCGGCCGCACTGATCGCGGCCGCGGGCGGGGCGGAACCCGTGCCGGTCCTGGCCTTGCCGATGGACGTGCGCGAGCCAGGAGCGCCTGCGGCCGTGGTGCAACAGGTCGTCGAGCGCTTCGGCCGGCTCGACATCCTGGTCAACAATGCCTCGGTCTGGTTGCGCGCGCCCTTCCTGGAGATCACCCGTGAGGCCTGGCAAACCGCGCTCGACATCAACCTGACCGGCCCATTCCTGATGAGCCAGGCCGCCGCGCCGTACATGCTCCGCCGGCAATCCGGGCTGATCATCAACATCACCGATCTGTCCGCGTATCAGACCTGGAAGGAGTATGCTCACCACTCGGCCACCAAGGCCGGCCTGGTGGCGCTCACCCGCGTCATGGCGGCCGAGCTGGCGCCGGCCGTGCGCGTCAATGCCATTGCGCCGGGCACCGTGCTCCTGCCCGAAGGCGCCGGCGAAGCCAAGAGACAATGGGCCATCGCAAACTCCCTCCTCAAGCGCATCGGTCGGCCCGAAGATGTCGCCCGCACCGTGCTCTTCCTGGTGGACAGCGACTTCGTGACCGGCGCGGTGTACTTCGTGGACGGGGGAAGGGCCTTGGTGTGAGGTGTCGGGTATTCCAACGATCGAGGTCAAAACGTTAACGAGGAACAGTTTCATGTCTATTCAAGACTATTCTCCAACCATGCTGCTGCACCTCTATCGTCAAATGTACCTGGTGCGTGAGTTCGAGCTGCGCGCCATCAACGAACGCCGGGCCGGCCTGATTCCCGGCTTCATCCATAGCTGCGTGGGCCAGGAGGCCACGGCGGTCGGCGCGTGCGCCGCGCTGGAGCCGACCGACGTAATCACCAGCACGCACCGCGGGCACGGCCATCTGATCGCCAAGGGGGGCGAACCGAAGTACATGATGGCCGAGCTGGCCGCGCGCACGACCGGCTATTGCGGCGGCAAGGGCGGCTCGCTGCACATGAGCGACTTCGACCTGGGGATCCTGGGCGCCAACGGCATCGTCGCCGGCGGCATCCCCATCGCGGTCGGCGCGGGGCTGGCGTTCCAACAGAAAAAGGAGCGCCGGGTAGCCCTCTCCTTCTTCGGCGACGGCGCGGCCAACGAAGGCGCGTTCCACGAGGCACTCAACCTGGCCGGGCTATGGCGGCTGCCGGTGATCTTCTTCTGCGAGAACAACCTGTACGGCGAGGGCACGCCGCAATCCAAACAGGCGCCCGTGGCCGACTTGGCCATCCGCGCCGCCGGCTATGCCATGCCGGGAGTAACGGTGGAGGGCAACGACGTGCTCGCCGTGTACGAGGCGACCAGGGCTGCGGCCGAACGCGCCCGCGCCGGCCACGGTCCGACCTTCATCGAAGCCAAGACCTATCGCCAGCGCGGCCACTATGAAGGCGATCCGATGGTCTATCGCAGCAAGGAGGAGATGGAAGCCTGGAAGCGCCGCGATCCGGTCGTCGGCTTCCGCGGCCGACTGCTGAACGAAGCAGGCATCGCGGAAGCCGAAGTCGTTGCCATCGAACAGGCCGTGCAAGCGACGCTCGCCGACGCCGTTGCCTTCGCCATCGTCGGCCCCCTACCCGCGCCCGAAACAGCGTTGGAGGGGGTGTATGGCGATACCCACGGCGGGCTGGTGTTTTGACCTGCTCCAAAAAACCACGTGCCAGGCACTTTAGAGGTGCCTGGCACGTAAGAGCTGTCGTTCATCGGAGTAAGGAAGTCTCATGCGTACCATCACATATAGCCAGGCGATCTACGAAACCATGCGCGAGGAAATGGCCCGCGACCCCAACGTCATCCTCATCGGCGAGGACGTCGGCACGTTCGGCGGCGTTTGGGGGGTCAGCGGCGATCTGGTCAAGCTGTTCGGCGAGGATCGGGTGCGCGATACGCCGATCAGCGAGACGGCGATCATCGGCGCGGCGTTGGGCGCGGCCATGATGGGCCTGCGGCCGATCGCCGAAATCATGTTCGGCGATTTCCTGCCCGTGGCGGGCGACCAATTGGTGAATCAGCTTGCCAAGGCGCGCTATATGAGCGGTGGCAAAGCCAGGGTGCCGGTGACCGTGCGCGTGACCACCGGCGCGCCCGGCTCGGCCGCGGCGCAACATTCGCAATCGCCGGAGGGCTGGTATATGAATGTGCCGGGCCTGAAGATCGCCGTGCCGGCCACCCCGGCCGATGCCAAAGGACTCCTGCGCACGGCCATTCGCGGGGAAGATCCGGTGCTCTTCTTCGAGCACAAGATGCTCTATGCGACGAAGGGGGAAGTGCCCGATGATCCCGACTTTGTCGTGCCGTTCGGCCAGGCGGCCGTGCGTCGAGAAGGCACCGACGTGACGGTGATCGCGATCGGCGGGATGGTGCCGAAGGCGCTCGCCGCGGCCGAGATGCTGGCCGGCGAGGGCATCGCGGCCGAAGTGATTGACCCCCGTACCCTCGTGCCGCTGGACAAAGACACGATCATCGCCTCGGTGCGCAAGACCGGCCGCGCGGTAATCGTCCACGAGGCGCACAAGCGGCTGGGGCCGGGCGCCGAGATCGCGGCCATGATCGCCGAGGAGGCCATCGGCTATCTGGATGGCCCCATTGTGCGCGTGGCCGCCAAAAACGTACCGTTGCCCTACAGCCCAGAACTGGAAAACTTCGTTCTGCCGGGGGTCAACGACATCGTCGAAAGGGCCAGGGATCTGATGCATGGCCGGCTGTAAAAGGGAAAACTGTGACTCGCGCCGTGAGTTGTTGGCCTTTCGGGTGCTCTATGCTATCCTGTTCATGATGATCACTGTTGAGGTCCGCTTCTTTGGTGGGATCGAGCTCTTTACGCAGCGACTGCCGGCCGCGCTGCAGCAGGAGCTGCCGTTCGTCCGCTTGCCCGACGGCGCGACGGTTGACGATCTGCTGCGCCTACTACAGATCCCCACCGACGAAGGGCGGCCGCTGGTCAGCGTGAATCGTTTCCACCGCCGGGATAACGTTTCTCTGGCCGATGGTGATTGCGTTCAACTGTTCAAAACCGTTGTGGGTGGTGCGTCATGACGACTCCGAGAATCTAACATGCCCAAATTCGACTACGTATGTGCGCATTCGATTGCCGAGGCGCTCCAGCTTCTGGCTGAACCGGGCCTGACGAGCCGACCGCTGGCCGGCGGCACCGATGTGCTGGTCTACATCCGGCACGCGAAACCGCCGTTCGACCGCCTGGTGGATATCAGCCGCGTGCCAGAGCTGAAGATCATCGAGCGCCGGGGGGATCAGGTCGTGATCGGCGCGGGGGTGACCTTCACCGAAGCCGCCGAAAGCCCGCTGTTGCGCGAGGTGGCTGCCTGTCTGGTGGAAGCGTGCCTGACGGTCGGCGGGCCGGCCATCCGCAACATGGGCACGTTGGGCGGCAACGTGGTCAATGCGGCTGCCTGCGCCGACGGCGTGCCTCCCCTGGTGTGCCTGGACGCCGTGGCGCATTTGCAAAGCATGGCCGGCACGCGCAGCCTGGCCGTCAGCGCGTTCATCCAGGGCGCCAATCGGACGAGCATCCGGCCCGACGAGCTGCTGACCCACTTCACCTTCCCCCTGCCGCCCGTGGGCGCGCGGCAGGCGTTCATCAAGCTGGGCCGGCGCAACGCGCAGGCCATCTCCCGGCTGGCCATGGCCGCGATCGGCCGCCTGGACGGCCAGGGCCGGGTGGATTACATTCGGCTTGTGCCGGGCGCGGCCATGCCCGGCCCGCGGCGCCTGACGGAAGTGGAGGCGCTGCTGCTGGACCAGGTGCCGGACGACAGCTTGCTGGCCGCCGCCGGCCAGAAGGCCGCCGAGACGATGATCGCGGTGACCGGCCGACGCTGGTCTACAGAGTACAAAGAGGTGGCTATCCAGGCGCTGGCCGAGCGCGCGCTGCGGCGCGTGCTGGTCTAACCTAACCTGAAAAACAGACGTGCCAGGCACTTTGATGAATGTTAAGAATTTATTCCGGTAATCGAGCCGCGCTCGCCGCGATGTCGGCCCGCCCGGACATGAATGTCCGGGCTACCCGGCCGCGCCCGGTAAACCGGGCTGAGCGCCCCGCCGGCATGGTTTTAGCCCCGTTCACGGGGCGTCGCGTGGTAGCCCGG
>JBBIKA010000233.1:0-6450 GCA_037445695.1 Chloroflexota bacterium
GTTTCGCGAAATTTCGCGAAACGGGGGCGGGGAGAAGGCGGAATGGGGTTTGCGGCCGGCGAAGCCGGCCGCAAACCCCCTCCTCAGCGCCCCCGTTCTCCCCTTTCAGGGGAGAGCGGGGGCATGGGGATGCGAGAGGTAAGGCGGCCGAAAAAGCAAACTTTTGACCGACAAAGCGTTAGCACGCGCATGATTGTTTGCAGAAAGGACACGATCTCGACAATGCTGAATGGTCTGGATTTCATCTGGATTGCACTGGCGGCCATGGCGGCCGGGCTGGTCAACGCCCTGGCCGGCGGCGGCACGCTCATCTCTTTTCCCATGCTGACTTTCGTGGGCGTGCCTGCAGTGGCGGCCAACGTCACCAACACGGTGGCGTTGTGCCCCGGCTACCTGGGCGCGACACTGGCCCAATCGCCCGATCTGCGCGGGCAGATGCGCCGGCTGTGGTGGGCCGTGCCGGCCGGGATCATCGGCGGGCTGCTCGGCGGGCTCCTGCTGCTCAACACGGGCGAGCGCCTCTTCCGTCAGTTGATCCCTTTTCTGATCTTGCTGGCGTCCGGGCTGTTGGCCGTGCAAGACCCGGTGCGCCGGTGGTTGCAGCGCCGCGCCGCGCGCAACGACGCGGGGTCGCCGGCCGAGGGTTGGGCCAGCCTGCCGGTGGGCCTGGCGGCCGTCTACGGCGGCTATTTCGGCGCCGGCCTAAGCGTGATCGTGCTGGCGGTGCTCGGCCTGACGGTGGAAGACAACCTGACCCGCCTCAATGCGCTCAAACAGGGGATCGCGTTCAGCACCAACATCGCGGCCGCGCTGCTCTTCCTCTTCTCTGGCCAGGTCGTGTGGTCGGCCGCGTTGGTGATGGCCGGCGGCGCGCTGATCGGCGGCGCGTTGGGCGGCCGGCTCGCTGGCCGGATCAAGCCGTCCACGTTGCGCTGGGTGGTGGTGACGATCGGAGTGGTGGTGGCGCTCATCTATCTGGCGCGCTGACTTGCGGCGCGTGCCTGTCGTGTCGGCCGGGGCGCATGGCCGCGCGCTCTTTGATCTCGCAAGGAGATGGCGATGGAAGTCCTGTATGTCGTTTTGCTCTTCACTCCGTTCGTCATGATCTTGTGGCTGGCGAACCACGCCGAAAGCGAGATGGCGACCTCCATATCGGTCGAGTCCGCGCCGATCCGGAAGTGGCTCTCCAGCGCGGCCATGGCCTATCTACTGCTTATCCTGCTTTACAGCGGCCTGATCGTCTTCGGCGTCTCGGCCTGGGTGGTGGGTTGGCTGATCGCCGGCCCGCTGGGCGCGCAGCTCAAGCCGGAGTTGCCCGTCGGACTCGATCTTCGCGCGCTCTCGGCCGTGGGCCTGGGCATGTGGTTGCCTTCGCTCTTCGGGGTGGTGCTGCTGTTGCCGGCCGTACGGCGGCTGGCCGGCCGTCTCCTGCCCGACTTCCGGCCCACCAGCCCGGTGCACGCGGTGGCGCTTTCCTTCATTGCGCTGATCTTCGTTAACCTGCTCACCACCCTCGGCGCGGGCCTGGGCAACCTGGCCGATATGTTGGAACAGGCCCCGCCGACGAACATGGTGTCGGCCTTGTGGGCGCAAGAATGCGCCATGGCCCTCATGGCGCTGGTGGGGGTCGGCTGGTGGACGCGGCGCAGCCTGCGCGACGGGTTGCGTCGGCTGGCCATCGTGCGGCCGACCGCGGGCCAGGCGTTGGTGGGTTTTGCGGCGGGCGCGGGGCTGGCGGCCGCGGTCGTCGCGCTCGAAGTGTGGCTTCCCCAGATCGGCATCATGAACAACGCCGATGTGGAACGGCTGAGCGAACAGTTGCTCGGGCCGCTCGTCCATCAGCCGTTGGGGATCCTCACCCTGGGCCTGGCGGCCGCGCTGGGCGAAGAAAGCCTGTTCCGCGGCGCGCTCCAGCCGCGCTTCGGCCTGATCTTCACGGCCGCGCTCTTTGCCCTGCTCCACAGCACCTACGGCCTGACCCTGGCCACCGCGATCGTCTTCGGCATCGGCCTGACGTTGGGGGTCGTGCGCCGGCGCGCCAATACGACCACCAGCATGATCGTGCACGCCACCTATAACATCGCGGTGAGTCTCATCGCCGCGTCCGGCCTGATCAAGTAGAGCGAAATGGATTTCGCTCTATTTTAGCAGCCGTACCAGCTACGCAACCAGCGGAAGAACCACCCCCACACCGGCCAGCGCGCACATCTCAGCGCGCGGGTGGCGCCGGGCGGGCCGACGATGTGGCCTTCCAGGCGCATGGTCACGCGATAGGTGTCGGGATAGCGCGGGCCGGCGGCCGCGATCACGAAGCCGATCTGCTCTTCGTCTATGCATTCCAGCACCCGCTCCAGCGTCTCCTGCCGCGCCAGCCGCGTCAGCGCGAACGGCAGATCGCTGTTGCCGGCTTCCATGCGCAAGGTAGCGGTGGCCACGTCGCTGAGGCCCGCGGCGAGCAGAGAAAAGCGCCGCGTGTTGCACGCGGCCGGCTCGACCGGCAGGACGGCCGTCAACGTTTGCGTGTCGGTCAGAACCAGGGGAAGCAGGCCGCGGCCATCGCCCACCACGTAGAGGGTATACGTGCTCGCATCGGCCTGGTTGCGCACGCCGATCAGCGCGGGCGGAAAGGCCGCGAAGGTCGAGGTGATCTCCAGCGTGGTGCTGACGAGGGCCACGCTCTGCACCGCGTAGTGTGCTGTACGTCCCAGCAGGCCCTCGCGCGCCAGCCATGCCGGGCCGGCCTCAGCGTCGGCCTCTTTGATGTGATAGGTGACCTGCAATGCCACGCGACGCTCCGCGGGCACGCAGAGGATCTGGCCGGCATAGATCAAGTCGGGATGGCGCACCCGGTCCGCGTTGAGCCGGAGCAGGTCGCCCAAGGTCGTGTGGTGGGCCGCGGCGATCTTGTTCAGGGTGTCGCCCCAGCGCACGACGTAGTACGCGGGGCACGACGGCTGCGGCCTAGCGTCGGCGGCCGCGACGATCGCCGCGGCGAAGGTCAGCGCGGCGGCGAGGGCTACGATCGTTGCGAGAATCAATCTGTGTTTCATGGCTCCTCCCGGCAGGGCCGGTCCTCTCCGACCCCGCGACGCAAGGCGGCAGCTTGCGCTACAGGCCGATATCCCCGTAGGGCGTCCACAGGCGTTGGCCGCCGGCCTCTTCCATGCGCCACAGGCCACGATTGGCCGTGCCCACCAGCCAGATCGTGTCGCTCAGAAAAAGCAGGGCGGTGATCGCTTCGTGGGCGGCGTTATCGTTGGCGAGCACGATCTCGGTCCAGGTCCAGCCGCCTCCGCCGGCCGGCCGGCCCAGGAAGAGGCCGGCGCTCGTGCCCGCCAGCACGGCGAGCCCGGCGGCCGTCTGGCGCACGCGCAGAGTTAACACCGCGGTGTGGTTGAGGTCGGCGTCGGTGGCGATCTGCACCCAGGCGGCGTTGTTCGCCAGGTTCTCCTGGCGCCAGATGCCATGCCACAGGGTGCCCAGATATGCCTTGCCGCCCTCGAGGGCGACCGCGGTCGTCGCGGCCATCTGTCCCTGAAGGCCCAAGCCCACCGCATCGCCCCATTGCACGCCATCGGGATCGGCCTCGTTGACGGCCAGGGCGCGGCGCCGCGCCTCGCGCAAGGTCGCCGCGTAGACCAAGTCCTCGTTCACGTCGCCGGCTCCGGCCCGGCGAACCACAGCCACATCGCGCACGAGGAACTGGAGCGCCTGTTCCCCTTCCCAGCGCGTCCAATCGCCCTGCGGCGCGGTGGCCGACAGCGCGTAGAGCCCCCGCGCGGTCCCGACATAGACCGTGCCCGCGGCGGCCGCCATGCACAGAGGCGTCTCCTGGGTCAGCTGCGTCTTCCATGTGCCGTGTTCCTGCCAGGTCGCCTGGCCCGCGTTCCAGGCGTAGATGCCGCGGCCGGTGGCCGCGAAGGTCCGGCCCGAGGCCGGATCGTGCGCCAGCGCGGCCACCCCTTCCCCGGCCGCGAAGCGCTCCCAGGGTCCCCACGCGATGGCGGCCGCGGCCGAGCGCCGCACGCCGACATCGGTGCCCACAAGCACGTCGTTTCCGGCCAACACCAGCGCTTGCACGCCCCGGCCGGCCAGGATGTTGCGCTTGCCGAACTGGCCCGCGAGCTGCGCCGCCTGGCCGGGAGCCATCTGATCCAGGATCCCTTCGGCCGCGGTCTCGAAGCTGGCGAGCCAGCCGGGCATGTAGAAGTAGGCGTTGAGCGCCAGCCGATCGGCCAGCGAGGGGTCCTGCGCGCGCAGCTCCCACAGAGCCCGCGCCCAGATCATGCCGACCGAATACCTTTGCAGCGCTTGCGCGGTCGGCGGATCGGCGGCGTCGGGATCGGGGCCGACCGTCGGCGGATACAGGTTGGGGACGGGAAGGTGATTGCCCGCCGGGTCGTGCGCGCTGTCGTGCGAGAGATCGAACCGATCGTCGAACGCGTCTGTGCGATAACAGGCGCGCGCCCAGGGCGTATCGGCCGCGTCGCCGGCCACATCCACCGCGCAGGCACGGGCGTAGTAGTTGGCGTAGCCCTCCACCAGGGAACGGCCGAACGGCACGCTGCTGGCGGCCAGGTCGAACGGCTCCGAGTTCATCAGCCACATCAGCGCGTGGGCCAGCTCGTGATAGATCACTTCGGGGTCATCGGCGGGCCGATGCACGGTGCGCAGGCCCACCGCCAGCTCATCGGCGCTCTGCAGGACGATCGTCGGCGCGGCCGCGGCGGCCAGGAAGCCGGTGCTCAGCGAGCGGTCGGGGCCGGCTGCCGCGCCGACTTTCAGGGTGAAGTAGGCCGGCTGCCGCGTCCGATCTTCAAGCATGGCGCTGATGCTCTGGCTCTGACACAGCGCCGAGAAATAGCGGTAGAACCGATCGGCGTGATAGGCCACGTTGGCGGCATCCTGGATCAGTCCGGGATCGAGCCCGCGCGGGTTTTGTTCGAGCTCGGCCACCGTCCAGATCGGCGCGGCCGGCACGGCATCCTCGTGCCAGCGAGGTGTCATGAACGAGAGGTTGATGCCCTGCGCGTTGACCGGCTGAGCGGAGTTGCTCAGGGCGTCGGCCGAAGTGCGAAAGACGCTGAGCACATGCGCCATCAACGGCTCGGGCCAGCCCAGGAGATGGCCACGCGTGTCGTCGGCATCGGCGTTGACATGCACCCGCCATCCCCGATCGTTCGCCTCTGAAAGGAACTCGATCCGATAGGCCAGGTAATACTCGCCCGCGAAGGGGAGGACGAAGCACGGGTCGGCCCGGTCGGTGGCGCCGGGCAGGTTGGGCAGATAGGGGACGATCTGGCCGGCGCGCCAGCTCACGGCCTGCCTGTCGTCGAGCTTCGACCGCAGGTCTTCCAGGACGTAGCGGCCCGCGGCCGTCTGGCCTGGGCCGCTGCCGGCCAAAGTCGCTTCCAGTTGGGCCACGGCGGCCGCGACTGCGCTCGACCGCGGGGATCCACGCAGCAGGTCGGCCAGCGCGCGGCCGACCCGCTGCACGGCCCCCGACCACTCATCATCGGCCAGGTCGGCCTGGCCGTCCACCAGCCAGCGGTCGAGCACAGCCAGATAGCAGCCCAGCGCCTCGGGCTCGGCCATGCCGCCGTTCAGGGCATGTTGCGCCAGCGCGCGCCACGCCAGGGCCAGCGCCTCTTCTCCGCTCCGCAGCCGGCAATGTTTGAACTGATCGGGAGGAATGGGGAGATAGGCGCTGGAGACCGAGCAGCGCGGGTCCCCATCGGCCATGTGCACGATCACGCGGCCGCCGAGCACGGGCCGGCCGTCGTGCATCTGCTGGAGGCGCACATGGACGGTCGTGGCCCGCGGACCGGCCGTCGTAAAGCGGCTTGCGGGGATCATTACGACGTCGAGGGGCAGGAATTGCGGCCGGGCCGCGGCTGCCGCGTCGACGCCGAAGAGGCAGGAGGCCGGCGCCGGCACGGAGTCGGTGGGCCGGCTGAAGAGCCACTCGTCGGCCGTTTGCCGCCAGGCCCCGGGCGTCAGATCGGCCGGGAGCGCAGCCAGGCGGCCGTTCAGGAAACGCGGCAGGCCGGTGAGCGTGCCCTGGCGAGCGGGCAAGATCGGTTGCAGATCGCCGTAGTCGGCATACCAGCGGTCGTAGGTATCGAGATGCTGGCGGGCCAGGAGGAGCTGTGCGGCGGGGGGCGCAAAGAGGGGGGCCAATGTAGCTTCCAGGGGCGGCGGCGAGCGG
Organism: Chloroflexota bacterium; assembly: GCA_037445695.1. Lineage (GTDB taxonomy): Bacteria > Chloroflexota > Anaerolineae > CG2-30-64-16 > CG2-30-64-16 > CAKZKT01. The sequence continues at coordinate 6,209 of JBBIKA010000233.1, forward strand.
AGCGTGATGCCTGGGGGCGGAGCCGGGACATCCGCCTCTGCGACGGCCACACGCGGAACGTCGGGCCAGGTTGGCTCTACGTGCAAGAGGGAAACGAACGACAGATCGCGCATGAGGAGACCTCCTCTCCCAGTCTAGAGCTCCGGGTGACACTGGCCGTTTGGGCATGGGCCGGGGCTTAGGGCGCCGACGCCGGGATGCAAAGATGGTGGGGGTGTGACAACCGGGCAGGGGTATTATAC
>JBBIKA010000234.1:0-1487 GCA_037445695.1 Chloroflexota bacterium
CCCCCCCCCCCCCCCCCCGGCGGGGGGGGGGGGGTTGGGGTGGGGTCCTGGGGGCGGCCCCCCCCCCCCCCCAAAAAACCCCGCCCCCCCCCCCCCCCCCCCCGGCGGGGGGCGGGGCCGGGGGGTGGGGGTAATGCGACAAAGTGCACAATCTAATCTCACAAAGCGGTAGCTTTCTCGCAATGGGATAAGGGACAGAGCGGAGGCACATGGAACCCATTTCGACGCTGTACGAAACGATCATCAACCCGGCCGGGCCGGGCAACCCGCGTAACGGGGAGGGAGACATCGTCGCGCTGCGCGATGGCCGCCTGCTCATGGCCTGGAGCCGTTTCAGCGGGCCCGCGGACCACTCGCAGGCCGAGATCTGGGCCCGCCATTCGGACGACGGCGGGCTGAGCTGGGGCGCGCCGTTCGTGTTGCAAGAGAACATCGGCCAATGCAACGTGATGAGCGTGTCGTTCCTGCGCCTGCGCTCCGGTGGCCTGCTGTTCGGCTTCGCCATCAAGAACCACGAGTCGCAGGACTGCCACATGTACGTGCGACGTTCGACCGACGACGGCCGCACCTGGAGCGCGCCGATCTTGGCGACGCCGGAGGCAGGCTACATCGGAGCGAACAATGACCGTCTGGTGCAGACGCGCACCGGCCGGGTGCTTTATCCGTGTTTTCGCTGCATTGACGAGCAGTATCACTCACAGGCGACCGTCTTCGCCTCGGATGATGACGGTCGTACCTGGCGGCGGCTGGCCACGTGGCTCGACCTGCCCGGCCCCGTCGGCGCCAGCGAACCGGGCGTCGTCCAGTGCGCCGACGGCAGCCTGTGGATGTGGATGCGCACCGACAAGCAGCGCATCTACGCCTGCCGCTCCTACGACGACGGCGAGACGTGGAGCGCGCCCGCGGCGACCGAACTCATTGCGCCGATCTCACCCGCCTCGGCCGTTCGCCTGCCCGACAGCGACGCCATCCTGATGATCTACAACGATCGGCGAAGCTGTCCGCCGGTAGACGGCGACGTGCCCTGGCATAGCCGGTTCAACTGGCGCACTCCGCTCGTGGCAGCCATCAGCCGCGATCACGGCGAGACGTGGCGCGCTTTCCGCTACGTCGAAGCGGACGAGAGTAAGTCGTATTGCTATGCCAGCATCACGTTTCATCGGGAAACGACCCTGTTGACGTATTACGTGGGCACTCCGGGCGGGCCGAACCTGGTGGACATGAAGCTGAAGATCGTGCCCACGGCCGCCTGGACATCGTAGGGGCATACGCTTTTGGGATTGCGGGGACGTGTCCCCGCTTTGGCTTGCGAGGACGAGTCCTCGCTTTGAGATCGAAAAGCGGCGCCGGTGCGCCGCAAGCCAAAAGCGGCGCCGGAGCGCCGCAAGCCGAAAGCGGCGCTGGGGCGCCGCAAGCTGAAAGCGGCGCTGGGGCGCCGCAAGCCAAAAGCGGCGCCGGTGCGCCGCAAGCCGAAAGCGGCGCCGGTG
>JBBIKA010000234.1:1587-6436 GCA_037445695.1 Chloroflexota bacterium
GCGCCGCAAGCTAAAAGCGGCGCCGGAGCGCCGCAAGCCGAAAGGAGGGGATGGCCAACATATCACCATGCATTCAGACCGTTTGAGAGCAAAGTCCGCATCGGCATAATCAGCAAACAAGGAGCAAGAGCTACCATGAGAACCTCCCGCACCCGTTTCGTTCTACTTGCAGTGGTCATCGTGCTCAGCCTGGTGCTGAGTGCTTGCGGCCCCGCGCCGACAGCCGCGCCGGCCGCGCCTACCAGCGCGGCCGCCCAGCCGGCCCCCACCAAGGCGCCCGAACCGACCAAAGCGCCCGAACCGACGAAGGCGCCGGCCCCTACCGTGGCCCCCGCGCCGACCAAAGCGCCTGAGCCGACCAAAGCCCCTGCGCCGGCTGCCGGCGGCCAGAAGATCCTCCGTCGCGCCCAGTCCGTCATCGGGAAGTTCGGCGACCCGTTCCACATCACCGGCGGCCAGATTGACGAGTGGATGTTCCTGACCATGAGCCGGCTGATCTTCTACGACGCCAAGCTCGACCTGCAGCCCGACATCGCCGAGAAATACACCATCTCGCCCGACGGCAAGACCTACACCTTCACCTTGCGCAAGGGGGTGGAATGGCACGACGGCAAGCCGTTCACCGCGAAAGATGTCGTCTTCACCTTCAACTACATCTGCCAGAAAGACCTCAACGCGATGCAGTATCCGAACGTGAAGGTCATCACCGGCTGCAAGGATGTGAACGAGGGCAAGGCGACGAGTGTTAGCGGCGTGACGGCCAACGGCGACTACGAAGTGACCTTCAAGCTCGACAACGCCAGCTCGATCTTCAACCACGCCCTGACCCAGATCCCGATCGTGCCGGAGCACGTGGTCAAGGACATTGCGCCGGCCGACTTCACCAAGAGCAAGTTCGTCACCGAGCGCTGGTATCCGGGCACGGGCCCCTTCATCGTCAAGGAGTTCAAAGGCGATGAATCCATCGAGTTCGTGGCCAATCCCAAGTACTTCCGCGGCGCGCCGAAGATTGACGTGATTCGCGACATCAAGATCCCGGACGCCAACACCCGCCTGCTGGCGCTGGAGAAGGGCGAGGTAGACATCGCCGCGGGCCTGCCCGTCGCCGAGATGGACCGCATCAAGAAGATCGCGGGCGTCCAGCTCGTCTATCTCGACCCGGTCGTGCCCAATGTCCTCTTCGTCAACTATCACGCGGGCAACAAAGAAGCCGATAAGCCCGAACAGCCGAAGTTCAAGCCGATGCGCGACCCCAAGTTCCGCCAGGCGTTGATCCAGGCGCTGGATCTGGACAACCTGATCAAAGCGGTTGACCCGTCCGGCCTGACGCAGAAGTGGAACTGCGCGGTCGCGCCCAGCCTGGGCGACCTGTGCGCCAAGGACCTGACGCCCTATCCCTACGATCCGGAAAAGGCCAAGGCGCTGCTGAAAGAGATCGGCTGGGACTCGAACTGGGAGCTCACCTTCGTGGCGCTCGGCACGCCGCCGACCTGGTATGAGATCGTCCAGCAGATGTGGGCGAAGGTCGGCGTCAAGGCCACGATCACGCCGATCGAGTTCGCCAACTTCATCGCGGAGTTCTACGGCAAGGGCAAGTTCGACGTGATCATCAGCGGCCAGGCGCGCTGGGTGCCGCTCGATATTCTCGGCACGGTGCATCGTTGTGGCTATGAGTACCCGAAGGGGTATAATTCGACCCAGTACTGCAACCCGAAGTTCGACGAGGTGTTCGAGAAGGCGCAGAACACGGCCGATCCCGCGGTCTACAAGCCGCTGATCACCGAGATGACGCGCATCCTCAACACCGACCTGCCGACCTATCCGCTGTGGATCGGCAAGGGGTTCCAGACGATGGGGCCGAAGGTGGACGCCGCCACCTTCCAGTTGGGCTCCGGCTACAACTGGACGGCGCCGCATACCTGGTCGCTGAAGTAGAGGCGCATGACCTTTCCGTGCCAGGCGCTTCCCAAAGTGCCTGGCACGGAAAAAGCGGAAAGGCAGATCATGCTCAGATACATCATCCGACGTCTGCTCATCTCGATCCCGGTCTTGCTCGGCATCACCATGATCACCTTCGCGGCCTACAACCTGGCGCCGGGCGACCCGATCTCGGCCATGATTGACCCGTCGGTGCCCGTGGCGCCCGAAGTGCTGGAGAAGATGAAGGAGGATCTGGGCTTGAACAAGCCGGTCTACATCCGCTATCTCATCTGGCTGAAAGAAGCGGCCCGCGGCAATCTGGGCTATGCCTACAACAGCAGCACCCCTGTCCTCAAGAAGATCGGCGACCGCCTGCCGGCGACCCTGGCCCTGACCGTTTCGGCCATGCTGCTCGCCATCAGCCTGGGCGTGCCGCTCGGCGTTTATTCCGCGCTGCGCCAATACTCGGCGCTGGACTACCTGTTGACCTTTTTCGCGTTCGTGGCCGTCTCGATCCCCGCCTTTTTCTTTGCCCTGGGCATCATCTACGTTTTTTCGGTGCGGCTGGGGATCTTTCCGGTGCAGGGCATGCACGATCCGGACGCGCCGAACCGGTGGCTCGACTTCCTGCGCCATCTGATCCTGCCCGCCACCGCGCTGGGCCTGGAGCGGATCGCCGGCTTCCTGCGCTACACTCGCTCGGCCGTCCTGGAGGTGCTGGGCCAGGATTACATGACCACGGCCCGGGCCAAGGGCCTTTCTGAGCGCGTGGTGCTGTGGCGACACGGCTTTCGCAACGCCCTGATTTCGATGATCACCATCCTTTCGCTGAGCATCCCCGGCCTTTTCGGCGGCGCGTTCATCATCGAATGGATCTTCTCCTGGCCGGGGATGGGCCAGCTCGCCGTTTCTTCGGTCAACATGCGCGACTACCCCACCCTGATGGGCATCGCCCTGATCGGCTCCAGCCTGGTCCTGCTCAGCAACCTGTTGGCCGATATCCTTTATGCCGTGGCCGATCCACGCATCCGCTATTCCTGACGAGGCGGCGACCATGATGCACGATCCGAACAACGCAAGCGCCGATGAACAGCTCACCCGCCTGAGCGCGCAGCGCGATACGCCGATGCGCCGTCGCGTGCGACGTTTCCTGCGCCATCGGATGGCCGTGGTGGGCGCCGTGATCCTCTTGACCCTCGCGCTGACATCTATCGCCGCTCCGCTCATCGCGCCCCACGACCCGGTCGAGGTGGATGTGACCGCGATCAAAAAGCCGCCCTCGGCCGACCATCTGCTGGGCACCGATTACGCGGGCCGCGACGTGCTCAGCCGCCTGATCTGGGGCGGCCGGGTGTCTATGTCGGTCGGGCTGGTGGCCGCCGGCATCGCGGTGACCATCGGCACGGTGCTCGGCCTGATCAGCGGGTTCAGCGGCCGCTGGGTGGATTTCTGGCTTCAGCGCCTGACCGAAGTCGTGATGACGATCCCCACCTTCATCATGATCATCACCCTGGTGGCGGTGTTGGGACCGAGCATCTTCAACATCATGTTCGTCATCGGTATCTTCGGTTGGACCGGCACGTGTCGCCTGGTGCGGGGCGAGACGCTGAGCGTGCGCGAGCGGGACTTCGTGCTTGCCAGCCGCTGCGTGGGCGCGTCGCCGCTGCGCATCATGTTTCGCCACATCCTGCCCAACGTGGTGGCGCCCATCATCGTCGCCGGCACCTTCATGATTGCCGGCGCGATCCTGAGCGAGGCCGGCCTCAGCTTCCTGGGGCTGGGCGTGCGGATGCCCACGCCCACCTGGGGCAACATGCTGACGAACGCCCAGTCCATTACCGTGCTGGAGAGCATGCCGTGGCTCTGGCTGCCGCCCGGCCTGCTGATCACGCTCGTGGTGCTCTCCATCAATTTTCTCGGCGATGCGCTGCGCGACGCTCTCGATCCGCGCTTGCTCAACCGATAAGAGATCCATTCGGAGGTCAAGATGTCCGCAGGCGATTTCTATTTTGCGATCAACGCGACCTTTCGTTTCATTCACGACACCTACGGCAAGGACGCGTTGATTGACTACTGGACGACCATGGCGCGTGAGTACCATGCCGATGTCGCGGCGCGCTTTCGCAGCGGCGGCCTGGAGGAGGTGCGCCGCTACTGGGCCGATTACTTCGCTCACGAGCCGGGCGGCGACGTGCGGGTTGACCTGACGGATCAGGGAGTCGAGCTGGACGTGCGCGATTGCCCGGCCATCCGGTGGCTGCGCAACGCCGGCCGGGAGATCGTCCCCTACTACTGCGAGCATTGCCACTACGTTTCCACGGCCATCGCGGAGCAAGCCGGCATGCGCTTCGCGCTGGAAGGCGGGGGCGGAACCTGTCATCAGGTCTTCAGCCTGGACGGAGGTGACGCATGATCGGCGTACAGGATTTCATCGGCTATTACGACTGGACCTTCGAGTATCTGCGGCGCAACTACGGCGAGGAGGCGGTGCGCGATTACTGGCTGCGCGCCATCTCGCAAGATTCGCAGCGTCACGCCCGCGCGCTGATCGAGGCCAAAGGCTTCGACGGCATGGAGGAGTATTGGGGCCACACGTTGGCGATGGAAGAGGCCGGTTACACCTTCGACCGCGGGGAGGACTACTTCCGCATTGACATGTTCGCCTGTCCCTCGAAGGGCCATCTGATCCAGCGCGGCCTGGCCGCCTACCACGACTACTGCGAGCACTGCATGGGGTGGGTCAAGCCGATGATGGACGATGCCGGCTTCATCATTGACCACGAGCACAATCACGCCGGCCAGTGCTATTGGGAGATGCATCGGGCCGACGACCCCCTGCCGGGCCCGCCGCCCGACCGCGGCCCGCATGACGTGCGCAACCTGCCCAACTGGCGGCAAGCCCAACACCACCGGTATGTGAACAGCGAGC
>JBBIKA010000235.1:0-6174 GCA_037445695.1 Chloroflexota bacterium
CCCGCCAAGCGGAGAAGGGGCGAGGCGAATAGCGGGGTATTTTGGCCGCCTTCGGCGGCCAAAATACCCCCTTCAAGGAATTCCCCGCCCCCGCTTGTGGGGGGCGGGGTCAGGGGTGGGGGGCCCCACTGCATCCAGAATTGCCGAAAGGCCTCTTGTCCCGTCAGAAGCCGGAGAGCCCCAATTCATTATACGGAGTACCTATCATGATCGGAGACACCTGGCGCTCGGAAATGCAGGAATTCCGAGACGAGAAGACCGGACGTCGCGTGCTCAAGCTGACGTCTACGGGCAACAACTATCATCTGTATTTCACCGAGAATTCGTTCGACAGCCGCAAGAACGAGATCATCTTCAAGTCGGATCGCGCGGCGGGCGAGGATAAACTGCCGCACGAGGAACCGCTCTACAACCTGTTCCGCATGAACCTGGACACGGGCGAGATCGTGCAACTGACCGACGAAGCGCAGCCGGTCGTGGCGTGCACGAAGACGCCCGACAGCGAGATCATCGTCTATAAGACCGGCAACCTGCTGAAGAAGCTCGAACCGGCCACCGGCAAGACGACCGTGATCTACGAGGAGACGGGCAACTACAGCCTGGGCGCGCCGTCCATCGCCTGTAACCGCCGCTATGTGGCTTTCTGCCGCAACGAGAACGTCAATGTGCCGCGCGGGCCGAACTATAGCGGCTTCAAGGAGTCGTTTTATCGCATCAAGGACGGCCGGATCACAGTGGCCTACCTGGACGGCTCCGGTTGGTTCGATGTGTTCAAGGATACGCACTGGGTCGGCCACTTCCAGTTCTGCCCCGACGATCCCACCATCGGATCGTACTGTCACGAGGGGCCGTGGAACCTGGTGACCCAGCGCATCTGGCTGTTGGATTTCGTGGCGCGCGAGGCGAAGCCGTGCTTCCGCCAGGATGAGCAGGATTCGGTGGGCCACGAGTTCTGGACGCAGGACGGCTATCTCTTCTTCGACGATCGCGGCCCGGGCCACGACGGCACCATCACCTCGAGCCGCACCCAGGCCGTGGCGACCGAGGTGCCGGTCAACCAGAACGTCATGACACCGTTTGTCGGGCTGGCCGACCGGAACGGCAATGTGGTGAAGCGCATCGAGATGCCGTTCTACTGCAATCACTACCATGCCAACCCCGACAACACGTTGCTCGTCGGCGACGACGTGGACGACCTGGTGCTGATTGACATCTCACGGGAGCCGGCCACGCTGAAGGTGCTTTGCAACCATAAGACGTCGTGGCATACGCAGACGGCCCACTGCCACCCGACCTGGAGCTGGAACGGCGACCGGATCCTTTATGCTTCGGATTACGGGGGGAAGGTCAATCTATACATGATCTGGCCGTTCGAGGATTAGCTATGAGGCCGAGGCCAGTTCGGCCAGCGCCAGCCAGCGTTCGGCTGCGGCCTCGGCTTCGGCTTCCAGCGCGGCCAGCCGGTCGGCGAGTTCGGCCAGCCGGATGTAGTCGCTGCCGCACGCATTGATCGCGGCCTGCAGTTCGGCTTTTTGCGTCTCCAGCTCCGCCAGGCGCGCTTCGAGGCTGGCGAGCTCGCGCTGTTCCTTCCAGGTGAGTCGTCGGACCGGGGCCGGCCGCGGCGTGCTGCGCCGCGGCGTTTCCTTGAGTTCGGCCGGGCCGGGCCGGGGAGCCGCCGCGGCCTCGGCTTCGCGCAACTGGCGATAGGTCTCGTAGGGCGCGGGATAGGGGCCGGTCATGCTGCCGCCCGGCTCGAAGCTGTAGAGGAGATCCACCGTGCGATCCAGGAAGTAGCGGTCGTGGCTGGCGACGATCAGGCAGCCCTGGAAGTGATCGAGGAATTCCTCCAGCACCGTCAGGGTCTGAATGTCCAGGTCGTTGGTCGGCTCGTCGAGCAGAAGCACGTTGGGTCGGTGGATCAGCGTGCGCAGCAGGTAGAGGCGGCGCCGCTCGCCGCCGCTCAGCGAGCCGATGCGGGCCTGCTGTTGGGCGCGCGGGAAGAGGAACCACTCCAGCATCTGGGCGGCATCCACCAGGTGCAACGAGTCTTCATCCTGTAGCCAGGCGGGCTTGCGTCGCTCTTCGGCGCGGATCAGCGCGGCCTCGGCCTGGATGAAGTCAATGACCCGCAGGTCGTCGTCGAGGGCCACGTTGCGCTGATCGTAGTAGCCCAGGTGCACGGTATCGCCCCAGGTCACGGTGCCGGCATCGGCCGTCTGGACGCCGGCCAGGATGTCCAGGAAGGTGCTCTTGCCGGCGCCGTTCGGCCCGATGATGCCGATCCGGTCGCCGGGCGCCAGGTCAAAGTCGAGGTTGCGGAGCACTTGCAGGTTGCCATAGGCCTTGCACAGTCCGCGCGCCGCCAGCACCTTCTTGCCCAGCCGACGGCCGGCCAGGCGGATCGCCACGCGTTCTTCCCGGCTATCATAGCGGAGCTGCTGGAGTTCGGCGACGCGCTGCTTGCGGGCTTTCTGTTTGGTGCCGCGCGCCATCGGACTGCGGCGCAACCATTCCAGCTCGCGGCGGAGGGTGCGACGGCGGTTCTCTTCCGCCCTGACCAGTCGCTCGTGTCGTTCGGCCGACTGTTCCAGGTAGCGCGTGTAGTTGCCCGGATAGCTGATCAGTTGGCGGCGGTCCAGCTCCACGATGCGGTTGACCGCCCGGTTCAGGAAATAGCGATCGTGGGTGACCATGAGGAGCGCGGCCGGCGCGGCCAGCAGGTACTGCTCCAGCCAGTCAATCGTGTCCGCGTCCACGTGATTCGTGGGTTCGTCCAGGATCAGCAGATGGGCCGTTGCGTCGGCCGCGGCATCTTCGACGTCCAGCAGCACCCGCGCCAGCGCCAGGCGCTTGCGCATCCCGCCGCTGAGCGCGGCGACCGGCATGGCGAAGTCGGAGATTCCCAGACGGGCGAGGATGGTCTTGGCGCTCGTCTCGGCCGCCCAGCCGTTCAGCCGGGTCATCTCGGCGCTGAGATGGGCGAAGCGCTCCTGGCTGCGCGGATCGTTGGGGTCGCGTTCGAGCTGGCCGGCGGCCTCTTCGTACGCGCGCACGAGCTGCATGCGCGGTGAATCGCTGCGGAAGAGGAGGTCGAGCACCGAGAGAGATTCGTCGAGGACCGGCTCTTGCGGCAGATAGTGGATGCGCACGCCGCCCCAGATGGTGATCTGGCCGGCGTCGGCCGGCTCCAGGCCGGCGATCATGCGCAGCAGCGTGCTCTTCCCGCTGCCGTTGACGCCGATCAGGCCGATGCGGTCCTCGCGGTTGATGAGCAGGTTGACGTCTTCCAACAGGGGATGTTCGCCGAATTGTTTGTAGACATGTTCGATGGTGATCAAGTTCATATCTGGCTCCGGGAAGTTATGATACAATCAAACTCAATAGCCGCAAAGTCGGCATAGTCAATTCGCCGAAAGGAGATGCTCGCCATGACTTACTTTACATCGGTGCCTACGGCGCCGGGGCTGAACCGGTTGCCGGTCAATCCGTGCAAACTGTTGGACTTCAGCCTGCTCGTTCTGAGCCCCGGCGAGAGCTATCGCGCCGAAACGGCCGACCGCGAGGCGTTGGCCGTCATCCTGGGCGGCAAGGCCAACTTCGTGGTGGACGGCCAGGAGTTCAAGAACGTCGGTGGCCGGCCCAATGTCTTCGCCGGCAAGCCGCACTCGGTTTACATCCCCTGCGGCGCGCACTACACCATCACCGCACTCACGCGGCTCGAGGTCGGCCTGCCCAGCGCGCCGAGCGACCTGAAGACCGCGGCCTATGTCATCGGCCCGGAGAAGGTCACCACGGGCACGTGGGGCGCGGCCAACTTTACGCGCAGCTACCATCAGATCTTGACCCTGGCCGGCCAGCCCGATCTGCCCGCGGCCCGGCTGATCGTCGGCGAGACCTACACGCCGTCGGGCAACTGGAGCACCTATCCGCCGCACAAGCACGAGGTAGACGACCTGCCGCGCGAGGCGTACCACGAGGAGATGTATTTCTTCAAGGTCAACCCGCCGGACGGCTTCGGCATGGTGCGTTATTACAACCGCGAAGTGGACACCGGCTATATCGTACGCGACAATACCATCCTGATGGCGCCGAACGGCTATCACACGACCAACAGCGCGCCCGGCTACACCAGCTATTTCCTCTGGTTCCTGGCGGGCAACCAGCGCGTGCAGGCTACGGCCGATGATCCGGCGTTGGCCTGGGTGGCGCGCACGGTGCCGATGCTGAAGGCGTTGGGGCATTGAGGGAGGGGGAGTAGGGATTGGGGATTGAGGAGGAGGATGTGATTCTCGATTTGTTTCGTTTGGACGGCCGCGTGGCGCTGGTGACGGGCGCGGCGCGGGGCTTGGGGCAGGCGATGGCCCTGGGGCTGGCCGAGGCCGGCGCCGACATCGTGGGGCTGTACCGGTGCAGCGGCAATGAGACCGGCGAAGCGGTGAAGGCGCTGGGCCGGCGCTTTCATCAGGTCTGTTGTGACCTGCGTGAGGCGACCGTGGCCGACCTCAACGCGATCGTGGACCAGGTCGTGGCCGAGATGGGTCGGCTGGACATCCTGGTCAACAACGCGGGCATCATTCGCCGCGCGCCCGCGCTGGAGTTCAGCGAGGCCGACTGGGATGACGTGATCCAGATCAACCTGAAGGCGGTCTTTTTCCTGTCGCAGGCGGCTGCGCGCGTGATGGTGAAACAGGGCGGCGGCAAGATCATCAATGTCGCCTCGATGTTGTCGTTCCAGGGCGGCATCCTGGTGCCGTCCTACACCGCGGCCAAGAGCGGCGTGGCCGGCATCACGCGCGGCTTGGCGAACGAATGGGCGAAGCACGGCATCAACGTCAACGCCATCGCGCCCGGCTACATGGCCACCGATAACACCGCGCCGCTCCGCGCCGATCCGGCCCGCGCCGAGGCGATCCTGGCGCGCATCCCGGCCGGCCGCTGGGGCGAGCCGGCCGACCTCAAGGGCGCGGTCGTCTTCCTGGCATCGCCCGCGTCCGATTACATGCACGGCACGATCGTCTGCGTGGACGGCGGATGGATGGCCCGATGAACGGCGGCTGCATCGTCGTCCTCGGCGCGGGGATGGTGGGCAGCGCCATCGCTGCGGATCTGTGTCGCGAGCAGCGGGTCGTGGCGGTTGATGTGGACGGCGGGCGGCTGGCCGCGCTGGCGGCGCGCTATCCCGTGGTCGTTCACGTCGCCGATCTCGCGGACCCGGAGGCCGTCCGTCGCGCCATCGAGCCGGCCGATCTGGTGATCGGCGCGGTGCCCGGCTTCATGGGGTTCGCTACGCTGCAGACGGTCATCGCGGCGGGCAAGAACGTCGTGGACATCTCCTTCTTCGACGAGGACCCGTTCGCGCTGGACGCGCTGGCGCAGGCGCGCGGGGTCACCGCGGTGGTGGATTGCGGCGTCGCGCCCGGGCTCAGCAACATGATCCTGGGCTACCACGCCTCTCGGATGGCCGTGGCGGGCTTCCGCTGCCTGGTCGGCGGACTGCCCGTCCGGCGCAGTTGGCCGTGGCAATACAAGGCCCCCTTTTCGCCCATTGACGTGCTGGAGGAGTACACCCGACCGGCGCGGCTGATGGAAAACGGCGCCATCGTGATCAAGCCCGCGCTTTCCGACCCCGAGCTGGTCGAGGTGGAGCCGGTGGGGACGTTGGAGGCGTTCAACACCGATGGGCTGCGCACCCTGCTCCGGACGACGCCCGTGCCGGACATGGTCGAAAAGACGCTGCGCTATCCCGGCCACATCGAATACGTGCGCGTCCTGCGCGAGAGTGGCTTCCTGAACACCGAGCCGATCGCCGTCCGCGGGGCGCTTGTGCGGCCGATTGACCTGACCGCGGCGCTGCTTTTCCCACAGTGGCGGCTGGCCGAGGGCGAGGAGGAGTTCACGGCGCTGCAGGCCACGGTGTGGGGCCGAGAGGACGGTTGCGACCGGCGCTACGAATATCGCCTCTTCGACCGCACCGACCCGCAGACCGGCATCTCTTCGATGGCGCGCACGACCGGCTACACCTGTACCGCGGTGGCCCGGTTGGTGCTGGAAGGTCGGTTCGCCCGCAAAGGCATCTGTCCGCCGGAATATGTCGCCGCGGATGAGGCGTGCTTCGCGCATGTGCTGAGCGATTTGCGGGCGCGGGGGGTCGTTGTGGAGCGGGCTTGAGCCCGC
>JBBIKA010000236.1:0-6130 GCA_037445695.1 Chloroflexota bacterium
AGCAGGGGCGGCAGCGCGTCGGGATGGCTCACCAGCCCCAGGCCGGCGAGGGCCGCGCGCGCGATATCGCGGTCTTCGTCCGCGGCCAGCGGCGCCAGCACCGCCACCGCGCGCGGCCCGCCGATGTGGCCGAGCGCTTCGATGGCCGCGGCGCGCACATGGCGCGCCGCATCGTTTTGGGCGAGGCGGGCCAGGGCCGGCAGCGCTTCGGGCGAGGCATGGCGGCCCAATGAGCGGGCCGCGAAGTAGCGCACCCATGGGTCACGGTCGTCCAACGCCGCCAACAGCAACGGCAGCGCGAGCGCGCTTTCCGTGTAGGCCAGGGCCCGGGCCGCCGCCGCGCGCACCTGAGCCTGCGGGTCGCGCAGCGCGTTGCCCAAGATGGCGGACACGCGAGCATCTTCCAGGAAGGGAATGTGCTCCAGCGCGGCCCGGCGCACGTTCAGATCGGGGTCGGCGCACGCGGCCAACAGCAACTCGGCGCATTCGTCGTAGCCGAAATAGCCGGCGATCTTGACCGCCGATTCGCGCACCAGCGGATCGGGATCCTGGAGCCGGTCAACCATGTGCCGGGCCATGTCCGGATGGCCGAGGGAGTTCAGCGCCGAAACGACGGCCTGGCGCACCGCGGCCTGGGGATGGCCCATCAGCGCCAGCAGCCCCTCGAACGCGCGGCGGTCGCCGATCTTCGCCAGCGCGCCCGCGGTGACGATGGTCAGTTCGGGGTCGGTCTCCAACAGCCGCACGAGGGCCGGCACGGCCCGCGCATCGCTGATGCGGCCCAGGGCGATGACGGCCGCCTGGCGCGTCTCGAAATCGGCCGCGGCCAACTGTTCGACGAGCAGCTCGACCACCCGTGCACCGTGGCGCACGAGCGCTTCCACCACTTCTTTGCGCGCGGCCGGATGGCCCAAGAGCCGCGTCAGGCTGCGGTCTATCGCCGGGCCTTCCAACCAGCCGAGCACCAGCGCCAGGTGACGCAGATCATCGGCGGCCGCGGCATCCAACGCGTCGAGCAGGGCCTGCATGCCGGCCGGCCGAAGCGCGCGGCGGACCAAGTCGGCAATGTGCGCGCCTTCGCCGTACTCTGTTTGATAGCGGTCGTGGAGCATGGCCAGGGCGCGGGCAACGACCGTGGCCGGCGCGCGGCCCTCGTTGAGCGCCTGGGCCAGCGGCGCCGCCGCCTCCTCGTCGCCGATCTGCCCCAAGGCCTCCGCGGCGGGCGGGGCCAATAGCTCATCGGTGAGCAGCGGCACGATGTGCGGCGCGGCCGCGACATCGCCGATCCGCACCAACGCGTCGAGGGCCGGGAAGGCCAGGAAGAAATCGGCCGTCTGGAGGATGGCGATCAGCTCCGGGACCGCCTCGGCCGCGCGCAACAGCCCCAACGCTTCGATGACGTGATAGCGGACGTTGGCGTCGGGGTCGTGTAGCGCGGCGATCAGCGCGGGAATGGGCCGCCGATCGTTCTGCTGGCCGAGCGCCAGCGCGGCATAGATGCGCAGGTTGACATCCCGGTCGCTCAGCAAGCCGATCAGCGGCGTCACCGTGTCCACGTTGCTCATCGCCAGCACCTGCAACGCGCTGTTGAGCACGCTGAGGTTATCGTGCTGAGTGCGCAAGGTGCGCAGGAGCGCGGCGACCGTATCGTCGCCGGCGCGACGGGCCAGGCCGTCGGCCGCGGCGCGACGCACGCGCCAGCTCTCATCGCCGAGCGCTTCCAGCAAGGGCTCCGCCTGCTCGGCTTCCGCCGCCAGCGCCTCGGCGGCGCGCAAGCGCGTGCGCTCGTCCGGGCTGTTCAGCGCCTCGGCCAGCTCTCGTTCGCGCTCCAGTCGCGCGGTCACGTCTTCGACGGTCACCATGACACCGATGACGCGCATGTCCTCGCGCAGCGGCGCGATGGTCACCCGCTGTTGCATGTGGTCGAAGCGCGACGATGGCCTGCGCGGGGCACAGGGGATCAGGTAGTGATGAAAGGCCGGCGCCAGCACTTCCACCGTGCCCTGACTGATCACCCGCCGGAAGCGGCCGAGCAGGCGTCGCGCCTCCAGGTCGGGGATCAGCGCGGTGAGGGGACGGCCCACCGCCTCCTCCGCCGGAATCCCCGTGGTCTCCGCCAGCCAATCGTCCCACGAACGCACGATCAGCCGCTCATCGGTCGTAAAGATGCCGAGATCGCTGTCCGATGGAGCCATGCAATGCTCCTATGAGACTTGATTGCCGGATATTTTACCCCCTTCGCCCCAATCTGTCCATATTGCCGGCAATGGCTTGTACTTGCTCCAGCAAGCTCGCGATGGCGCGGCGGGTCTCCTTCACCCCTTGCGCGTTGCGCTCGGCCACGCGGCGGATGTCGTTCAGGCCGTTGAGGAGCTGACCGGCCACGGTCGAGTGCTCGCGGTTGGCGCGGGTGATCAGGCCGATCTGCTTCGCGACGTTTTGCACGGCCGCCGTCATGTCCCGGCCGGCGCGGCTTTGCTCGGCCATCGCCTTGGCCACCTGATCGGCCTGGCGGCGCATGCTCTCCACCGCGGTGGCGATCTGGCCGGCGCCCGTCGCCTGCTCGTTGATGGCCCGGGTCACGCTGGTGATGAGCCGCGTCAGGCGATCGGCCTCCTTAGCCACCTGGTCCACAGCCGTGATCTGTTCGCCCACCGCGCGCGCGGTGTTGGCGGTCCCGCGGCGGATGGACTCCACGGCCTGGTTGATCTGGGAGGCGCTCGTGGCCTGTTCGGCCATCGCCTTGCGGATCTGCGCGGCCAGCGAAAGCGTGTTCTGGGCGGCTTTGATGATGTCGCGCGCAGCCCGGCCCTGCTCACCCATCGCCTGCGTCACCTGTTGGCTGATCTTGCGCATCTGGGTGACCGCCTGGACGATGTTCGCGATGGATTTGCTCTGCTCGGCCGTGGCCGCCGACACCTGGCGGGCCTGTTCGGCGGTCGCGTTGACCTGGTTGACCACATTCTGGCCGGCGGCAAGCTGCTCTTCGGTGGCGCGGGAGATCTGCGAGACGACCTGGGCCGTCTCTTCGATGCCGGCCATGATCTTGCGCAGCGCGACCAGGCCGTCTTCCGATAGCCGGCTGCCCTCGTCGGCCACGCGCAACCCTTCGTTCGACGAGGCGACCGCCTCGTTGGCGATCTCTTGCAGCGACTTGATGATGGCGCTGATGTCGGCCGTGGCCTTGGCCGAGCGATCGGCCAGGTTGCGGATCTCCTCGGCGACGACCGCGAAGCCGCGGCCGGCCTCGCCGGCGCGCGCGGCCTCGATGGAGGCGTTCAGCGAGAGCAGGTTCGTGCGCTCGGCGATCAGGTTGATGGTGTCCACGATGCTGCCGATCTCGCTGGAGCGCCGGCCCATCTCGCGGATCACCGTGGCCGACTGGCTCATGGCATCCCGCACGCGAACCATGCCCTGGATGGCCTTCTCAGTGGTGGCGCCGCCCTCGGCCGCATCGCGCGCAATGCGCCGCGTGGTTTCGTCGGCCTGGCGGGCAAGGGCCGCCACCGAACGGATGGAACGATCTAGCTGGGCGGCGCTGGTGGCGCTGGCGGCGGCCGCATCGCTGATGCGACCGGCGTTTTGGGCCACGCCCTGGATCGAGCGTTGCATCTGTTCGATGGTGGTGGCCGTTTCCTCCACCGAGGCCGCCAGGTTTTCGGCCGTGGCCGACACCTCTTCGATCGAGGCGGCCATCTGGTTGATCGCGGAAGAGGTCTCCTCGGCCGCGTGCGTCAGCTCATCGGTATTGGCGGCCACGCTCTGGATCGAACGGGTCGTCTCTTCGATGGCGGCTGCGGTCTCGGTCACCGCGCTGCTCAGCGTTTCGGCCTCGGCGCCCACCCCTTTGATCGAAGCCGAGATCTCGGTCAGGGCGCCGGTCATCTCGGTGGCCGAGGTGGCCATCTCCTGGGCCGAACCGGAGATGTTCTGGATGGCCGCGGTGATCTGTTGGATCGAGGCGGCCGTCTGATTGACCGCCGCGGCCAACGTCTCGCTGTTGCCCGTCACCTGTTCGGTCGAGGCGGCCATTTCGTTGATCGAAGAGACCAGCTCTTCGGTAGATGTGGCGATGGATTCGGCCTGGCCGGCGGTCTCCTTGAGCGAGGCGGCCATTTCGTTGACGCCGCTGACCAGGTCATCGAGGGAACGGCTCTGTGCGGCGGCGCCCTCCATCACCTGGTCGGTAACACGGGTGACCTCGTCGGCGTTGCGGCCGATCAAGGCGAGTTGTTCGCGCACCAGCGCGATCTCGGCCGCGCGATCGTTAGAACTGCGGGAAAAGAGCGGCATAAGGGTGTCCTCCTTCACCAAAGAATCAGGCCGGACTCGTCAGCCCGGCTTCCTGGCCGATCGCGGCGTCTGGATCCAGGATCAAGACCAGGCGCTCTCCCAGGGTGGCGATGCCGGCAAGGTAGTGTCCGCTCAGGCCGGCAACCCCCTCCGGCGGCGGCTGGATCGTTGCCGGGTCAAGCGGCACGAATTCGCGTGCGCTGTCCACGATCAGGCCCACGGTGCGGCCCCCGGTGCGCACGACGATCAGGCGCGTGCGCAGGTCGTAGGGGACCTTCGGAAAGCCGAACCGCCTGCGCAGGTTGATGGCCGGGATCACCTGGCCGCGCAGAAAAACCACCCCTTCGACGAAGTCCGGCGCATTGGGCACCGGCGTGATATGTTCGATCATCTCCATCTGTTGCACGACCTGACTGCGCACGCCGTAGGTCGTGCCGGCCAGCTCGAACAAGATGTAGGGTTCCGAATTCGTTCCGTTAGCGGGCATTGGCAACCTCCATGCGGCGGAGAGAGGAGCCGACAATGGACGAAAACAGCTTGGCCATTACGGCCTCCCGCGTCCGACCGTCTCGCGGTGCAGGCGCGCGAGCGCCTGCGCATCCAGGATCAGCACCACGCGGCCGTCCCCCAGCTCGGTCGCGCCGGCGATCCCCGGCACACGCACCAGCGGGTCGGCGACGGCGCGCACCACGATCTCGCGTTGGCCCAGGATCCGGTTGACCGCCACGCCGATCGCGTTCAGGCCCGCGCCGATGACGAGCAGATAGAGCGTGCGGCCGGGCTCATCGGGCAGATTGAAAAGCCGCGCCAGGCGGATCACCGGCAAGACGCCGCCGCGGTGGGCGATCAACTCGTTGTTCTCGATGGCCGTGAGGGCCGTCGGCTGGACTTCGAGCACCTCGCGCACGGCCGGTTGCGGCATGGCGAAGGTCTGGCCGCCGGCCGACACGATCAACGCGTCTACGATGGCCAGCGTCAGGGGCAACTCGATGGTGAAGCGGGTGCCGCGGCCGGGTTCGGTCCACAGCGTCAGGGTTCCACCCAGCTCCTGCACCGTGTCGCGCACGACCGTCATGCCTACCCCACGGCCGCTGGCCAGGTCGGCCTCGTCGCGGGTCGAGAAGCCCGGCGCGCAGATCACATCGAGCAGCCCGGCCATGTCCAGCTCGGCGTCGGGGGCGATCAGGCCGGCCGTCCGCGCGCGGGCGGCGATCTGCCCGGCATCCATGCCGCGGCCGTCGTCCTCGATCTCGATCACGACCGCATCGCCGGCCGTCGCGGCGCGCAGCACCAACCGCCCCTGGGGTGGCTTGCCCGCGGCCACCCGCTCGGCCGGCGTCTCCAGGCCATGGCTCACCGCGTTGCGGACCAGATGCATCAGCGGATCGAGCATCCGTTCGACCACGTACTTGTCTATCTCGGTCGTCTGACCACTCAGGCTCAAGGCGACCGATTTGCCGCTGTCGCGCGCCAGATCGCGCACCGCGAACTGCATCCGCTCGAACGCTTCGCCGATGGGCACCAGGCGCAGACGCATGACGCCTTCGCGCAGGTCGCGCAACTGGCGCTCCATGGCCAGGTTGGTCTCTTGCAACGCGTGCCATTGCGGGATGGTGGCCGCGATCGGTTCCATCTGGCGCAGGTTGTCTTCCAGCCGCGCCCGGCTGATCACCAGCTCGCCGACCATCTGCATCAGATCGTCGAGCCGGGCCAGATCCACCCGCACCACGATGGTCGGCAGCGCGGCGGCCGCCGGGCGGCTGACGGTGATCGGCGGAGGCGCCGGCTCCGGCGAGGGCCCTGGCGGGGCCGCCGCGCCGGAGCCGGCCACGGGGGC
>JBBIKA010000237.1:0-6119 GCA_037445695.1 Chloroflexota bacterium
GTCGGGCGAGTGACATAGTTGACATGCCTGTCGGAATATGCTATCTTAGGGACGTCGGCGTCCGGTGAGATCGGCATGTCACGTTCGCCGTTAAGGCCGCCGGAGGCTGAAGCCGTCCGGCTACGAGGTGGAACCGTCCGGCTACGAGGTGGAAGGTCCCTCATGGGGCCTGAACTAGCCCCGTTCACGGGGCGTCCACGTCGTAGCCCGACCGTTTACGATCGGGCGGGGCCGTAGGGGCGACGCATGCGTCGTCCCTACGGACGTGGCATTGGTTGGCTACCTCATTGTTTACATCTTCATTTCCACCAAGGAGGAACCATTATGAAGCAAAGAAGCTGGATGGTATTGGCCTTGCTGGTCATGGCCAGCATGGTGGTCGGCCTGTTCGGCTGCACGCCTGTGGCCCCGAAGGACAAGGAGCTCAACGTGCTCTGTACACCGCAAGAAGAGTGGTGTCAGGGCATGAAGCAGGAGTTCGAGAAGAAGTACGGCATCACCGTGAACTATGTGCGCATGTCCAGCGGCGAGGCACTGGCCCGCATCCAGGCCGAAAAGGCGAATCCGCAGTTCGACATCTGGTGGGGCGGCCCGATTGACAGCTTCATCGCCGCCAAGAAGGATGGCCTGCTGGAGGCCTACAATTCCCCCAACTTCAAGAACCTCCTCGATCAAAACAAGTTCAAAGACAAGGACAATACGTGGGCCGGCATCTACATCGGCTCCCTGGGCTTTGCCACCAACAAGAACTGGCTGGCTGCTCATCCGGGCGTCAAGGCGCCCACTTCGTGGGATGATCTGCTGAAGCCGGAGTTCAAGGGCCAGATCATGGTGGCGCACCCGTCTACCTCGGGCACATCCTACACCGCGCTGGCCACCATCTTGCAACTGCGCGGAGAGCAGGCCGGCTGGGAGTACATCAAGAAGTACGCGGCGCAGGTGCGCCAGTTCACCAAGAGCGGCGCGGCGCCGGCCAAGTTCGTCGGCCAGGGCGAGGCAGCCGTGGCCATCGTCTTCTCGCATGATACCGTCAACGAGATCGAGAACAACAAGCTGCCCCTCGAACTGACCTTCCCTCAGGAGGGCACCGGCTATGAGATCGGCGGCCAGGCGATCCTGAAGGGCGCTAAGCACCCGAACGCGGCCAAACTGTGGTTCGACTGGGCGTTGACCGCCGAGGCGCAGGCGCTCGGCCCGAAGTACAAGGCCTATCAGGCGCCCACCGTGCAGGGCGTGCAGCTCTCCCATCCCGAACTGCTTCAGGTCAAGCTGATTGACTACAACTTCCAGTGGGCCGGCGAGAACAAGAAAGCCTTCGTGGATAAGTTCACCAACGAAATCGCCGCGGCCAAAGACCTGAAGTAGTGCCCAGCGCGTGCCTGGCGCCCGTCGGGCGCCAGGCACGTTTCGACTCGGACTCCCAACCCCAAAGAGGATCGGCGTGAACGAAGCGACTGCCCCTGGGCGATCTTTGATCGCCGGCCTCCGCCGCCGCTACCGTGAGTTTGCCCTGATCGGCCGCGATCCGGTGTTGATGATCAGCCTGCTCTACTGCGGGCTCTTTCTGTTCATCTTCGTCATCTTCCCCCTCTATCGCGGCACCGCCAACGGCTTTGTGGAAGCCAACGCCACCGGGCCCTGGTCCACGCGGCTGAGCCTGAAGTACTTTCTCCGCTATTTCGATTCGTATTACGGCCCCTATTCGCGTCAGGTGTTCTTGAACACCATCGAGATGGGGTTGTTGACGGCCATCGGCGGCACCGCGCTGGGCTTCATTTTTGCCTACACTATGGTGCGCTGCAATCCGCCGGCGAGCCGGCTCATCCACCTGCTGGCGCTCGTGCCGACCGTATCCCCGCCCTTCGCACTGGCGCTGAGCACGATCCTGCTCTTCGGCCGCAACGGCCTGATCTCGCACAAGCTGCTCGGCATGCAGTTCCCACCGGGCTCCAACGACATCTACGGCATGGACGGCCTGGTTTTCGTCCAGATCATCACGTTCTTCTCGGTCGCTTATCTGATCATCCGCGCCATGTTGGAGCGCCTGGATCCGAGCATGGAGGAGGCCGCGCATAGCCTGGGCGCGGGCAAGTTCCACATCTTCCGCACCGTCACCCTGCCGCTGCTGATCCCGGGCATCGCCGGGTCGTTCCTCCTGCTCTTCGTCGAATCGCTGGCCGACCTGGGCAATCCGCTCTTCATTTCGGGCAACGTCACGGTGCTCTCGGCCCAGATCTTCCTGGCGGTGGCCGGCGAATACGATTATCAGAAAGCGTCCGCGCTGGCGTTCGTCCTGCTCCTGCCCACACTGGCCGTCTTCCTGGTGCAGCGTTACTATGTGACCCGACGCTCCTATGTCTCGGTCACGGGCAAGCCGACCGGCGGCCACATCGTGGTGCGCGAGCCGGTGATCCGCACCATTTTCATCACCATCACGGCCCTGACCTGCGCGCTGATCGTGATCCTTTACCTGGCGATCGTCTACGGCTCGTTTGCCGAAGCGTGGGGCGTGAACTTCCGACCGACCCTGCGCTGGTGGGGGCTGTTGCTCACGCGCGGGGTTGAGTCCATGCTCGACACGACCTTCCTGAGCGCGTTCGCCACGCCGCTCGCCGGCCTCACCGGCATGGTGATCGCCTTCCTGGTGGTGCGCAAGCGCTTCAGCGGCAAGGACGCGGTGGATTTCGTCTCCAACCTGGGCGGCGCGGTGCCCGGCACCATCCTGGGCATCGGATTCGTCCTGGCCTTCAACACGGTGCCCTGGTTTGTGGTGGCCCTCCTCTACGGCTTCCTGGCTTTCTATCTGACGGCAACGGCCTTGCCGGTATCCGAATGGGCGGAGCCCGAGGTCGGCCGGGGAGCAGAGGTTCCCCTTGATCCGGTTCCGCGGCCCGCCGTCAAACGCCGGCAGGAGCTGGCCCGGATCGCCGCGCTGGTGGGGGGCACGGTCGTGGGCGTCGGCTTGACCGCGTTGTTCAATCAGTTCGGCGAAGCCATGGCGATGTATCTGGTGGCTTTCCTTTACTGGCTGTTGGCGCTCGGCGCGCTGATCTGGAGCCTGCGACGCGGGCGGACGGTGATCGGCTTGCGCCGCATGCCCAGGTCGGTATGGCTCCTGTTCGGCATGGGCTTCTACCTGATGATGTACAACTGGATCGAGTTCATTGCCCAGCCGATCGCCGTCTTCAGCCGGAGCATCGAGCGCGGCTTCTGGAGCAATGCCCTGTTTCAGATCTCCGATCATGTCGCGGTCTTCTTCCAGACGCCGCCGCCGTTGACCGCGATCATCTATACCTTCTTTTCGGTGCTGATCGTGGCCGATCCGCTCTGGCAGGGCCTGGGCCGCGGGACGGCCGGCCGCCGTCCGTTGAACCTGCAGGCTCCGTTGACCGCCGCGCTGGTGGCCCTGATCGCCGCGCTCTGCTTCGTGGGCCGGCCGCTGGCCCTGGTCGGCACGCCGTTCATCATTATCGCGGCCTTTGTGGTGCGCAGCTTGCCGGCCTCGGTACGCGCCGGCGTCGCGGCCCTGCAACAGATTGACCCCAGCATCGAGGAGGCTTCCGGCATCCTGGGCGCCGATGCGCAGTATACCTTCCGCCACGTCACCCTGCCCCTGATCTTGCCCGCGCTGTTGGCCGGCCTGATCTTCAGCTTCACCCGCCACATGACCAGCCTTTCCGCGATCATCTTCCTGGTCAGCGCGCGCTGGCGCATCGTCACCGCCTCGATCCTCAGCGAATGGGAGCAGGGCGGGGTGAGCATCGCGGCCGGTTACTCGACGGTCATCATCGTCGTGGTGCTGATCGCCATCGGCGTGCTCTACTTCGTCACGCGCCGGCTGTTGGGCGGCCGGGGCGAGGTGGATCTGACGATCGGAGCGTGAGAAACGTGCCGTCGCGCACTGTCATTGACGGAGAGAAGGATGTATCTGGTACTCGATAAGGTCGTAAAGAAATTTGTCGGCCGGGGCGGATCGGGCGAGGTGACCGCCGTGGACGGCGTGTCGCTCAACATCGAGCGGGGCGAGCTGGTGACGCTGCTCGGCCCGTCGGGCTGCGGCAAGACGACCACCCTGCGCCTGATCGCCGGCTTCGAGTTTCCGACCGCCGGCCAGATCGTGCTGGATGGCCGGCCGATCAACGATCTGCCGCCCCACAAGCGCGATATGTCTATGGTCTTTCAGTCGTACGCGATCTTTCCGCACTTGAACGTGTTCGAGAACATCGCCTACGGCCTGAACGTCCAACGTCGGCCCCAGAGCGAGATCAAGCGCCGGGTGGCCCAGGTGTTGGAGCTGATCGAGCTGACCGGCCTGGAGAATCGCGCGCCGAACCAGCTTTCGGGCGGCCAACAGCAGCGCGTGGCGCTGGCGCGCGCGCTCGTCATGGAACCCAAAGTGCTGTTGATGGACGAGCCGCTGTCGAACCTGGATGCCAAGCTGCGCGAACAGATGCGCACCGAGATCCGGCGCATCCAGCGCCGGCTCGGCATCACCAGCGTCTACGTTACGCACGACCAGACAGAGGCGATGACCCTCTCGGATCGCATCGTGGTGATGAATCAGGGCAAGGTCGAACAGATCGGCTCGCCGGTCGAGGTGTATCGCCGGCCGCGCACCCGCTTCGTCGCGGATTTCATCGGCCGGGCGAACTTCATCGAAGCGACCGTGCGCGGTCGCGAGGACGGCACCCTGGTGGCCGATGCTTTGGGCGCGCTCTTGCGGGCGCCGACGACGGAAGAGGTGTTCCGTCCGGGCGATTCGGTGACCCTGGTCGTGCGCCCTGAAGCCATGGAGATCAACGCGGCCCAGGCGCAGGTCACGGGGACCGTTCGGCGCACTTCTTATCTGGGAAGTGTCGTCGAGTACGATGTGGAGGTGGCCGGCCAGCTTCTATCGCTGGTCGAGCGCGATCCGCGCCACACGGAGATCTACGCGGAGGGGCAGACGGTTCACGTAAGGCTGTTGGAGGATTGCCTTTACGTATTGCCGAAGCAGCCATGAGCCCCATGCCTTCGGGTTTGGACATCCTTTTCATCGGCCACTTTGCGGTAGATCGCAATGTGGTAGACGGCGTGGCCGAGATCGCCTCGGGCGGAGCGGTATATTACGGCGGGATGGCTGCGGCGCGGCTGGGCGCACGGGTGGGCGTGGTGACGCGGCTGGGCCGCGCGGACTTCTGGCGGCTGGACGAATTGCGCGCGGCGGGCATCGCGGTCTTCGCGGTCCCCGCGGCCGAG
Organism: Chloroflexota bacterium; assembly: GCA_037445695.1. Lineage (GTDB taxonomy): Bacteria > Chloroflexota > Anaerolineae > CG2-30-64-16 > CG2-30-64-16 > CAKZKT01. Next base: position 5,239 of record JBBIKA010000237.1, read on the forward strand.
ACTTCCGGCATCGAGAACACCTACCGCTCCGCAGACATGGAACGTCGCGTCTGCGTGCCGTTGGGGTTTGCCGGGCCGTTTGCGTCGGCCGACCTGCCGGACGCGGCGGCGCACATCTACGCGGCCGTGCCGATCATGGCAGGCGAGATAGACCTGGCATTGCTGAAGCGCCTGGCTGCGCGGGCACGCGAGGCGTCTGGTTTTTCCTCCGGCGTTGAGCGGGCGTGCCCGCCGGGGGTCGCGCTGGATGTGCAGGGCTTTGTGCGCGTGCGGGTGGGCCAAGAGCTGCTCTTCCGGCCGTGGGACGAGATGGCCGAGGGGCTGGCGCACGTGACCTATCTCAAAGTGGATCGCGCCGAGGCCGAGGCGATCACCGGCGAGAGCGAGCTGGCGCCCGGCTCGCCGGCGCTGGCGCGGGCTGCGGCCCAACTGGCCGTCTATGGGCCGCGCGAGATCGTGCTCACCCAGTCGGCCGGCGTGACGGTCTACGCGGACGGCCGGCTCTATTTCGCGCCGTTTACCCCGCGTTCGTTGGCCGGCCGCACCGGCCGCGGGGACACCTGCTTTGCCACCTATCTGACGAAACGCCTGAGCTCCTCGCCGGAAGAGGCGTGTCGCTGGGCGGGAATTATCACCTCGCTAAAGCAGGAAACGCCCGGCCCCTGGCGCGGTGCGGGGCCGAATCATAAACTTTGAGAGATTAAGCGGATCATCGCCGGCATTGGCGCCGGCCGCGGTAGTGAAGCGAGCGCTGCAACGCCGGCCCGCTCGGGCATGATGAAGGTTAACGATTTAATCGGGTAACGAGCACGGCATCGCGTGACGAGCGACCGCACGGCCATAAATGGCCCGTGCTACCCGGCTGCGCCCGCTGAAGCGGG
>JBBIKA010000238.1:0-5975 GCA_037445695.1 Chloroflexota bacterium
CAACGTTCAAACGTTCGAACGTTCAAACGAGGCGCGACCAAAATGCCCGATAGCGGGCAAATTGGGCCGCGCTGCGCTCCTGATCGGTCGGGGTGTAGCGCCGCAGCGGGCCGACGGCGGCCGCGCCCGCCTCCATCCCTCCCCCGACTGCGGAGGAGGGGGCATGGGCGGGGATGGTCGCGCCTGCGAAGTTGTCGAATACGCCGGCCCCCACACCCGCGATCACGGCCGCGCCCCAGCCGGCCGCCTGTGTCATGTCGGGCACGACCACCGGCGTCGCCGTCAGGTCGGCGACGATCTGGGGCCAGATGGGGCTGCGCGCCGCGCCCCCCACCATGGTCAGCTCATCCACGCCGACGCCGGCCGCCCGCATCTCCTCGATGGCCCAGCGCGTCTCGCACGCCACCCCTTCCATCACGGCGCGGGCCAGGTCGCCGCGCGAATGGGAGAGGGTCAACCCCACCCATCCGCCCCGAACAGCGGCGGGGCCGGCGTGCCCTCCGGCCGGCGGGCAGAAGAGCAGCCCATCGGCGCCGGGCCTGGCCGCCGCAGCCGCCGCGTTGATGGCCGCGTAACGCGCTTCCCGGTCGGCGCCGGCGTCACTCCACACGTTGTCGGCCAGCCATTCCAGCGCCGTGCCCACCGCGCCCAGGCTGCGAATGGCGCCCCAGCGCCCCGGGACGGCATGACAACTCAGCGCCAGGCCGGCGCGGCGGCCGGCCTCCAAGTCGGCCGGGACGGCCAACAGCACCCAGGCCGTGCCGCAGGAGAGCAACGTGGCGCCCGGCCGCGTGACCCCCATGCCGACCGCCGCACAATACTGATCGTGCGCGCCGTTGACGACCGGCAGCCCGGCCGGCAGTCCCGTGAGCGCGGCCGCCTCTGCGGTCAGCGCGCCGATCACCGTGCCCGATGGCTGCACGGGGGACAGTTGCCCGCGGCCGATGCCCGCCAGCTCCAGCAGGCAATCATCCCAGTCGCCTGTCTCGATGTCGAACAGTTGGGTGATGCTGGCATCGGAAGGATTCATGCACCAGCGTCCGGTCAACCGGCCGGTGATGAAGTCGTTGACGAAGAGGAAGTGGTGTGCTGCGGCGAAGATGTCGGGCTGCTCCCGCCGCAGCCAGCGGATGTGCAGCAACGGCAGTCCGGCCATCAGGGGCCAGCCGGTGCGCCGATAGATCGTGTCGGCCAGGCCCGCGCGCACGAACTCGGCCTGCTCGGCCTGGGCCCGGCCATCCATCCAACTGATAGCGTTGTAGACCGGATGACGATGCGCGCCGACCGGGATCGTCGTGCCGCCCTGCGAAGATTGCGCCAGCGCCACCACTTGCTCGCCGGGCGTGAGCGCGGCGCTGACGGCGCGCAGCACGGCCACGGTCGCGGCCCACAGCGCCTCGGGGTCCTGCTCGACCCAGCCGGCCTGGGGCGTGATCAGGCCATAGGGCTGGTCGGCCGAGGCCCGGACGCGGCCCTCCAGATCGAAGAGCAGCGCCTTGGCCGCGGTCGTGCCTACATCGAGGCCCAGCAGCAGCGGAACGCTCATCGCACCTCGGCTTTTCTCAGGTCATCGGTTCGGCGCGAGACTGCTGCCGAGCAGCCGCGCCGCGTTGCCGTAAAACACATCGGCCACGTCGCTCGCACTGAGGCCCACCGCTTCGGCCGCCTGGCGAAAAGCGTACAGCTCCTCGTACAAGAAGAACGAGAGCTCCTGCGCCTCGGCCGGGCTCACCTCGCGCATGTGTGGATCGTCAGAGATGTCGCCGTAGAGGCCGGGCGGCACGAGATTGACATAAAATCCATTCTCGCAGATGCGCCGCATGCGCATGCGCGTGATGGGCAGATCGCTGCCGAACAGCACGCGGCGCGGGCCGACCGTCGCCAGCGCCTGCCGCATCACCGCGGCGTTGGTGTTGGCGCTGAAATCGAAGCACATCCGCTCCGTATCGGCCAACATCGCGAAGGCATCGCCGACATCTTCCGGGCAATAGGCCCGACCGACGTGCGCGATCACGAGCTTGATGTTCGGATAGCGCCATTCGATCTCGAGCATCTGCGCCAGATTACGCGGGTCGCGCAGCCGGCCGGGCCGCGGAATGTGCAACAGCACGATCCAGCCGTGGGCGTTGGCGACCTCCAGGTGACGGTGCGGCAGGAAATCGTAGATCGTGATCTCGGCGGCAGGGATGTGGGCCGGCGCCAGGTTGAGATACGGCTTCAGGCCTGCGAAGCCGCCCTCCTGCACGCGGCGAGCCAGCTCATCGGCCGACCATTCCGGCAGCGTGACCAGCAGTCCCGGCAGGCGCCGTTCACGGATGGCCGCCGCGATGTAGCCGTTGGCGCGCTCCTGATCCACCTGGCGTTCGGGCCATCCCAGCAGGAGCGGGATGACCTGGTGGCCCGGCAACATCAGCCGGTAAGTTGCGAGCAGGTCCGCCACCGGATTCTCGACGGCCACGCGCGCAGGCCAGGTGGGCCCGCGCGCGATGCGCTCGCCGCCCAGGTCGAACTCTTTCAGCCAGACGTGGGTGTGAAAGTCAATGATCTGGCGGGGCAGGAAATCGGCCAGCTTTTCCGCGTAAAAGCGGCGATCAACCTCGTAGAGCGGAAACAGCATGGTCTCTTACTCTAGATTGTAGTGTGCGGCAGCTTCTTCCGGCATGGCCCGGCCCCGCACCACGTCCTTCAACCCGGCCAGAAAATCGGTCGGCCGCGCGGCCTGGATGATGTTACGGCCGAACACCACCCCGGCCGCGCCGGCCGCCACCGCGGCGGCGGCCAGGTTCAGGGCGTCTACCGCCCGCGGCATCTTCTCCGCGCCCAGGGCAAACACCGGGATCGGCACCCCTGCCACCACCTCGGCGAAACGCTCGCCGGTGTAGAAGGTCTTGATGGCATCCGCGCCCAGCTCGCAGACGATCCGACAGCACTTCTTGACGTAGTCGTGGAACTCGTCCGGCCGGCTACGCAGGTCGCCGGCGGGGAACACCTCGCCGATCAACGGCAACTCCAGTTCGGCGGCCTCCTCGGCAAGGGCCGCGAACACCCGCACGTTCTCCGCGTCGTGCGCCTCGCTGCCGGTCTTCAGCGTCAGGCTCGCCAACAGCACATCGGCGCCCGTGCGGGCCGCGGCCGCCGCCGACCAGGCCTTGACGATGCGCGCTTCCCGATAATGCCATGGCTCGCAGTGGATCGTGTTCCAGTTGAGGCGCACGATCATCGCCGGGCTTCCTCGACCGACGAACAGGTCGCCCGTGAAACGCACCATTTGCGGCGCCAGGAGCACCCCGTCGGCCGCCTTCAGGCGACCGGCCGCGGCCTCGAAATCCTCCAGCCCCTCCATCGGGCCGAAGGTCTGACCGTGATCAATAGCGACCACTACGGCTCGACCGCCGTTGCCGAACAACCTGCTAAGACGGATTTGCTTGCCGGTGACCATGGATGTACCTCCTATCGCTCAGGCGAGATACACCACCTGGCCGGTCCGCTGCGATGCCAGCGCCGCGGTGAGCACACGGTGATGTTGATGCGTCTCTTCAGGTGTGGCGCAGCCGAACGGCTGATGCATCTGCTCGCGATTCACCAGCTCGTCGCAGAAAGCGGCGTACATCTGCAAGATGCTGTCGGAAAAGCCGAACTCGAAGATGGCGCCCGTGATTGCAGGATAAGCAGATGCATAGCCCAGGTCGAGTACTTCCCAGCTCTGTGGCTTGCCCGGCCGGAAAGTCATCGTGCGCAGGGTGCGCGGATACTTGGTGCTGAATTCGGCCGAGAACTCGGTGCCGTGGATCTTGATGAACCAGGTGTTCGTCTCCCCTGGCGCGATGCGCTTGGTGCTGAGCAGCATGGGGAAGTGCTGATCGGCCGTCTTGACCTCGCACGCCAGGACGGCGTTGTCCCATGTCTCGCACGGCACCCGACCGCCCTTGCCGTCGGGCCGCTCGGTCACGATCTTCGACAGCAGAGCGCGCACGTTGGCAGGCATCCAGCCGAAGCGCAGCGGGATGTGCAGGACGTGCATCCCCAGATCGCCCATGCAGCCGTATTCGCCGTTGAACTGCACCTGGCGCTTCCAGCTGATCGGCTTGTTGGGATCCAGATCGCTGGAGTGCCAGAAGCCGGCCTCCACTTCGATGATGCGGCCGAAACGGCCCTCGCGCAGGAATTTGACGATCTGGTACGCGCCGGGATAGAACGGGAACTCGGACGAGCAGCGGGCGAACACCTCGGGATGCTGGCGCAAGGTCGCCAGGATCTGCTCGTTGGCGGCCAGGTCTATGCCGAACGGCTTCTCGCCGAGCAGGTGTTTGCCTGCGCGGATGATATCGGCATAGATCGCCGCGTGCAGGTGATGCGGCACTGCGCAGTAGACTGCGTCCACGTTGGGATCGGCGAGGAGATCGCGGTAGTCGGTCACCGCGGTCGTGACATCGCACAGGTTATCGGTGAACCAGTCCAGGCACGCCGGCTTGGCATCGGCGACGGCCACGAGGCGCGGCCGGACATCCATGTTCAGCAGGTGCGCCCAACGCTGCGTGGCGCTGGCAAACTCGCGCGCCATCAGCCCGCAGCCGATGACGCCGAAACGTATCTCTCTCATCATCCCCAATCCCTAATACCCCAACTCCCGCTCCGTCTCGTAGATCGCCTCTTCGATGATCGCCAGGCCCTTGAGCGCCAGGTCATCTTCCATGATCATGGGCGGCGACATGCGCAGGATGTGGCCGGCGGGGATCCATGCCAACCCCTTGCGGAACGCCTTTTGATAGACCAGTTGGCCGGCCTTCTCGAACGGCTCGCGCGTGGCCTTGTCCTTCACCAGCTCGATGCCGAGGAGGCATCCCACCCCGCGCACCTCGCCGATGATCGGGTGGCGGGCCTCCATGGCGCGCATCTCCTTGAGCAGGATCTCGCCCAGGTGGGCCGAGCGGGCGCACAGGTCTTCCTCCTCGATCACCTCGATGCTGGCGAGCGCAGCCGCGCAGGCCATCGGGTTGCCGCCGTAGGAGGTGCTGGCGCTGATCTTCTCGATGACCTCCTTGTGTTCCTCCGAGACCAGCATCGCCGTCACCGGGAAGCCGTTGCCGAAGCCTTTGCCCAGGGTCATCACATCGGGCACGGTGTTCCAGTGCTCCATGGCGAACATCTTGCCGGTGCGCGCCATGCAGGTGAGCACCTCATCGGCCATCAGCAAGATGCCGAGCTCGTCGCACAGCGCGCGGATCTTTTGGATCCAGCCGTCGGGCGGCACGATGCTGCCGGCCCAGCCCTGGATCGGCTCCAGCACGATGCCCGCCACCCGGCCGGAAGTCTCCTCTTTGATGACCGTGCGGATGTAGTCTACGCAGAGCAGGTTGCACTGCGGGTAGGTCTGGCGGAATTCGCAGCGATAGCAGTAGCCGCGCGGGACCAGGAAGAAGCCCGGCGCGCGCAATCCCTGGCTCACGTCGAGTCGCGCCAGGCCGACCGCGCCCATCGTTTTGCCGTGGAAGTCGCGGTGGAAGGAGATGAACTCGAACTTGCCGGTGGCCGCGCGCATCACGCGCAGCCCGGCCTCGACGGCCGTCGTGCCCGAATCGTAGAGCTGCATGCCGTTCAGCTTCTTCCGGCCCTCGCCGGGCGTGATCTCGGCCAGCTTCTCGAGCAGTTGCATCTTGATCGGCGTCGTGAAGTCGTGCGCGTTCATCAGCTCGCCGGCGGCGCGTTGCACGGCCTCGGTCACCTTCGGGTGGCAGTGGCCCAGCCCGGTGACATAGATGCCGGACGAAAAGTCAATGTACACATTGCCGTCCACGTCGGTCAACGTGCACCCCTTGCCCGACTGAAAGACCACCGGAAACAGTCGCACCTGCGACGAGTAGCCCTTCATATAGCGCGCGGCGCGGCCGTGTATCTCCTGCGACTTCGGTCCCGGCGGCGGCGTCACGATGCGCGGCACGGCGTTGATGTCTACTTTGGCCCAGTTGCGATCGTAA
>JBBIKA010000239.1:0-5947 GCA_037445695.1 Chloroflexota bacterium
GTAGCCCGGACGATTTATCGCCGGGCGGGCGTATGGGACGCACAGCGCGCGGGCGCAGACAATTACCGGTTTAATTTTTCAACATTCATCAATCGCCCGGCTCGCCGACCAGCGCGGCAACCGCGCGCAGCCAGGCATCCTTCTCCGCGCCGAACGGCTCATCCCGAAAGCGATGATCGTGCTTGCGGATGAACTCGTCCAATTGCGCGATCAGCTCGCGATAGATCGCCCGTTGCCACGCCAGCACCGTGCGCGCCTGCGCAGCGCCGGCCAGGCCCAGGATCTCGCGCAGGTGCGGCAGGCACAGGCCCCTCGCGTGTGCATACGCGGCGGCAAACTCCTCCTGTTCCAGCCACGCCAATAACGTCCGACCATAGCGCTGCACCGCTTCATCGCCGGCCCGACATGCCGGACAGCGACCGATCGGCGCCAACTGCGCCGCCGTCGGCCGGCGCCCCCGGCCTTCGACCGGCTCTTCCAATGCTCCGTCCAGGTCTTTGACCAGGTTGCGATAGACGATGGCCACTCCCAGGGGGCCGCCGCGCAGCTTCGTCCACTCCCAGGCATGGCGATGACACAGGCCGTGCGCGTCCCGCAAGCTGCGGCGCAGGCCGGGATCGTTGACCCCTTCGTAGTTCAACGTGTCAATGTAACGCCGCGCGGCCCGCTGCCCCAGGCGGCACAGTGGACAGCCGCCCGCCTGCAGCGCGTCCAGCAGTTCGTAATAAAGTGTATCCGGTTCGGCCATCGGTCAGACCTCGGTACAGCACAAATACCCACCGTTCAACTGCCCATCATCTTATACCACCTCCACAGCGAAAGCCCAAACCGCGAGCCCGTAATTGCCCGCCTGCGCCGCCGGTGCTATACTCATTCCCATGATCCAACTGACCGATCTCCTTGCCGCCACCGACGGTCGACTCGTCGGCCCGGTCGGCGCAACCACCTTCGCTGCTTTCTGTTTCGATTCGCGGCTGGCGCAGCCCGGCCAATTGTTCCTGGCCGTCAAGACCGAGCGGCGGGACGGCCACGACTACATCGGCCATGCGCTCGCAGGCGGCGTGACCGGCGTCCTCTGCCAGCAACCGCCCGCCGAAGGCACGGCCGGCGCTACCTGCATCGTCGTGCCCGACACCCGCCAGGCCATCCAGGCATGGGCGCGCTATATTTTAAAGAAGCAAAACCTGACGATCATCGGCATCACCGGCAGCGTCGGCAAGACCACGACCAAAGAAGCCATCGCCACGGTCCTGGCCGCCCGGCTTCCGGTCTTCAAGAACCGCGCCAACTACAACGGCCTCTACGGCCTCCCCATCGCGTTGGGCGAATTGCAGCCCGAACACCGGATTGCGGTGCTCGAGATGGCCGCCGACCACTTCGGTGAAATGGCCCGGCTTTGCGAGATCGCGGCCCCGCGCCTCGCCGTCGTCACTACCGTCGAGCCGGCACACCTGGAAACGTTCGGCTCGTTGGATGCCATCGCCCGGGAGAAGGGCGAGCTAGTTGCCGCGCTGCCGGCCGACGGCCTGGCCGTGCTCAACGCCGACGATCTCCGCGTCGTTGCCATGCGCCATCGTAGCGCGGCTCGCGTGCTCACGTTCGGCACCGCATCGCAAGGGATCATCCCGGACATCCTGGCGCGCAACATCCTCGTCACCCGCGAGGGCCTGCGCTTCGACGTCGCAACGCCGGCCGGCCACGGCCGCGTGCACTTTCCCCTCTTGGGTCGCCACCAGGTCTACGCCGCGCTGGCCGCTCTCGCGGTCGGCCTGGCGTTCGAGATGCCGTTGGCCGCCATCCTGGAACGCCTGGCCGCCATGCCGCGCCTGCCCGGCCGGCTCAACCCGCTTCCAGGCCGCCGCGGCAGCTTGCTGCTGGACGACACTTACGGTTCGTCGCCGGCCGCGGCCGAAGCCGCCCTGGAAACCCTCGCCGCGCTGGAGGGCCGGCGTAAGATCGCGGTGCTCGGCGACATGTTGGAACTGGGCGCCTTCGAGGCGGCCGGCCACGAGCAGGTCGGCCGCGCGGCCGGCCGCCTGGCCGACCTGCTCGTCACCAAGGGGGAACGCGGCCGGCTGATCGCCGAGGCCGCCCGCGCGGCCGGCATGGCGGCCGAACAGGTGATCGTCACCTACACCGCCGAGGACGCGGCGCGGGCCGTGCTCGCGCGTCTGGGGCCGGGCGATGTGGTGTTGATCAAAGGCTCGCTCGCCACCCGCCTGGAGCAGGTCACGCGGCTCCTCATGGCCGATCGGTCGGCCGCGGCCGAGGTGCTCGTGCGTCAGGATGCCGCCTGGCAACAGATCGTCACCGTCCACCCCGACCGCCCCACCTGGCTGGAAATAGACCTGGGCGCCATCGCCCACAACGTCCGCCGGCTCAAAGAGCTGGCCGGCGAGGCCCGGCTCATGATCTCGCTCAAGGCCGATGCCTACGGCCACGGCGCGGTGCAGGTGGCCCACACCGCGCTGCTCAACGGCGCGTCGTGGCTGGGGGTGGCGTGTCTCAGCGAAGGGGTTGCCCTGCGCCAGGCCGGCATCACCGCGCCGATCCTGATCCTGGGCTTCACGCCCCCCTGGCAGGCCCGCGACGCGCTGCGTCACGACCTGGCCGTGACCGTCTTCGATCTGGATGTGGCGCGCGCCTTCTCGCGCGCTGCCCTGGCGCTCGATCGGCCCGCACGCGTGCATGTCAAAATAGATACCGGCATGGGACGGCTCGGCCTCTTTCCCCACGAGGCCGTCGCGTTCGTGGGGGCGCTGCGCGAGCTGCCCGGCCTGGTCGTCGAGGGGCTCTTCACCCATCTCGCGGTGGCCGACGGCACGAGCGAATGGGAAGAGACGTACACGGAAGGCCAGCTCGCGGCCTTCGAGCAGGTATTGGCCGACCTGCGGGCCGCCGGCATCGGCGTGCCGCTGGTGCACGCGCTGAACAGCGCCGGGCTGCTGCGCGGGAGCAAACGACCATCGGCCGCGGCCGGGGAGCAGACACTCGTCCGCTGCGGCATCGCGGTCTACGGCCTGGACCCCTCGCCGCAGGTACGTTGCCCGGCCGACTTCCGGCCCGCCCTGACCTGGAAGACGCAGGTGGCCCAGGTCAAGGAGCTGCCGGCCGGCAGCTATGTGGGCTACGGCGCCGCCTACCGCACGGCAGGGCCGGAGCGGATTGCGGTGATCCCGGTGGGCTATGCCGACGGCTTCCGCCGCAGCCCGCAACACTGGGGCGAGGTGCTCGTGCGCGGCCGGCGCGCGCCGATCGTGGGCCGCATCTGCATGGACCAAACGATGATCAACGTCACGCACATCCCCGGCGTCCGCCTCGGCGACGAGGTGGTGCTGATCGGCGCCCAGGGCGCCGATCGCATCACGGCCGAAGAGGTCGCCGGCCGGCTGGGCACGATCAACTACGAAGTGGTATCGGCCATCCTGGCCCGCGTGCCGCGCGAGGTGATCGCATAGGCGTGGCCGGAAGGCTACGTGCCGAGCACTTTGTTGGAAGTGCCTGGCACGTGCCATCCGCTTCCCTCTCTGCCGTCCGCGGGAGTATGATATAATTGGGTTCTCCAGCTTCTGGCGGGACAAGAGGTATTTCGGCAATTCCGGATGCAGTGGGCCCCCCCACCCCTGACCCCGCCCCCCGCAAGCGGGGGGCGGGGAATTCCTTGAAAGGGGTATTTTGGCCGCCTTCGGCGGCCAAAATACCCCGCTATTAGCTCGCCCCCTTCCCCGCTTGGCGGGGAAGGGGCCGGGGGATGGGGCCACGCAAGTAGGGGTGTGGCATACCACACCCCTACTACCGTCTTCCCACCAAAAGCCGCAGAGCCTATAATTGCAGGCAACGGGTCATCACAAAAGTGCAAGGAGACCGATCATGATCTCATCCTCCACCTATCAGACGGTCGCCCGCGCCTATGCCGACGGCGTGCGCGACCTGCTGGGCCTGGCGGCCGCGCCGCCGACCGGTCACGAGGTGCGCGGCCGCCGCGGCCTGGCCGATCTGGCCGAACAGGCCGCGGCCCTGGCCCCCATCTCGGCCCAAGTCACAGAGGCGGCCCGCGGCCGCCTGGACGCGGCCGACCCGCTCGAACGGAGCTGGGCCGCGACGCAACTGCTCGCCAAAGCCCTGGCCGACCTGCAGGTCGGCGTGTTTCTGCTCCGGACGGTCGAAGCGGACCGCACCCCCCGTGGCCCGCGCGCCGCGCCGAAGGCGACCGAGGAGGCCGCGGCCTTCGCCGCCGATCTGGAAGAAGCCCTGGACGTCTTACTGGCGGAGGAGCCGGCCGCGCGCCGCGCGGTCCGCGCGCTTACCGTCCCGGCCGACTTGCCTTCCGCGCGCGGCCAGCTCACGGGGCTGGTCGCGGCTGCGCTGAATCTGATCAGGGCGCGGGCGGCCGACACGGGCCAATCCGCGCTGAGCGGCCTGCTGGCGCTCGGCCTGGGCAAGGTGGCCGAAGCCGCCGGTCTGATCGGGATGGACCTGGCCGAGGCGCTCGGCGTGGCCGAACAGGTCACGCGCCTCTATGTGCTGGCGCGCGATTTCGCGCTCAACGCCTACAACGCGGTCGTGGCCGTCTTCGGTCCGGCCATCGTGCAAAGCGCCATCCAGCAGGCGCTCGCCTGGCTCAACGACGTAGCGGCCGGCCAACAATTCGACCGCCTTCTGGAGCAGCTCTATCAGACTCAACAGACCTCGGCGCAGCTCACCCAACTGATCGCCGAGAGCCAGGCCGACTTGAGCCGCTTCATCATCGCCTTGCAGGGGGTGGATGGCCTGCAAACAAGCTTCCAGCAACAGATCAGCATGGTCGCTAAGCTGCTCCAGGGGTTCCGGTTCTTCGGCGGCGCGGCGATCGTGGCCATCCCGCAGGTGACGGTGCTGATCGCGGCCGCATATCTGGCGCTCTTCAGCTATGCCGTCCTGGCCGGCGCCGACTACGTGGATGCTGCGCGGCTGAAGCGGTTGAATCGGGTGCCGGGCGTGCGGCAGGTGGTGGAAATGAGTCTGGTAGGCGAATAGTTGGGTAAGCGAATGGTCGGATGGTGGGTAGGCGGAATGAATTGGCTCGCAACGCGTTTTGATTTGAGCAGCCCTGCCTGGTGGGTCTTCGTTTCGGCGGCCGTGGCGATCCTGGCCGCGAACATCGGGTGGCTCGTCGCACATCTGAGCGCGCGCCGGCCGTCATCCGCGGGCGCGCGGTGGTGCCGCTCCGATGTTGCGCGGGCCGGCGCCTGGCTGATCGCGTCCCTCTGGCTGCTGGTTCCGCCGTTTTACGCGTGGCGCTACGCCGCCATCTCGCCCGCGCTGCTGGGCATCGCCGCGATAGACTGGGCCGAGAGCCTGGGCGTCGGCGGCTGGTTTGCGGGGCTGATCATGGCACTGGCGATCTTCGGATGGCTGGCCTATCGCCATGTCCTGCCCGCCCGCGCAGACGCGGCCCCCCAAGAGGGCCGCGTGCTCCTGACCCTGCGCGCGGCCGCCGACGCGGGACTGCTCCAGTGGCACCTGGCATTCTACCGCGCCGCGCTGATCGCCTGGCTCTCGGCCCTCGAAACGACTCCCGGCCCGTTGCCGGCGGTGTTCTTGCAGCCAGCACAAAATCGGCCGGATTACTGGGGAAGCTGGCTCGGCCTGGGGTTGCTCCTCGTCGAGGCCGGCCTCAATCCGTTCGTGCGCGATGCCCTCACCGCGCCTTCGGCCGCCGAGCTCCGCCAAGGACGCCCCGAAGCGCTCTTGCGCACCCTGGCCATGACCGTGGCCACTACCGCCCTTTTCCTGCTCACGCGCAACTTCTGGCTCGGCCTGCTGAGCCATGTGGCCGTAGAGACCGTGATCGCCGGCTGGTTGCCGCTCCACCGGCCAACACAAACGAACGTGCCCGACGCCTTGGAAGCGCCAGGCACGGACTAACCTGAAAATAGACGTGCCAGGCACTTTGATGAAAGTTAAA
>JBBIKA010000240.1:0-5947 GCA_037445695.1 Chloroflexota bacterium
CCCACGGCCCCTTCGCTCCGAATTCATTCGGCGGCCGCGCCTGGCACGTTAAAGTGCCCGGCACGTCAACGACCCTGTAGCGTTGCCTCGGCCGGCATGCCGGGCCGCAATAGCCCTTGTTCGTTCTCCAGGCTCAACTCCACCGCGAACACCGTGCGCACGCGTTCTTCGGCCGTCTGGACGTTCTTCGGCGTAAATTGTGCCTGATCGGCGATCCGCACCACCGTGCCGGTGAAGGTCCGGTTGGGATAGGCATCTACGGCCACCGTGGCGGCCTGGCCGAGCCGCACCTGGCCGATCTGATGCGTCGGCACGTAGATGACGAGCTTCGGCCGGCGCATGTCGGTCACGGTGAGCAGGGGCGTCCCCGGCGTGGCTACCTCGCCTGCATGGATGGCCTGCGTGGTGACCACCCCGGCCGTCGGGCTGCGCACCGTGCACTTCTCCAGCGCCACGTTTGCGGCCGCCAGTCCGGCCTCGGCCTGGGCCACGCGGGCCTGGGCGGCCGCCACGGCCTCGGCCGCGGGGGGCGCTTTGAGCTGCGCCAGCGCCGCCTCGGCCACGCCGACCGCGGCCTCGGCCTGGGCCACGCTTCCTTCGGCCCGATGCACGGCCGCGTCCAGCGCGATCGGCTGTTGGCGCATCTGCAGCAGCACCGCCAGGCTGGCTTGAGCGCCCTGCTGCGTGGCTTCGGCCGCGCGCACGAGCGCCTCGGCGGCCGCCACACTCTGGTCGTAGATGGCGCGGCGGGTGCGATCCTGGTCGCTGCCGGTGTTCGGCGGGATGCTCTCCTGTTGCACGCGGGCGGCCTTGAGCTGGGCGGCGGCCACCTCCACCTGGGCGGCCGCGGTCGCCACCTGCGAACGGGCCGCGTTGATCTGGGCGTCGAGCTCCTGGGGGTTCGCGCGCACGGCGCGGGCATGGCTCAGCGCCGTTTGGGCGGCGGCCAGCGTCGCGCGCGCCTGGGCTACCTGCGCCTCGGCCTGGGCGACGCGCTCGGGTTGCGGCGTCGCCAGCAGCCGCGCCAGCTCGGCACGGGCGGCTGCGACCGCGGCCGCGGCCTCGTCGCGACGCGCCTGCCATTCGCCGGCATCCAGCTCCACCAGCACCTGGCCGGCTTCCACCTGCTCCCCTTCGGCTACGGCGACGCGCAGGACGCGGCCGCCCATCTCGGCCGCCACCGCGACTTCGCTCGCTTCGATGGTACCGGCGGAGCGGGTCGCGGCCAGCGGCTCGGGAGTCGGCAGCGCCCACCGGGCGCCGAAGAGCCACAGGCCGGTCGGGGTCGGCCCGGCTCCGTTGCTCAGCTGAGCATCGGCCGGCATCCCCGGCTTGAGCAGCCCTTCGGAATTGGCAAGCGCGATCTTGACCGGGAAGACGGTGTCGGCTCGTTCTTCGCGGGTCTGGACGTTCTTCGGCGTGAACTCGGCGCGGTCGGCCACGCGCACGATCGTGCCCTCGAAGTGGCGGTCAGGGAAGGAATCCACCCATACTGCGACCTGCTGACCCACCGTCACACGGCCCATGTCGGGCTCGGGCACGTAGACGGTGAGGGTCGCTTCGTCGAGCCGCGCCAGGTGCACGATGGCGCCGCCGGGCGCCGCCACCTCGCCTTCGTGCAAGACGATCTCGGTCACGGTGCCCGCCTGGGGCGCGACGATCTTGGCCTCTTGGCGGCGGGCTTGCAACGCGGCCAAGGCAGCTGCCGCTCGCTCGGCCAGGGCCTGCGCGGCCGCGATCTGCTCGGCCGGCGCGCCGGCCTGGAGCACGGCCAGGTTGGCGCGGGCCACGCCGACCGCGGCTTCGGCCACATCGTACGCGGCCCGCGCCGCGTCGGCCTGCGCCTGCAGGGTTTGCGGATTGGCCTTCTGGTTGCGCAGGTCGGCCAACGCCTGGCGGCCGGCCGCCAGGCTGGCGCGCGCGGTCTCGACCCGGGCGTGCGCCTCCCAGGCCCGCTGGCTGGCCAGGTTCCACTGGAGGCGGGCCTCGGCCAGCTTATCGGCCGGCGCGTCCACATGCCGCGAGCCGCCGCCCAGGATGGGCGGCAACGTCACGTTGAAGCCTTCTTCCAGCGATTTCACCGTTCGACCCCAGAGCTGCATCTCCAGGTCGGCCGCGGCGGCTGCGGATTCGGCCGCGCGCAACTGTTCTGCGGCCGCGCGCACGCCGGCTTCGGCCGTGGCGATGCGCACGTCGAGGTCAGAGGGCGCATCGAGCAGGGCCAGCGCGTCCTGCCATGCGACGCGGGTGGCCGCGGCGCCGGCCTCGGCCTGGCGGATGGCCGCGTGCGCCACGTCGAGGTCGGCCGCGCGTGCGCCGGCCGCAAGCTGGGCCACCTGAGCGCGGGCCGCGGCCAGGTTGGCTTCGGCCTGGGCGATCTCCGCGTCGAGCAGGGCCGTGTCCAGCTCGGCGATCAGATCGCCGGCCTGGACGCGCTGGCCCTTGGCGACGGCCAGCCGGCGAATGCGGCCCCCGAGCGGGCTGCCGACTGCTACGGTCGGCGCCTCGATGGTGCCGGAAGCCACCAGATCGGTCGCGGGCGCGGGATGGCTCAACGTGTTCAGCCCGGCCTGGAGCGCCGAACGGGCTCGCTCCAGCGCGTCCGGCCCGAGCGCACTACAGGCAGCGACGAGGAGCCCGGTGCAAAGGAGAAGGCTGGCAGAGATCAGATGATGGCGTTTCATGTTCGGATCCGTGAGATGAAGACATCTTCCAGCGACGGCGGGATCGGCGTCATTTCGCCGACTGCGATGCCGGCGGCCGTCAGCGCGTCGCGGACGACCGGGATGATCTCGGCCGCATGGGGGGCCACCGCGTGGATGCGCGCGCCGTAGAGCGCCACCTCTTCGAAGAGCCCCAGGCGCTTCAGCACGGGCAAGGCCAGGGCGGTGGGCCGACATTCGATCTCGAGCACCTGGCCGCGCATCTGTTGCGCCTTGATCTCGGCCGGACTGCCGGCCGCTACGATCTTGCCCCGATGGATGAAGGCAAGCGCCTGACACTGCTCGGCCTCGTCCATGTAGTGGGTGGTCACGAAGATGGTGGTGCCGCCGGCCGCCTGCGCGTAGAGCAGCTCCCAGAACTGGCGCCGGGAGACCGGATCCACGCCCGCGGTTGGCTCATCCAGGAAGAGGATCTGCGGCTCGTGGAGGAGGGCGACGCCGAGCGCCAGGCGCTGTTTCCAGCCGCCCGCCAGATTGCGGGTCAGCTCATTTTCCCGGCCTTGTAAGCCGGCCATGGCCAGGATGAAGCGCTTGCGCTCGGCCAATCGCCGGCCGATGACGCCGTAAGTATGGCCGTAGAAGGTCAGGTTTTCGGCCACGGTCAGCTCGTCGTAGAGGCTGAAGCGTTGCGACACGTAGCCGGCGCGCTGGCGGATGCGATCGGCCTCGCGCACGCAGTCGTAGCCCAGGATGGTGGCGCGGCCCTCGCTGGGCGTCAGCAGGCCCAGCAACATGCGGATCGTGGTGGTCTTGCCCGAGCCGTTCGGCCCCAGAAAGCCGAAGATCGTGCCGCGCGGCACGCTGAAGCTGATGTGATCCACCGCAACGAACGCGTCGAAGCGCCTGGTCAGGTTTGTGGTAACGATGGCGTCGGCCGTGCTCATGCTGTTTTGCTCCCGCGGCCCGCGATCAGCGAGATGAAGGCCTCTTCGACGCGCGGCTGAGCGCGGCGGATCTCCACGACCGGCACGCCGGCCGCGGCGAGCGCCTGGGCCAGCCGCGGGGCCGCGGCCGCCGCATCGTTGACGAACACATGCAACAGGTCGCCGTAGATCTGCACCTCCAACACATCGGGCAGCGCGGCAACCACTGGCCGCGCGGCCATGACCTGGGGCGTCCAGATGGCCAGCAGCTCGCCCGGCACGAGCCGGCGCAGGCCGTCGGGCGTGTCGCAGTGGGCGATCCGGCCGGCGTACAATAGGCCCACCCGACCGCAGCGCTCGGCCTCGTCCATGTAAGGCGTGCTCACGAAGATGGTCACGCCTTGCACGTGCAGGTTGCTCAAGATGTCCCAGAACTCGCGGCGGCTGATCGGGTCTACGCCGGTGGTCGGTTCGTCCAGGAAGATCACCTGCGGGTTGTGGATCAGCGCGCCGGCCAGGGCCAGCTTTTTCTGCATCCCACCGGAGAGCGCAGCCGCGCGGCGACCGGTGAACTCTGTCAGACGGGCGAATGCCAGCAGCTCTTCGATGCGCCGGCGCCGCGTCGGCCCGCGCACACCGTACAGGTCGGCGAAGAAGTGCAGGTTTTCGACCACGGTCAGGTCGCCGTAGAGGCTGAAACGTTGCGGCATGTAGCCGATGGCCTGGCGGATGCGCTCGGCCTGGCGGCCGGTGTCGAAGCCGAGCACGCGCGCCCGGCCGGCCGTGGCCGGCATCACCGCGGCGAGCAGGCGGATCGTGGTCGTCTTGCCCGCGCCGTCCGGCCCGATCAGCCCGAAGATCTCCCCGCGGTCCACCGTGAGGCTCAGCCGGTCTACGGCCGTGACCGGGCCAAACCGACGGGTCAGCTCCAGCGCTTCGACGGCAGGTATCGCGTCCATACGGCGAATGTCATTCCAGGCGTTTGCGGAAGCGCAGGACGGCCAGCGAGAGGATGATCGTCCCGAGCACCGTCAGGGTGATCACTTGCGGCATCAGGATGGCGATGCCGTTGCCTTTGAGCACGATGCCGCGATCAATCACCAGGAAGTAGGTCAGCGGAATCGCCTTGCTGAGCCATTGGAGGACGATGGGCATCGAGGCGATCGGGAACATGAAGCCCGACAGAAAGACCGACGGCAAGATGGTGAAGAAGGCCATCATCATCGCTTCCTGTTGCGTATGCGCGGCCGAGGAAACCAGCAGGCCGATCCCCAGCGAGCTCATCAGGAAGAGGACCGCCAGCGCCAGGAGGAGCGCCACGCTGCCGTTGATCGGCACGTGAAACCAGTAGGTGCCGATGACCAGGATGAGGATGGTGTCCATGAACGCGAGCACGACGTAGGGCACGATCTTGCCCAGGATCAGTTCGACCGAGCGGATGGGCGTGACGATCAGGCTTTCCAGGGTGCCTTGTTCGCGCTCGCGCACGATGGCGACCGCGGTGAGCAGCGCGGTGAGCGTTTGCAGGATCAGGCCGATCAGCGCCGGCACCATGTAGTAGGCACTTTGCATGTTGGGGTTATACCAGACGCGCGTGCGCACCTCGACGCCGGCGAGCAGGCCCGGCAGGGTGCCCCCGCGGCGGAGGGCCTCCTGGAGCAGGTCGGCGCCGTGCGCCTGGCCGATGGCCGTAGCCGCCGAGAGCGCCGTGTTCGCGGTCGTCGGGTCCGAGCCGTCAATGATGAAGCTCACCTCGGCGCGCTCGCGCCGCGCCAGCCGGTCGCCATAGCCCGGCGGGATGGTCAGGCCCGCGCGCGCCCGGCCCGAGTCAATCAGATAGGCGATCTCGTCGTGGGCGGTGACGTAATAGGCGATGTCGAAGTAGCCGGAATTGCGGTAGGCCGCGATCAGCGTTCGGCTGGCGGCCGTGCGGTCCTGGTCGAACACGGCCAGCGGCAGATGTTTGACGTCGCTCGTCACGGCGTAGCCGAAGATGATCAGTTGAAAGATCGGCAGGATGATCACGATCGTCAGCGTGCGCGGGTCGCGGCGGATGTGGATGAACTCCTTGCGCATGATCGCCAGGGTGCGCACCAGGGCATTCAAGACCGGCATCGGCGTGCTCCTTAAAAATCTCACCCAGGTAGGCGAAGGCAATGCTTTCGCCTACCCAGGAAGATACCAACGGCAAAGATGGTGACATTCTCGCTATACCACGTGTGCCTTATAATGTCAAAAGGTAGAGGTTGGAAAGCGAGAATGGTTCAGAATAGGCTGGCATTTGCTGGGCCTGCCGATTTTTTGCCCCTCACCCCCTTTGTCCCCCCTCTCCCCTTGGCCTTCGGCCAGGGGAGAGGGGGG
>JBBIKA010000241.1:0-5924 GCA_037445695.1 Chloroflexota bacterium
GAGGGGGCAGGGGGAGGGGTGAGGTAGGTGGTTGCCAGAAAGGATACCGCGATGCTTGCTCATTATTGTCCCGGCTCAGGCAGTTTGCGCAACAACATCACCTTGGAGATCAAGACATGCCCGCAGTGCGGCGCCGATGTGGAGCTCTTCTCCATTGATAAACGCGTCGCGTGCGACAAGTGCGGATTCGTGGTCTACAACAACATCCAATCGTGCATCGAATGGTGCCGCTATGCCGAGCAGTGTTTCGGCACCGAGATGTACAACCGGCTCAAACAGAGGCGCTGAGAGGCTGCATGGCAAAGGTCAAACGACAGATCATCACCATTGACGAAGAGAAGTGCGATGGCTGCGGCGCGTGCGTGCCCTCTTGCGCGGAGGGCGCGTTGCAGGTGGTGAACGGCAAGGCCCGGCTGGTGAAGGAGAGCTATTGCGATGGCCTGGGCGCGTGCCTGGGCGAATGCCCTCAAGCCGCGTTGCGCGTGGTCGAGATGGAGGTAGAGGCCTACGACGAGCAGGCCGTTCTGGGCTATCTGCAACAGGTCGCGCCGCACATGGTGGAAAAGCATGTGGCTCATTTGCGCGCGCACGGCATCGCCTCGGCCTTTGAGCCCGCGGCGGCCGGCGTGGCCGCGTGTCCGTCGGTGCAGGCGCGCGGCCGGGACGAAGAACGGCGCGGCGACGGCCGGCCGGCCGCCATCTCGTTGTTCGCGGCCGGCCACGCGGCCGCAACTCCCCGTCAGGCCTCCGAGCTGCGGCAATGGCCGGTGCAACTGCACTTGGTGCCGATCCGCGCGCCTTTCTTTGCCGGCGCCGACCTGGCGTTGATCGCCGATTGCGTCCCCTTTGCCGAGCCGAACACCCACGCCGACTTCATCAAGGACCACGCGATCGCGGTGGGGTGTCCCAAGCTGGACGACGGCCGGGCTTACATCGCCAAGCTCACCCAGATCCTTCAGAACAATGACATCCGCAGCGTGACCGTGGTGCGGATGGAAGTGCCTTGCTGCGGCGGCCTGGAGTATATCGCTCGCCAGGCGCTGGCCCAGAGCGGCAAAGATCTCCCCCTTCAGAGCGTGATCGTCCACATCGGCGGCTGAGCGGCTACACCGATCTCTTCCTTTCCTGCTCCTGGCCGAAGGCCAGGAGCAGGAAGAAAAATAATGGGGAGGGTTTGGAGGCGGCGGCTTTGCCGCCGCCTCCAAACCCTCTTCTTTTTTCCCCGAGACGGAGGAGAGGGCTGTTGTGACAATAGTCACTTGATTCGGCTACGAATCTGTGATAAAAATAGCAACATGAAAATCATTCTTGCGCGCTTCCACTATCTCTTTTGTTCTACCAAGGGTTTGATGCTGGTCGCCATTGCTCTCATCTCTCTGGTGACGGCTTTCTGGGGCATGCTCTCCGGGCCGTTGAAGGAGTGGGGCATCAGCGACGTGGCCGTGCGGCTCTACGGCATGCGGCTGGTCGAGGCCGAGCGCGAGGGCCGCATCATCCTGCTCTACCACACCATTGCCATGGCCGTGGTCGCCATCGAGACCTACCTGATCACCGCGCTGGCGCCGGTGAGGAAGGCACAGCAGGCGCAGATCAACGTTACCATCACGGTCGGCTACATCGTGGCCATGGTCTTCGGCCTGGCGTTCGGCTACTTCGGCCACAACTTCGTCTTCCATGGCCTCTTCATCTTCGGCCAGTCGCTCGTCTTCTTCGCCGGCGTGCTGCTGGCCGCGGCGCTGTGGCCGTGGGACCGCACCTATTGCGTGGCCGATCCGGCTTACGCCCATACGCGAGGCGGGGTGCCGCTGGAGCGCGCGGCCTTCTTCACGATGGCCGTGGCCACCCTGGGATCGGCGCTCTTCGGTGCGGTGGCGGGATCGCTCTACGGCCAGGGGTTCGAGACGTTCCTGGCCGAAGACATCATCCGCCTCCCCTTCAAGACGCCGTTGCAACTGGCGGTCATCGGCCATCTGCACATCATGCTGGCGTTGATCGCCGTGGCGTTGACGCTGATCGTGGGCCGCCGGTTCGACTTCAAAGGTCGGCTCCACGCGTGGGCCATGCCGCTAATGATCGTCGGCACGTTGATCATCACGGCCGGCGTGTGGGCGGTGGTGCCTTTCGAGGCGATTGCTCACATCATTATCAACGTCGGCTCATTGCCGGTGCTGGTCGCCTCGTGGCTGTTGGTCTGGTTCGGCTGGCGCAAGATCATCTGGGAGCGGTTGGCGGCCCAGAGCCGCGCGGCCGCCGGCCCTGGTGAGAAGCTGAGGGCGCTCTTGCACGATCCGCTCCGCTTCGGCATGTTGTGGCAGATGGTCTACATGAACTTCGTCGTGACCGCGGTCGGCATCTTCATGGCGGTCCGGCTGGATAAGGTCATCCGCCTTTGGCCGCTGCGCGAGGAGAAGATCGCGCTCACCGGCCACTGGCACATTCTGGCCGGCATCATCGCCACGATCATCCTGTTGCTCTACGCGGACATGGCCGGGCTGAAGGGCCGGCCGCGGCAGTGGTTCGGCTGGACCGTGCTCATCGCATCCGATGCCGCGTTTGCCGCGGTCTCGCTGTTCGAGACGAAGCGCCTGTTCGTGAGCGAGGCGGCTCAACAGCCGCTGGTGGACATCGTCATGGGGATCACCGACGCGGGCCTGGCGATCACCCTGGTCGCGTTGGCCGGCCTCATGCTCTGGCGGCTGGCCGATCTCTTCCGAAACCGCGGCCGATGGACAGAGGAGGCGGCCGAATGAAGCCCATGACCATCCGTTTCCTGGTTTGCCTGTCTGTGGCCCTGCTCCTCTCCGCTTGCGCCGCGGCGGTGACGACGCCGGCCCTGCCGCACGTGGAAACCGGCGTGGACCCCGAAGCCTGGGCGCAGGTGCCGGCGGGCGAGTTCGTCCTGGGGCAACACGCAAAGCGGGGGCTGATCGAGAGACCCTACGAGATCATGGTGACCGACGTGACCAACGCCCAGTATGCCCGCTATCTCAACGCCGCGCTGGCCGCCGGCGCGGTCAAGTTGACGGCCGACCGGGTCGTGGGCTATTATCTGGGCGATCCTTTTCACGGGCACAAACACGAGATGGAGATCAAGGCCGGCGATTGGCTCCACGTGCCGCTCGCCGATCCCAGCCTGCGACTCACGTTCGACGGCCGGACCTTCGGGGTCAAGCCGGGCTACGAGAACCATCCGATGACGATGGTGACCTGGTTCGGCGCGCGGGCCTATTGTGCATTCTACGGCTGGCGGTTGCCCTCGGAGCTGGAATGGGAGAAGGCCGCGCGCGGCACCGACAACCGGCCCTTCCCGTGGGGCCACGAGATCAAGCCGAACTATGCCAACTTTTACGCCAGCCGCGATCCGTTCGAGCGCCTGGCCGGCAAGCAGGGGGACACCACGCCGGTCGGCTTCTACAACGGCAAGCGCTATGCCGGCTATCAGACCGCCGATGCGCGCAGTCCCTATGGCCTGTACGACATGGCCGGCAACGTCTGGCAGTGGACGGCCGACCTGCAGGTAGGGATCCACGACCGCTGGTTGCGAGGTGGCAGTAAAGACAATTATGGGTATAATTTACGTGTCTGGGAGCATAACAGCGCCCGGCCCGACTATGCCAGCCCGAGCGTCGGTTTCCGGTGCGCCCGCTAATCTTTAGTCCCTAATGCCCAATCCCAAATGACACCTAACATGATCTCTCATCTCAAATCCCTTTTTCGCCGTTACTGGCCTCTCATCAAGAGCCTGCAGACCGGCCTGCTGCTGGCGACCGGCATTGCGGGCTACCTGAGCGCACACAATCCGGCCGGCGGCTGGGGCGTCCTGGCCGGATTGATCGGCAGCCTCTTCCTGGCGATCGGCGGCAGCACCGTGCTGAACATGGCCTATGACCATGACATTGACGCCATCATGCAGCGCACCTGTTGGCGGCCCCTGCCGAAGGGGCTGGTGAGCGTGCGTCAGGCGACCGTCCTGGGCCTGGTGCTCTCGCTGAGCGGGGTGGGTTGGGCGCTGGTGCTGGCGCCGCTGTACGGGGCGATCGTCTTCGCCGGCCTGTTTTTCGACGCGGTCGTGTACACGATCTGGCTCAAGCGACGGACCCCCTATTCGATCTTGATCGGCGGGCTGGCCGGCGGGATGCCGGTGTTGGCCGGCCGCGCGCTGGCCACCGGCCAGATTGATCTGGTCGGCATCATGTTGGCGCTGGGAGTGCTGTGTTGGATCCCCACCCATATCATGACCTTTTCTATGCGCCACTTCGCCGACTATCAGGCCGCGGGCATCCCGACGTTTCCGGCCGCGTATGGCTTCTACGCCACGCGGGTCGTGATTGCGGCATCCAGCTTGGCCGCCGCGCTGATCATGGCCGGCGTCGCAGCCACCATCGGCGTGCAGAGGGGATGGCTGGGGTTCCTGGGGGTCCTGGGCGCGGGGCTGTTGGCGCTGGCGGTGCTCGGCGTGACGCGGCCCTCGCCGCGCGCCAGCTTTGCGTTGTTCAAGTACGCGTCGCTCTACATGCTGGCCGCCATGTTGGTTGTGGCGTTGTGACCACCGAGCGTTGGCCGACGACGGGCGACCGATCGGCGGCCAACGAGAACCGATGACCTGACCGAAAGGATTGCGCGCATGAGCACTCGACCTTCGATCGGCGGCCGAGCTTTGCGGGCCGTGGCCATCCTCTTGCTGGCGTTGGCCGCCACCTTCAACCTGTTGGGCGGGATCGGCACCGCTTGCGTGGCGATCAACCCCACCCGCTGGGGGCCCGACATGGCGAAGCTGGCGCCGGCGCAATGGCTCTATGTCCTGTTGATGATCGCCGCCATCGGCGTCTCGATCTGGGGCATCGGCGTGACGCTGGCGCTGGCGCGCGGCCGGGACCGCGCCTATTCCCACGCGCTGATCGTGCTGGTGGCCAGCCTGGTCATCGCCGGCGTGCAGACTGTCGTCTCCATCGCCCTGCGCGGCAAAGGCGCGCCGCAGAACATGCGGTTTTACTTCACGACGCTGGTGGTCATCGTCTTCTTGTTGCTGCGCCTGCCGCCCGCCTGGAAGCTGATCCGCGGCTTCGGCAAGGGGAGCGGGAGCGACTTCGCTACGCCGACCGGATTGGCCGCGTTCGGCAGCGGCCTGCTCGCGCTGACCACGCCCCTGTGGGCCACCCCCACCCACATCGGCCCGGACGGCAGCCGCTGGGTGAACGTGCTGCGCACGCCGCTCCTGGCCGGCGGCGCGCTGCTGGTGTTGGCGGGGATCGGCCTGGTGGCCTGGTCGGGCCGCCGCGCGCCCCGCGATGCGACCGTGTCGCGGAGCGTTGGCGATCCGGTCGTTCGCTGATAAGGAGGATCGGCCATGCCCCGATTTATCGCTGCTGAGCCGTCGCATGGCGGCCCGAGGCTTTTGACCATCTTTCCCTTGTGGTCATTGGTGTTGCTTTTCGGGTTTGCCGGCGGCATCGTCAGCCTGGGCGGCTTTACCGTGCAGTATGCCCAGGGCTTTTCGTATCTGACCGACGACCCGAAGGCGTGCGCCAACTGCCACATCATGCGGGAGTATTACGATGGCTGGAATCGGAGCAGCCACAAACACGTGGCCGTCTGCAACGATTGTCATGCGCCCCACGACAACATCGTGCATAAGTATGCTATCAAGGGGATCAACGGCGTGCGGCATAGCTACGCCTTCACCACCGGCAACTTCCCGGAGCCGCTGCGCATCACGCCGCTCAACCGCGACGTGACCCAGCACGCCTGTCTGACGTGTCACGCCGATCTGACCGTGGCGATCAGCCACCAGAATGACCCCCAGCCAACCGACTGCCTGCGCTGTCATGCCGGCGTCGGCCATGGGAAATAGCGATTGTTGGTAACGACTTACTGCTTTGTTAGCCAAGAATTTACTTTTTCGGCCGCCTTACCTCTCTCACCCC
>JBBIKA010000242.1:0-5888 GCA_037445695.1 Chloroflexota bacterium
GCGCCGGGTCATCCCCCCCCCCCCCCCCGTCCCCCCCCCCCTCCCCCGCGCGCCTCCCGGCCGGGGTTGTGGGGTGGGAGGGGCTAAGCAGGGGTTTTGCGGCGGGCGGCGCAGCCGCCCGCCGCAAAACCCCTCCCACTTTCTCCCCGCCCTCTGAGAGGGGGCGAGGAGAAGGCTGAATGGGATTTGCGGGCAGCTTCGCTGCCCGCAAATCCCCTCTTCAGTCACCCCCGCTCTCCCCTTTCAGGGGAGAGCGGGGGCCGGGGGGGTGAGAGAGGTAAGATGGCCGAAAAAGTAAATTCTTGGCGAACAAAGCCCTAGCCGGCCTGTAGGACCGACCGGAACTTGTAACGATCGCCCCGATAAGCCGACAAGACGTACTCGACGGGCAACGCGTCGGCCAAGGTGAGCCGCTCCATGCGCAACACCGCCGCGGGCGGTATCAGCTCCAACAGCTCCAGCTCACGGGCGGTGGCCAGGCCCGCCTCGATGGTCTGTTCGGCCTGGGTCAAGCGCAAGCCATATTCGTTTTCCAGCACGCTGTACAACGACTCGACCGAGAAGTCATGGTCGAGCAGATTCGGGCACAAATTCAGGGGCAGATAGGCGGTCTCGATGGCCAACGGCAAACCATCGGCCAGGCGCAGGCGGCTCAAGCACGAAACCAGGTCGGTGCCCGGCGTCAGGCGCAGCCGATCGGCAACCTCGGCCGGCGGCACCATCACCCGGGCCTCCAACACCCGACTGGTCGGATGCCCGCCGCGCGCCCGCACATCTTTCGAGAAGCCGGTCAAAGTGCGCAATTGCTGGTCTATCTTCGGCTCGGCGACAAAGGTGCCCTTGCCGATGCGCGTGTACACGATGCCGTCGCGCGCCAGCTCCAACAGGGCCTGGCGGGCCGTCATGCGGCTGACACCATAGTGCTGCGACAGCTCACGCTCCGATGGCAGCCGCTGATGCACGCCGTAACGGCCCGCGCGGATGTCGGCAACCAGCGAATCTTTGAGCTGAAGATACAATGGATCGGGCGCTTCCGGCCGCAATTGCATGGGGACCACCTGCTACGAACCAGTATAGACCGGTATTATTAGCTTAGCACAGGAAAGGGAGAGCTGTCAAATTGCGAGATCGGCAATCAGCAGAAAGCTGGACCGTTTTGACCCTCCCCCTCCTCATGCTTATAATTATAATTACTTATCTCGTTCTTTCCTGTTCTCCTCCTGGCCTTCGGCCAGGAGGAGAACAGGAAAGCATAAGGGTTTGGAAGCGGCAGCTTCGCCGCTGCCTCCAAACCTCTCTTCTTTCCTCGCCGCCAGGGAGGCAACCATGCAGTTCACGGTGACACCAGACCAGCTCGAACGGATTTTACAGGTGCAACATCACGACCCCTTTCAGGTGTTGGGAGCCCATCCGATCGAACTGAACGGCCGGCCGGCGGTGGCGGTGCGGGCGTTCCTGCCCCAGGCCGAACAGGTGTGGGTGGTGCCGCCGGCGGGCGACCCGCGGCCCATGCAACGTCGAGAGGGCACCGACTTCTTCGAGGCCCTCTTCCCCGAGCAGGCCGACGTCTTTGCCTATCGGCTGCGCATCCTGGAGAAGAGCGGCCAGGAAAGCCTGGTCGCCGATCCCTACAGCTTCCTGCCGGTATTGGGCGACCTCGATCTCCAGCTCTTCAACGAAGGAAACCACTTCCGCACCTTCGACAAGCTCGGCGCGCACCTGATGACGCTGGGGGATGTGCCCGGTTGCCTGTTTGCGGTGTGGGCGCCCAACGCGACGCGGGTGAGCGTCGTCGGCGACTTCAACGCCTGGGACGGTCGCCGCCATCCCATGCGCGAGCGGGGCAGTTCGGGCATCTGGGAGCTGTTCGTGCCGGGCGTAGCCGAGGGCGCATTATATAAGTACGAGATCCGCACCCAGGATGGCGCGCTTCTCCTGAAGGCCGACCCCCAGGGCTTCTACGCCGAGCTGCGGCCCAAGACGGCCTCCATCGTCTGGGACATCCACAAGCACATCTGGCGCGACGGGGAATGGCTGGCCAAACGCCGGCAGGCGAACGGCCTCGACGCGGCGATGGCGGTCTACGAGGTGCACCTGGGGTCGTGGATGCGCGTGCCCGCATCGAACGCGTATCTGAGCTACCGCGACCTGGCCCAGAAACTGGCGACATACGTCAAACAGCAGGGCTACACCCACGTGGAGCTGCTTCCCGTTACGGAACACCCTCTGGATGCTTCGTGGGGCTATCAGGTCACCGGTTACTTTGCGCCGACCAGCCGCTTCGGCACGCCCGACGATTTCCAGGAGTTCGTGGACATCCTGCATCAGAACAACATCGGCGTGATCCTCGATTGGGTGCCGGCGCACTTCCCCAAGAACGACTACGGCCTGGCCATGTTCGACGGCACCGCGCTGTACGAATACGCCGACAGCCGGCTCGGCGAACACAAGGAGTGGGGCACCAAAGTCTTCAATTACCAGCGCAACGAGGTGCAACAGTTCCTGATCAACAGCGCCCTGTTCTGGCTGGAGAAGTACCACATTGATGGGCTGCGCGTGGATGCCGTCGCCTCGATGCTCTATCGCGACTACGGCCGCACCGAATGGATTCCCAACGAGTACGGCGGCCGGGAGAACCTGGAGGCCATCGCGTTCCTGCGTCGGCTCAACGAAAAGGTGTACGAGCTGCACGAGGGCGCCATCACCATCGCCGAGGAGTCCACCGCGTTCCCCAGCGTCACCCGGCCCACCTATTTGGGCGGCCTGGGCTTCACGTTCAAGTGGAACATGGGCTGGATGAACGACACCCTGGACTATATCCAGAAGGACCCGCTCTACCGCAAGTATCATCATCAGAAGCTGACCTTCGGGCTGATGTATGCGTTCAGCGAGAATTTCATCCTGCCGATCTCGCACGACGAGGTGGTGCACCTGAAGCGCGCCATGATAGATAAGATGCCGGGCGACCTGTGGCAGAAGTTCGCCAACCTGCGCCTCTATTACGGCTTCATGTGGACGCACCCCGGCAAGAAGCTGCTCTTCATGGGCCAGGACTTCGGCCAATGGCGCGAGTGGAGCGAGGCGCGTAGTCTGGACTGGCATCTGCTTGAGCCGGGCGGCGTCCCGCACGGCCCGGAACCGCACCTGAAGCTCCAGCGCTGGCTGGCCGACCTGAATCGGCTGTATGTCAACGAGGCCGCGTTGCATGAACGGGACTTCGACTGGCAGGGCTTCGAGTGGATAGATCCCAACGACTGGGAGCACAGCGTCATCTCGTACATCCGCCGGGGCAAGCAACGCGAGGATTTCCTGGTGATCGCTGCCAATTTCACGCCGGTCGTGCGGCCGGGCTATCGGCTGGGCGTGCCCGAACTGGGGGTCTATCGGGAGGTCTTGAACAGCGACGCGGCCGCCTACTTCGGCAGCGACGTGCGCAACACCGGGCCGCTGGTCGCCCAGCCGATCAAGTGGCAAACCCAGCTCTATTCCATCGAACTGACATTGCCGCCGCTCGCGGTCGTGATCCTCAAGCCGGAGCCGACTGCTGAGCGGCCGGCCGACGATCCCTCGTCGGATAGCGCAGGCCATACCTCATAGAAGGGATTGCACTGCGCCCTAACCTCCGGTCGGGCCGCAGCGCGTGCGCCCCGACCGGAGGCCCGCTGGGGCCGCCGCACGCATCAGGCTTCCGGCAGGTAGGTCCGCAGGCAAATGCACGGCTCCATGGCCGTCACGGCAAATGCGCCGAGCGCGGCCGGCAACAACGCGAAGCGGATCGCCGGCAGCGGCACGGTTCCGCCCTCCCATTCGATGGCGGCCCGGCCAGAGACGCATCCCCAGATTTCCAGCGTGGCGCCATCACATGCGCCGCGGAAGCGTGCGCCGGCAGCCAGATGAAGTTCTTCCACCACGAAATAGCGGTTGCGCACCACCTCCAGCCGACGGACGCCTTCGCCGTCCTGGAGCACGCGCGGGACGCTCTGGCCGGCGCGGCCGGCAAAGTCTATCACGTCCAACGCCTTCTCGATGTGCAGGGGCCGGGGCCGGCCGTCCGCGGCGAGGCGGCCCCAGTCGTAGAGGCGATAGGTGGCATCGGAGTTCTGTTGGATCTCGGCGACGACCGCGCCGGCGAGGAGCGCGTGCACGGTGCCGGCCGGTACATCGAAGACCTGGCCGGCGCGCACCGGCTCGCGGCGCAAGAGCGCGGACAAGGTGCCCTCCTCCAGCGCCCGACGCAACATCGGCCGGTCCACGCCCGGCTGCAACCCGCGGATCAGCTCCGTTCCCGGATCGGCGTGCAAGACGTACCACATCTCGGTCTTGCCCAGTTCGCCGTTCTCATGGGCCAACGCATAGGCATCGTCGGGGTGCACCTGGACCGAAAGATCCTGTTGGGCATCCAGCAGCTTGATCAGCAGGGGAAACTTGCGCCGGGCCAACGCCCAGCCGCCGCGTGCGCCTAGCAGCCGCTCGCCGAGCGCCTCCTGGATGGCCGGCAACGGTTGCCCCTGCCAGTGGCCCGCCTCGGCCACGGTCGAGCCGCTCGGATGGCCGGAGATCTCCCAGCTTTCGGCAATGATCCCCGGCGGCAGGCGTCGGCCGAAAAGGGTCTCCAGGCGCCGGCCGCCCCAGAGATAGTCGCGCAGGACCGGCGTAAAGGTGAGGGGATAGAGCAACGGATCGGACATGAAAACGACTCCTCTTCCCGGCCCGGCCCGATTTGACAGGTTGGCCGAGATAGGCGATAATGAAGTGGCTCGCAAGAGCACCTCCCTTTGCTATCCTACAGCCGAGGAGGTGATGCTAATGGACGAACGTAGTACCAAACGCGGCACCGTAGCATCACCTCGGTTGGATAGGTAGTGCTACGGTGCCCAGCAAGAGGGGGGACGGGTTTCGGCCCGTCCCCCCTCTTGTCTTTTCCAGGCGCCTCGCCGATCGGGCCCGGCTCATTCGGGTTTCGCCGCAAATACGTACTTGCCCCAGGCATCGCGAATGGTCGCCTCGCCCAGGAGCAGGAAGGCCAGGTAATGAGGCCGGCCCGGCCGTCGGCGCAGCGTCATGCCCGCCTCTTCGGGGGTCCGGTCGCCCTTGCGCATATTGCAGGCCCGACAGGCCGTCACGACATTTTCCCAGGTGGTCTCGCCGCCCCGGCTGCGCGGCAACAGGTGGTCCATGGTGAGGATCGCCTGAGTGCCGGTGGCCCCGCAATACTGGCAGGTGTGATTGTCGCGCAGGAGCACCGAGCGCCGCGTGGGCGCCATCGTCACCTGCCGCGGGATGCGCACATAATAGACCAGGCGGATCACCAGGGGCACGGGAAGCGAAGTGCGCGCGGCATGGAGCCGCTCTTCGGCGCACTCGATCAGCTCGGCCTTTTCCTTGAGGAGCAAGACCAGCGCCCGCTTCACCGAGATGATGCTGAGCGGTTCGTAGGTGGCATTCAAGACCAGCACGCGCTGCGTCGCGGCCGCCATTCCTGCACTCTCTGCTCAGAAGCACGACGCCCTGGGGACAAGGCGCCGGCACCACTCTTAAAAAAAACGATGCCCGGCTAAGCAAACGAAAGCCGGGCACGCAAACCTAAAGGGGTGGCCAGTGGGGCTTGAACCCGCAACCTTCTGGGCCACAACCAGATGCTCTGCCGATTGAGCTATGGCCACCATAAGAAAGAATCAGTTCGGGCGTCGCCGGTGCAAACGGAACCCGTTTGCGGCCCTGCATTCACTCGGGGGCAGGGATTCGAACCCCGATAAGGAGCTCCAAAGGCTCCGGTCCTGCCGTTGAACGACCCCCGAACGTCGGGAGGAGCGAGTGCCGAGGCCCAGACTTGAACTGGGGACACCGCAATTTTCAGTCGCGTGCTCTACCAACTGAGCTACCTCGGC
>JBBIKA010000243.1:0-5879 GCA_037445695.1 Chloroflexota bacterium
GCCGTCAGGCGAGCGGGAGAGGGGAGGGGCAAGGGGAGGGGTGAGGGTGATGACCAGCAACAGGTCTATTGGCAACCTTGCTCACAGAGTACTAGTTCTCGGCCCTGGCGCGGAACTGGCCCGTTCCCACCAGGCCCAACAACAGCGCGGCGCAGGCGGTGATGCCGAACATGGGGCGGATGCCGATGAACTGGGCCACCACGCCGCTCAGCCACGGCCCGGCGAACATGCCGATCGCATAGATGGCCTGATGCAGGCCCATGGCAGTCGCCCGTTCGTGTTCGCTCACGTAGACGATGCTCATGCCCATGAGCACGGGATAGCCGACGCCGGTGGCGATCCCCAGGCAGATCTGGGCGGCCATCAGCGCAGGCAGGGAGGGCGCCAGGGCCGCGCCGGCCGTGCCGATGGCCATCAGGGCAAAGCTGAAATAGGCCATGCGCGGCGCGCCGAAGCGCTTGACGGCCGCGGTGGCCGTCAGGTTGCCGCCGATGTAACAGAGCAGGTTGACGGTGGTGAAGAGGCTCAAGATGACCGCGTTCGCGCCGAGCTGTTTCGCCAGGATGGGCAGGAAGCCGAACGAGACGCCCCAGACGACGTATTGCGCCACCGCGCTCAGGAGGGACGGCAACAGGACGTCGCGGCGGCCGGCCAGGCGGACCAGCCGATCGAACGAGGGCGGCTTGGCAGGCAACGGCTTCTCGGGCACGGCGACCGTCACCAGCAGGGCCACGCCGGCCACCCCGGCCGCGACCATGAAGGGCAACCCGTAGCCGCCCAGGTTGGTCAGCGGCCCGTTAGCCGAGGTCGCCAGGACGCGGCCGATGGAGCCGACCAGGGTAAGCAGCGCGCTGGCGCGCACGGCCTCGCCGGCCGGGAAGAGGCTGCTGAACGCCACCACCAGCGGCACCCAGGTGCCGGCCGCCAGCCCGGTGATGGCCCGGCCGATGAGCACGCCGGTGGCGTCGCCGGCCGCGCCCATGGCCCACGCGCCCGCGGCCGCCAGCATCATCCCCACCAGGATGAACGGCTTGCGCCGGCCGATCCAATCGGACACGATGCCGATCGGCAGCCGCACGATCGCCTGCCACAGGCCGTATTGGGCCAAGATCGTGCCGACCAGGGCCAGGTTGTCGGTCTTCGTCTGCGCGTAGGTCGGCAGGGTCGGCACATAGACATACAGGCACATCCAGTAAAAGAAGACGACGGCCATGAACAGGATGAGCTTGCCACGGCGCTCGCCGGCGATGCCGACAGGGATCGAGGTTGAAGTCGTTTGTTGCACGTCAGATGTCCGATTGGCAAGAGATAGGCCCCAGCACGCTGAGACATGCCGGATGCCTGTAGAAATGGTTGCCGGACGTACCAGGCACCCATGAGATAGCAGACGTCCGTCCGATCGTTCAGTATAGCGATGAGGCTATCACCTGTCAAACACGGACGGCAGCTCCGTGATCTGATCTGTCTGGAGCCAGAAGCCGCCCCACGCGTCGCCCAGCCAACGGCCGCGCACGACAAGAGGCCGCCAGGGGGTCGGTGCACGGAACGTCTTATCCCCCTTGGCGATGACGAAGGTATCGCCGTCCGTCAGGAAAAAGCCTGGCCCACCCGTCCACCCTGGCAGGCGCATCCCGCTCGCCGTGATCGGCCGGCCGGCCGTCTCACCCAGGCGGCGCAGCGGCAGATGGTCGGGCAGGGGGCCGGCGGCCAGCGCGGCCGGCGCGGCCAGCGCGCTGACGGGCAGGCCGAGGATCTCCATCTCCCATGCCAGGATCTGCGCTCTCTGTTCCGCCGGCCGCGCGACCAGGTCGGTGACCGGCACGTCACGCCGGCCGCCATCGTCCCTGCGACCGGCTTCCGGCTCCGCCTCCTCTCCGGCAAAGGGCAGGGGAAGCTGCCGGGCCGCCGGCCGACCGGCCCGGCCGCGCGGCGCGCGGCACAGGGCTTCGGCCTCGGCCAGCATGGCCGGCCGGTCGGCGCCTCCTGGCCCGGCGACCAGGACAGGCAGGCCGTCCAGCGCGCCGCACTGGATCAGGTGGCGGATTTCCCTGGCTTGTAGCTCGACCCGGCCGAGTAGGTCGGCCACGCTCGCGAACGGCCGTCGGCTGCGCTCGGCGATGATCGCCTCGATCGCGCTGTGGCGCAGATCGCGCACCTGGCCCAGACCCATGTAAAGAACAGCGCGCGGCGAATGCGCGAAGGTGAACGCTTCGTTGCTGAAATTCACGTGCGGCGGCCGTACCATAATGCCCAGCCGGATCGCCTCGGCCATGTAGATGGCCGGATGGTGAAAGCCGCCGTAGTCCATCAGCCGCGCGGCCAGGAACTCAGCCGGCCAGTGCGCCTTGAGATACGCGCAGCGATAGCTCACGTCGGCATAGGCCGTAGCATGTCCCTGGTTGAAGCCGTAGCCCGCGAACGACATGATCTGCTCCCAGAGGCGCTCGGCCTGGGCCGGCAAGAAGCCGGGGCCGGCAGGCGGCCGGCGGAGGCAGCCCGCGATGAATTGCTCGCGCAGCGCGGCCATCTCGTCGGCACCGAAGTGACCCATGCCACGGCGCAACTGGTCGGCCTGCGCCCAGTCCAGGCCGGCCACCTCGCGGGCCACCCGTAACACCTGCTCCTGGAAGATCAGCACGCCTTTGGTGTCGCGCAGGATGGGCTCCAACGCGGGATGGAGATAGGCCACGGCCGCTTCTCCGCGATAGCGGCGCACGAACGCGTCGGCCATGCCGCCCATGGCCGGGCCGGGCTTGAAGAACGCGTTGGCGATCGCCAGATCGCGCACCGTGCGGGCTTTTAGCTTGCGCAGCGTGCGTTGCGCACCGTCCGATTCGCACTGGAACACCCCGATCGTCTCCCCGCGGGCCAGCAGATCGCCGGTGGCCGGATCGTCCGCCGGAATCTCTTCCAGACGGAAGTCCGGCGCACGGCGGCGGATCAGTTCAGCGGCATCGGCCAGGACGGTCAAAGCCCGGATGCCCAGGAAATCCATCTTCGGCAGGCCGATCGCCTCCACGTCGCCGTGCTCGAACTGGGTGATCAGGAAGCCCTTCGGCGCCCACTGCACCGGCACCACATCGGTCAGCGGGCCGGGGGTAATGACGACGCCGCCCGGGTGGACGCTCAGGTGGTCGGGCTGGCCGACCAGCGTGTAGGCCATGCGCACGATCTCACGCAGCCGCTCGTCAGCGATCTCGGCCAACACATCCTCGGCCGTGCGCCGGTCGCGGCGCCGGGGATCGGGGTGCCAGCCGTGCGGGGCCAGCGCCACCAGCCGCGCGATCTCGGCGGCCGGCAGGCCGCACGCCTTGCCGACCTCCCGAATGGCCGATTGCAGGCGCATGGTGCTGATGGTGCCGATCAGCGCCACGTGTTCCGCGCCGTATTTGTCGCGCAGATAGCGCAGCACCTCGTCGCGGCGCCGGCTGCACAGGTCGAGGTCAATGTCGGGCGGATCGGCGCGCGCCGGGTTCAGAAAGCGTTCGAAGAGCAGGCCATGCTCGAGGGGGTCTACGGTGGTGATGCCCGTGCAGTAGGCGACGAGCGAGTTTGCCACGCTGCCGCGCGTGCTCACCGGGATGCCCTTCTCGCGGGCGAAGCGCACTGCATCGCCGACGACCAGGAAGAGAGGCGCGTAGCCGTGCCGCGCAATGGCGGCCAATTCGTGATCGAGCCGCGCCGCCACAGCGGCCGGAGGGTTGGCGCCGAACCGTTGCGCCAGCCCGACGCGTGCGGCTTGCGCCAGCGCTTCGTCCGGCGTCTGGCCGGCCGGCAGCACGAACGCGGGCCAAAGCGTTCGGCCGCGGGGAAGCGCCGGTCCGCAGCGCGTCGCGATCTCGCCGGCCTGCGCCAGCGCGTCGGGGTAGGCCGCGTAGCAGGCGGCCATCTCGGCCGGCGAAAGCCAGTGCACGGCAGGGGCGCTCTCGGCCGGCCCAGCATCGGCTGCGGCCAGGGAGCGGTTCTCGCGAATGGCGGCCAGCAGGCGCAGCCGCGGCACGTCTTCGGCCGCCAGACAATAGATCGGCCGGACGGCAACCGTCGGCAGCCCCAGCCGCCGCGCCAGCGCGACGATCTCGGCCGCGATGGCGTGGTCGGCGGCTGAATGGATTTCAAGCGCCAGGCCGGCATTGTCGTCGAAGATGCCCGCCAGCCGGCCGGCGTAGATTTGCGCCGCGGCCCGATTGCCGGCGCGCAGGCCACGCTCGATCCAGCCGCGGCGGCCGCCGCTCAGGCAGATCAGGCCGTCACGGTGGGCGGCCAGGTCATCCCACGTCAGGCCGCGGCCGGCCAGCACCTCCCGTTCGGGACTGCCCTGGATGAGGGAGGAAAGCCGACAGAGAGAGCGGTAGCCGGCCGCGTTCATGGCCAGCAACACCAGGTGGCCGGGCCCCTCGCCGGCGGCCGGGCCGAACCCGGCCGGCGGAGCGACCGTCAGCGTCATGCCGATGATCGGCTGCACGCCGGCCTCCTGGCAGGCGCGGGCAAAGGCGACCGCGCCGTAGAGCGCGTTCGTGTCGGTCAGCGCCAGATGGGTCATGCCTGCGGCCGCGGCACAGCCGGCCAGCTCGCTCACGCCGGCCGTGCCGCCGAGCAGGGTGAAGTGGGAATGGACTTCGAGATGGGTGAAGTTCACGCGCTTATCGTGCCGCGAAATTCATTTCGGGCCAAAACTCATTCATTCCGTGCCCCTCCTTCATCCGGCATCATGCTGCGGCATTCATCTCGTGGCTATATCTCCGTCCTTCATCCAGCATCGCCAGGTAGTTGTCGAGCGGGATGTAGTTGGCCACGCTGTTGCCGGTGCCCAGGCAATAGCCGCCCCCCGGCAGACAGGCGTCCAGCGTCTCCCGCACGCGACGGCGCACGGCCGCTTCGTCGGCCCGGCAGAGGAAGTCCACGTCAATGCCGCCGAGCAGGGCGATGCGATCCCCGTACTTGCGCTTGGCCGCGATCACCGTCTCGATGGTGTCCTCGAACGAGTGGCGGCCGTCAATCTTCACGTCGTCAATCAGGTCGGGCATGATGGCCGTAAGGTTGCCGCACGAGTGGAGGAGATAGGGCCGGCCGGCCCGATGCGCGTACTCGGCCATCAGCTTGTGGCCGGGGAGCACGTAGGCGCGCAGATCTTGCGGGCTGATCAGCGTGCCGGTCTTGAAGCCCATGTCGTCGCTGCCCCAGATGATCTTCACCCGGTCAAACTCGAGGATGCGACGGACGATCACGTCGTACATCTCGATCAGCTTGCGACTGATGGCCTCCACCAGGTCGCGCTGGTCGTACAGCGCGTAGCAGAGGGTTTCGTAGCCCATGAGCCAGGTCAGATACTCGGCGAAGTGGGCAAAGCCGCCGGAGCCGATGACGCACATGTCGTCGGGCAGGTTCTTTTCGTACCATTCCAGGTTGCGCGTGGTGACCTTGTGCGGATCGGGCCAGGGATAGGCCTCGAACTCGGCCCAGTTGGTGATGGGGCCGCGATGCTCCTCCATGTAGGCCCGGCCGCCGGCGCGGCGCAGCTCGGCCGTGTCGGCGATCTGCGTCCGGCGCAAGGGCATCTCCAGGTTGTCCACGCCGCAGCGCACGTAATCGTAGCCCAGGAAGCGTTGGATGGCCACCTGGCGTTTGAGATCGCAGTAGGGATCGGCCGGATCGAGGTCGGCGAGCAGGTCGTAGCGTTGGCAGATCGCCCCCTGCACTTCGGCGTCGAGAAACAGCTCGATGCAATGGACGCGCCGCGGCGTGCCGGCGCGACGGATGCAGCGCACAAAGGCCTCCCAATCGGGAGCGACGTGGACGGCGAAGGGACTTTTGGACATGGCTGGCTTCCTCGCAGATGGGCGGCTGGCCGCGGCGGCCCACCCGCCGGCCGCCGCGTTTCC
>JBBIKA010000244.1:0-5859 GCA_037445695.1 Chloroflexota bacterium
TTGGGGTTTTTTTAGGGGTTTTTGTTTTTTTGGTAAAAAAGGGGGGGGGTTAGTTTTTTTTTTTGGGAATAAAGGGGGGCGTTGGGGGGGGGGATGTTGGGCGGAAGTTAATGATTATGGGGGGTTTTTGGGGCGGGTTTCGCGGGCCGAAAATCCCCGCTCCGACCTCTCCCTTCCCCGCCCCCGTGTGGTTACTCCCAGCCGATCTTCTCGCGGCTGAGCCACGCCTCGTAGGCGGCGAGCGCCGCCGCGCCGGTCACCAACTCCTGGCGATCCCTCTCCCAGTCCACCGGCGCCATCTCGGCGATCCACCCCTCGCCGTAAGGGTCTATCTCGGCCAGGCTGGGGTCGTTCTGCACCCGTTCGTTGCCGCGCAACAGCACCCCCGCCACGGGCGCAGCCAGCGGACCGATGTACTTCAGGCTCTCGACCATGGCAATGCTGCGCCCTTTCGGCACGACCTGGCCGATGCTGCCGGCCCGTATGCTGATCGCCACCAACGAATGGCGCAACAGCTCGTAGCCTACCGGCGTCAGGCCGATCCGCACCGTGCCGTCGTCGAGCGGCCTCACCCACACGTGCTTCTCGACCTGATAGTAAAGCTCTTCGGGAAACTCCCGGCCACGAATCACGGCCACGATCGGCAGCCCCCGGCCTCTCTAATTCACAGGCAGCGCGCTCGCGCCGGCCGCCGCGCGGGTCACATAGAGCGCCGGCATCAGGCCCGTCCGCGCCCGATACGCCTCGGCCACGGCCGGAATGGCCGCCTCCACCGCGGCGGCATCCATCAGCGCCACCGCACAGCCGCCGAACCCCGCGCCCGTCAGCCGCGCGCCGTAGCACCCCGGCTGCGCCCGCAACAACTCGACCATGATGTCCAGCTCCGCGCTGCTCACCTCGTAGAGATCGCGCAGGCTGGCATGCGATGCATCCATAAAGGCCCCTACTTTATGTAAATCCCCATGCTGCAACGCGGCCACCGTCGCCAGCACCCGCTCGTTCTCCGCGATCACGTGGCGCGCGCGGCGCGCCACCACATCGGGCAGGTCGGCGGCGGCCAGCATCTCCAGCGTGGCGTCGCGCAGGGCTGCCACGCCCAGCGCGCGTGCCGCGGCCTCGCACTGGCTGCGGCGCTCGTTGTAGGCCGACGCGGCAAGCCGGCGTCGCACGGCGGTATCGGCGATCAAGATGGCCGCGCTGGCGGGCACCGGCACCGGCCGAAAGCTCAGGTCGCGGCAATCAATCAGCAGCACGTGGTCGGGCCGGCCGAGCGCCGAGGCGAGCTGATCCATCAGCCCGCACTTCGTGCCCACGTAGGTATGCTCGGCCTGCTGGCCGATGCGCGCCGCCCGATCGGCCGGCACCGTGAAGCCGCCGACCGCGCTGAAGGCCTGGAGCGCGGCCATCTCTACCGCGGCCGACGAAGAAAGCCCGGCCCCGATCGGCACGTTCCCCTGCATCAGGCCGTCGAAGCCCACCACCGCGTAGCCGGCCGCGATCAGGCCGGCCGCCACCCCGCGCACATAATTGCTCCACGGCTCCTCTCGGCTGGGTCGGATGTCGTCAAGGGCAAAGCGCGTCGCGCGGCCCAGGTCGAGGGCCACCAGGTGCACCTGGCCGTCGCCGCGCGGCGCGGCCGCGATGCGCGTCTCGCGCTCGATGGCCGCGGGCAAGACGAAGCCGTCGTTGTAATCCGTATGCTCGCCGATCAGGTTAACCCGGCCCGGCGCGCGCGCGATCACGGTGGCCGGCCGGCCGAACTCCTGGACAAAGCGCGCAAGCAGTTCCTCGGAAGAGAACAGTTCAGACATCGGTTTCCTCATCGCTGCCGGAAATGGATTTCGGAGAGGCTGCGCAGCCGGGCCGCGGCCGCTTCGGCCGGGATGTCGCGCTGCGGCTCGCCCAACATCTCGAACCCGACCATGAACTTGCGCACGGTGGCCGAGCGCAACAGCGGCGGGTAGAAATGCGCATGGAGCCACCAGCCCCCATACTCGCGACCATCGCAAGGCCGCTGATGCCACCCCATGCTGTAGGGAAACGACACCTCGAACAGGTTGTCGTAGCGGGTGATCAGGCGCTTGAGGATGTCGGCGAGCGCATCCCGCGCCGGATCGTCGAGCTCGGGCAGGGTGGCGGCCGGCCGCCGCGGCAACACCATCGTCTCAAACGGCCAGACGGCCCAAAACGGCACCAGCGCCACCCATTCGTCGTTGGCGCACACCATGCGTTCGCCCGCGGCCTCTTCCAGCGCCAGGTAATCGGAGAGCAAGGGCCGGCCGTGCTGAGCAAAATAGGCCGCCTGGCGGGCCGCTTCCTTGGCCGGTTCGTTCGGCACCAGCTCGGTCGCCCAGATCTGGCCGTGCGGATGGGGGTTGCTCGCGCCCATCATCGCGCCGCGATTCTCGAACACCTGCACATAGCCGATGTAGGGCAACGCGGCCAGATCGGCCGTTTGTTCGGCCCAGGCATCCACCACCCGGCGGATGTCGGCCACGGGCATCTCGGCCAGGGTCAGATCATGGCGAGGCGAAAAACACAACACACGGCAGATGCCGCGGACCGGTTCGGCCTGCAAAAGGCCCGCCACTTCCACCCGGCCTTCGACGGCCAACGGCATCAACGCGGCAAAGTCGTTCTCGAAGACGAAGGTATGCTCATAAACCGGATTGACAACTCCCCCAGCGCGCAGATTGCCCGGGCACAGATAACAGGTCGGGTCGTAGGCGGGTCGCTCTTCCAGGGGGAGCTTTTCCGTCTGTCCCTGCCAGGGGCGTTTCGTCCGATGCGGCGAGACCAACACCCACTCGCCCGTCAACGGGTTCAGGCGACGGTGCGGGTGGTCGCTGAGGTTGAAGGGTTCCAACGCTGTGCCTCCTGCCCTGAAAAATCGGGACGTAGGGCGAAATTAACTTCGCCCTACGTTCTCATCCGCCGTGGCAGCGCCTGCGGCGCGAAAAGCAATCCAGATGATCGAGGCTTAAGGGCCGACGATCGGCGCAAGTATACCACATCTGCGTCCAGGGGAACAATCGGCGAGCGCGACTGCTGCATCACCTTCCGGCCGCCGATTCGTCTGTAAAGTTAAATGGGGCTATAATACGCCAGGATCATTGCCTGCGATACACCTCAAGGAGCTATCTGATGCGACCAGATCTCGCCCGGCCCGTCCTGCTGACGATCCTGCTGATGTGCGCGGCGCTTGCGGCAACCGCTGTGCTCGCAGTGGCGGCCGGACCAGGCGGCAGCGCGCTCGCCGGCGCGCCGCGCCAGGAGCCGACCGCCTTCTCCCAGGCCGCCGCCCTCTGCGCCGCCGACCCTTATGAGCCGGACGATCTGCGCGATCAGGCCAAACTCCTGGTGAGCAACGGCCTTCCGGCGACGCACACCTTTCACGTGGCATCTGACGTAGATTGGATATGGATGCAAAGCGCCGGGGCGGGGATCAGCTACAACATGCGCACCGGCAACCTGACGGCCGGCACCGATACGTTCATGTTCGTCTATGACCGCAACGGCCACGAGGTCCGGCGCAACGACGATGTGGATCCGGCGCGGTGTCGCGCGGGCGACCTCCAGTCTTGCGCCTCATCGGTGACCTGGCTGGCGACCTATGCCGGGCCCTATTATGCGCTCATCTTGAACGTGGGCCGCGGGGGCGAGTGCCCCGCCTACGACGTGCGCGTGCAGCGGACGGGCATCTGGCTGCCGCTCATCGGCCTGGAGATGCAGTCGCCGACCGCGACCCCCACCGCCACGCCGACGCTCACGCCCACCGCGACAGATACGCCCACGCCCACCGCGACGCGCACTGCTACGCCGACACCGACCCAAACGCCGACGCCGACGCCCACCGAGACACTGACGCCGACGATCACGCCGACGCCTTCGATCACCCCAACGCCGACGGTCACCCCAACGCCGACGGTCACCCCGACGCCGACCGAGACGCTGACGCCCTCGGTCACGCCGACGATCACGCCGACCGGCTCGCCGACCCTCACGCCTACGCCGACCAGCACGGTCACCTACCCCCGCGTGATCGCGCTCCCGGCGGGCGCCGTGCCGAACGGCCTGGATGTGGACACGACGACCGGTCGGATCTATGTGACCGGTCGCGATACGGGTCGGGTCTATGCGCTGGATGGCAATAGCTTTGCCGTGGCCGACAGCGCGGCGGTCGGCAACCTGCCGTGGGGCGTCGCGAGCCAGGGCGGGAAGGTATACGTGGCGAATTTCGGCGCCAGGAGCATCGCGGTGCTCGACGCGGCCACGTTGGCCCCGTTGCGCACGATCCCGGTGCGCGGCCATCCGACCTTCGTCAAGCGCAACCCGACCACGGGCCGCGTGATCGCCGTCACCTACGGTGCGGGGAATTACGACGACAACCGGCTCGTCGTGATCAATCCGGCCGACGATAGCGTGGAGGCCGATGTCCACGCGGGTGGCGGCGGCGCCTGGGGCCTGGCGATCAATCCCAATCTCAACCGGGCCTATGTCACGACTCGCGACTCAGGGACGATCACCAGTTTCGATGGGAATAACGGCTTCGCTCAGATCGGCGGGCAGACGATCCTGGCGTGCGCCGAGCCGAAGTCCTCGCCCTATGGGATGGACTTCGATCCCGGCCGGAACTTGCTCTACGTCGCCTGCGCCGTCGAGGACAACGTGGATCGCGCGGTGATCTATGGGGCGACCGAGGACGGCCTGGCGCGCCAGGGCCAGGTGATGATCGGTAACGGCGGACCGAACGGCGGAGGAGGTGTGGTGGCAAACCCCACCACGGGCCACGTCTTCTTCACGAACAGCATGGCCGGCACGGTGAGCGTTGTAAGCGGCGACGCCATCATAGCCACGCTGACGGTCGGCACCGATCCATTTGGGGCGGCCGTCAATCCGTATACAGGACAGGTCTTCATCGGCAACCGCGGCGACGATACCATCTACGTTGGGCTGGACGGGACTTCACATTAAAGCGAGTTTTTTCCGTACATCTACGGATGGCAGACTTCCGATGCCTGTGTTACAAGATAAGATAATTAAAAAGGTGTTTCATTGTTCACCAGGCAAAGGAGTCAGTGCACCATGAAGCAGTTCCCGCCGGCATTGCGTAATTATTTGGTCGTCGTTTGGGCCCTCGGCCTCCTGGCCTGGTCCGCGAGCTGGTTCCTGGACTTCGATAGTCGTGCTCTCTCTTGGCCGCTGGCGGCCGTGCTGCTGGCGCTGGTGATCGTCGCGCAGAGCTTGCCGCACCATGTCCTGCGCGGGATCAAGTTCGCGCCGGATACGCTTCCGCTGTTCATCGCCGTGCTCTCTCTCCCCCTGAACGCGGCGGTCAATATCGCTCTGGTTGGTACGGTGATCGCGCAGGCGTTGCGGCGACGGCGCGGAAGCGAAGTTGCTTTCAACGCGGCCGTGACAACCCTGAGCGTTTTCGGCGGGGGAATCATCTGTGCCGGCCTGATGGCCGCGGGTGCAACATGGGGTGTGCCGGTCGCCGCCCTGATCAGCGCCGCGGTCTTCTATCTCGCCAACAGTTCGCTGGTCGCCGGCGCGGTGACGCTCCAACATCGCCTGTCGTATGGCCGCATCTGGCGCGATGTGGTCGGCGCCGAACCGCTCGATCATGTGCTGATGTTTCTGGTCGCCGGGCTGGTGGCGCTGCCGTGGGCCTGGAAGCCCATCGTTGCAGGACTCCTGGCGGCCGGGCTGGCCATGCGTATCGTCCAGGCCCGATACACCGTACGGCAAGTAGGGGCATAGCAATACTATGCCTGTGGTGGTGCGGCCTTATGAGAATTAAGGGTTCTCCAGCTTCTGGCGGGGCAAGCGGCATTTCGGCAATTCCGGATGCAGTGG
>JBBIKA010000245.1:0-1811 GCA_037445695.1 Chloroflexota bacterium
GGATTCCCCGCCCCCCGCAAGCGGGGGGCGGGGTCAGAGGTGGGGGGCTCACTGCATCCGGAATTTGCGAAAGGCCTCTTGTCCCACCAGAAGCTGGAGAACCACACAAAATTCCACAGGAGGGAATGTTTGCCATGGAATACCGATCACTCGGTCGCACAGGAGTCATGGTTTCGCCGCTCTGTCTGGGCGCGATGAACTTCGGCTCGCCCACCGGCAAAGAGGACTCGATCGCGATCATCAACCGCGCGCTCGAGGCCGGCATCAACTTCATTGACACGGCCAACGTCTACAATGCCGGCGAGAGCGAACGGATCGTCGGCGAGGCACTGAAACTGAACGGCAAGCGCGATCAGGTCGTCCTGGCGACGAAGGTGCACGGCCGGATGGGGCCCGGGCCGAACGACGCCGGCAACTCGCGCTACCACATCATCAAGGCGTGCGAGGATTCGCTGCGCCGGCTCCAGACCGACCACATTGACCTGTACCAGTTGCACCGGCCGTCGCTGACCATCCCCCAGGATGAGACGTTGCGCGCCTGCGACGACCTGATCCGCGCGGGCAAGGTGCGCTACATCGGCTGCTCCACCCATCCCGCGTGGATGGTGATGGAGGCGCTGGCGATCAGCGAGCGCTACGGCCTGGCGCGCTACGTCAGCGAACAGCCGCCCTACAACCTGCTGGATCGGCGCATCGAAAACGAGCTGATTCCGCTGGCGTTGAAGTATGGCCTGGCGATCTTGCCGTGGTCGCCGCTGGCGGGGGGCATCCTGGCGGGCCGCTATCCGCCGGGGGCGGTCGAATTCGATGCCGACTCGCGGGCGGCGCGCGCCGGCGCGATGTTCCAGCAGCGGGTCACCCGCAAGGGCCGCGAAGTCGCGGCGCAGGTAGCGGCCATGGCCCAGCAACGCGGCCTGACCGCCTCGCAACTGGCGCTGTTGTGGGTCAAAGATCAGCCCGGCGTCACCTCGCCGATCATCGGCCCGCGCACGCTGGCGCACCTGGAAGATGCTCTGGGCGTGCTCGACAAGAAGCTGGACGACGCCGATCGCCCCCTCTTCGATGCGCTCGTGCATCCCGGCAACGCCGTGGCCGACTTCCACAACAGCAACGAGTGGATGAAGGCGCGGATCGTGGATTGAGGACGGTGGACGGGGGGCGTGGGCGTGAAACGTCAACCGTGAGCACGCGAACGCGTCACCCCGTCACCGTCTGCGCCAGCTTCTCCCACTCGGCCAGAGAAAGGGTCTCGGCCCGACGCTCGGGAGCGATGCCGGCCGCCACCAGCCAGCGCTCTGCCACGTCGGGCCGCACCCCCAGGCCGGCCGCCAGGGAGTTGCGCAACTGTTTGCGCGGCTGGCCGAAGCCGGCACGCGCCACGCGGAAGAACGTCTCGGCGTCCACCGTCGTCGCGGCCGGCCGGCCGCGACGCACCAACCGCACCGCCGCCGAATCCACCTTGGGCCGGGGATAGAACGCGCCGGCCGGGATCCGATCCACGATCTGCGCCGTGCAATAGAATTGCACCCCCAACGCCAGCAGGCTCATCT
This sequence comes from Chloroflexota bacterium, assembly GCA_037445695.1. GTDB lineage: Bacteria > Chloroflexota > Anaerolineae > CG2-30-64-16 > CG2-30-64-16 > CAKZKT01. The sequence continues at coordinate 1,551 of JBBIKA010000245.1, forward strand.
GGGGCGGCGCGGCCACCATCCGCTCGGCCACTTCCCGCTGCACCGTCAACACCAACAGCTCCGGCGGCGGAACGGTCTCCAGCAGGCGCCGGATCGCCGCGGAGGTGATGTAATAGGGGAGGTTGGCGATGACTTTGTAGGAGGGAGCGGGGAGTGGAGATTGGGGGTTGGGGATTGGGGGTTGGGGATTGGGGATTGGGGATTGAGGATTGGGGATTGGGGATTGGGGATTGTAGGGAGTGTTCTCCTCAATCCCTAATA
>JBBIKA010000245.1:1911-5853 GCA_037445695.1 Chloroflexota bacterium
GGATTGGGGATTGGGGATTGGGGATTGTAGGGAGTGTTCTCCTCAATCCCTAATACCCAATACCCAATATCTATGGTCAAAATATCCCCCTGTACGATCGTCACATGCGGTTGAGCGGCGAAGCGCTCGCGCAGAAGGGGGATGAAGCGCTCGTCCAGCTCCACGGCGATCACGCGGCCGGCCTGCTGCGCGATCAGCTCGGTGAGCACGCCGGGGCCGGGGCCGACCTCCAGCACGGTATCGGCGGGCGTCAGCCCGGCCGCGGCCACGATGCGGTTTCGATGCGTCGGATCTACCAGGAAGTTCTGGCCGAGGCTCTTTTTAGGAGGGATGCCCAAGACAGAGAGCCGCGACAGGCGGGAATCATTCTTCATCCAATCTCAATATCGTCATGAAAGCTTCCTGGGGGATCTCCACCGAGCCGATCATCTTCATGCGCTTCTTGCCGGCCTTCTGCTTCTCCAACAGCTTGCGCTTGCGGGTAATGTCACCGCCGTAGCACTTGGCCAGCACGTCCTTGCGCAACGCCTTGACGTTGGCCCGGCTGACGATCTTGTTTCCTACCGCGGCCTGGATCGGCACGTCGAACTGTTGCCGCGGAATCACATCCTTCAACTTGCTGACCAGCTTCATTCCCTTCGCGTACATCTGATCGCGATGCACGATCATGCTGAGCGCGTCCACCGGCTCTTTGTTCACCAGCACGTCCAGGCGCACCATGTCGGCAGGCCGGTAGCCCTCGAAGTGATAGTCAAGGCTCGCGTAGCCCCGCGTGCGCGCCTTCAGCTCGTTGTAGAAATCGGTCAAGATCTCGATCAGGGGGATGTGATAGCTGAGCATCACCCGGCGCTGATCCAGATACTCCTGCGACTTGAACTCCCCGCGGCGCTGCGTCACCAGGTCCATCACCGGGCCGATGTACTCCGTCGGCGTGTAAACGTCAATCTGCACCCACGGCTCGCGGATCTCGGCGATCTGCGTCGGGTCGGGCAGCTCGACCGGGCTGTCAATCACGATCTCGCTGCCGTCCGTCTTGGTCACCTCGTACTCGACGCTGGGCGCGGTGAAGACCAGGTCGAGATCGTACTCGCGCTCCAGGCGCTCCTGGATGATCTCCATGTGAAACAGGCCCAGGAAGCCACAGCGGAAGCCGTAGCCGAGCGCCTGGCTCGTCTCCGGCTGGTAGGTGAGCGAGGCGTCGTTGAGCTGCAGCTTGGCCAATGCATCGCGCAGCGCCAGGTAGTCGGCCGCGTCGCTGGGATACACGCTGGCGAACACCATCGGCTTCATCGGCCGGTAGCCGGGCAACGGCACATCGGCCGGGTTGGCGTGCCAGGTGAACGTGTCGCCCACCCGACATTCGCTGACGACCTTCAAGCCGGTGGCCACGTAGCCCACCTCGCCGGCCTCCAGCCGGCCGACCGGCTTCATGCCGGGCGCGAAGATGCCCACCTCGATCGGCTCCACCACCTGGCCGGTCGCCATCAGGCGCAACGCCTGGCCCGGCTCGACGTAGCCGTCCACCACCCGGATGTAGGCCACCACGCCCTTGTACGCATCGTAGTGGCTGTCGAAGATCAGCGCACGCAGCGGCTGATGGCGCAGTCCGCGCGGGGGCGGCACATGGCGCACGACCGCTTCGAGCACGGCCGGCACGTTGGTGCCCTCTTTGGCCGAGATGCGCAAGACGTCCTCGGCCTTCACGCCCAGGATCTCTTCGATCTCTTGCGCCACCTCGTCCGGCTGGGCCGAGACGAGATCTATCTTGTTGACCACGGGCACGATCTCCAGGTCGTGCTCCATGGCCAGGTAAAGGTTCGCCAGGGTCTGCGCTTCCACCCCTTGCGTGGCGTCCACCACCAGCACGGCCCCTTCGCAGGCCTGCAACGCCCGGCTCACTTCGTAGGCGAAATCCACATGCCCCGGCGTATCAATCAAGTTGAGTTCATACGTCTGGCCGTCGGACGCGACGTACATCATGCGCACGGCCGATGCCTTGATCGTCACGCCCTTCTCGCGCTCCAGGTCCATGGAATCGAGCACCTGATCCACCATCTCGCGCTCCGAAATGGTGCCGGTGATCTGCAGCATGCGGTCGGCCAGAGTGGATTTACCGTGGTCAATGTGGGCGATGATGCAAAAATTACGTATCTGCTGTTGATCCATCGTCTACTCGCGCTTTCGCTACTGTTCCACTTCCTCTTTCAATCGGTCCCGATCGAGAACGGTGATGCGGCCTCGCCCCAGCCGCACCACCCCGGCCGCCTGAAGGCTTGCCAGGCAACGCGCCACCACTTCGCGCGTCGTCCCTACCTGGGCGGCCAGCTCGGACTGCGTCAGGCGGACCATCTCCCCGTTTCGCGAGACCCCGTCGTAGAGCGTCAACGCCACGCGTTCCGCCACCTTGCGAAACGAAAGCTGCTCCACCAGATTGCTGAAGTGCGACATGCACTCCACGGCCGCCTGCCACCCGGCCTGACACAACACCGGGTCGGTACGGGCCAACATCTGGAAGTCCGCTCGCTGCACGAGCAAGACCTGGCCGGCCTCTATCGCCACCACATCGGCCAGCGATCGTTCGGCCATCGTAAGCAGGCAGACGCCTCGACAGGTCACGCAACCCAGGTTGCACAGCACCTGGCCGCGGCCGCGCTCGGTGGTCTTGCTGAAACGATAGGTGCCGGAAAGGGGAAACAACACCACGCCGGCCGCTTCTCCCTCGGCGAACAACTTCTCGCCCTCGGCTAACTGACGAATCACCCCACACCGCAACAGTTGCGCCCGGCTCTCTTCGGCACAGGCCACCAGGGTCGGATTGGCCAGGTCTGCTAGAAACACTACCCCCTGCGTTGACATGCCCGCCTCCCGCAGTAAGTCATCGGCCCAACATGTGAATCATAGCACAAGACCGGGTGCGCGTCAAACCCGCGTATGACAAGTTACATTTTACCACGATAGTACGCGATCGTGCGAGCCAGGCCCTCCTCGACCGGCACTTGCGGCTCCCAGCCCAGGATGGTCCGGGCGCGGGTAATGTCGGGCCGGCGCACGCGCGGATCATCTTCCGGCAGCGGCTTGAACACGATGCCGGCTCGATTGCCGGTCAGTTGGTTGATCAGCTCGGCAAACGCCAAAATGCTCAGCTCTGCGGGGTTGCCCACGTTGACCGGGTTCGTCTCGGCGGAAAGGAGCAGCCGCACCATGCCCTCGACCAGATCGGAGACGAAGCAGAACGAGCGCGTTTGGCTGCCATCGCCGTAGACGGTCAGCGGCTGGCCGCGCAACGCCTGGCCGATGAAGTTGGGCACCACGCGGCCATCATCCAGGCGCATGCGTGGGCCGTAGGTGTTGAAGATGCGGATGATGCGCGTATCCACGCCGTGGATCCGATGGTACGCCATGGTCAGCGCTTCGGCGAAGCGCTTCGCCTCGTCGTAGACCCCGCGGATGCCGATCGGATTGACGTTGCCCCAATAGCTTTCGGGCTGGGGGTGGATGAGCGGATCGCCGTACACCTCGGAGGTCGACGCGAGCAGGTAGCGGGCGCCCTTGGCCAGCGCCAGGCCGAGCGTGTTGTGCGTGCCGAGCGAACCCACCTTGAGGATCTGAATCGGGATGCGCGCGAAATCTACCGGGCTGGCCGGCGAAGCCAGATGCATCACCGCGTCGAGGCCGCCGGGGACATAGATGTAGTTCGTCACATCGTGATGGATAAATTTAAAGCGACGATTGCCGGCCAGGTGGGCAATGTTGTCGGCCGAGCCGGTGATCAAATTGTCCATTGCGATCACCTCGTGGCCGTCGGCAAGCAACCGATCGCACAGATGGGAGCCGATGAAGCCGGCCCCGCCCGTCACCAGGATACGCATGAAAGCCTCCCAAAACATGATATATAGGCCGAAATTATGAATGTTGAAAAATTAAACCGGTAATTGTCTGCGC
>JBBIKA010000246.1:0-5843 GCA_037445695.1 Chloroflexota bacterium
GGAGGGGCCGGGGGAGGGGTCTCCCCGTGTAGGGGAGGGGCCGGGGGAGGGGTTCCCCGTGTAGGGAAGGGGCCGGGGGAAGGGTCTTCTCGCGGGGGCGGCAGTTGTCCGCCCCCGCCGATATGTGCTCGATTGTCGGGGTGATCGCGTCACCTGTCAGCCCGGCATCTCGCGCTGCGGCCGCGACGCCGCGGCGATGGGCTAACTGCCGAGAAGCGAACATGGGGACGAGGGGGTGACGCTGATGGTCTCCTGATTCATGCCCTTCGCCGCGCCCGCATCCGCCGCGGGCAGGAGGCTCAGCCGCAGCCGGTCGGCCGGCTGCAGACGCATGAACGCAGCCCGACACCGCTCGGTGAGGATCAGCTCGGCCGGCGCGAGCCGGTTGACGGTGCGAACCAGGGTCAGGGCCAGCGGATCGTGCGACGACAGCAGCGGCAGGCCCCGCTGCTCGAAGACGCGGTGCAGCGGCGAGGTCGCCGCAGCCGCGCCGACGCCGAACTCGACCTCCAGCACATCGGAAGAGAGCAGGTAGGCGACCTCGAAGCCGGCCGCCGGCTTGGCGCGCACGTACAGGCGTTCGACGACATCGGCGCCGGTGTGCTCGGCGGCGTCGGCGCCATCCGGCCCGCGGACCGAGACCAGGAGCTGCTCCGCGCGGTACTGCGCGATGGCGTCGCGCACCAGGTCCGGATGATCGGCCAACAGCCGATGCGTCGGGCACAGGTCTGCCGTCGCCCGCGCGGCATATTCCCGGAAAACGGCTGCCAGCGAGGCCGTGTCGGCCGGCGCACGCTGACGCACGGCCAGAGCCGCACGCAGACGCCGCGCCAACCGGTTGGCCTCCGGCGCCCAGGGCGGCGCGTCATCTCCTTCGGCGCGCCACAACGCACGAAAACGCGCCAGCGGCCGCTCGCCAGCGGCGCTTTCCCGCTGGATATGAGCCCGCACGTCGGCCCACAGGGCCGGCGAGGCGATCGCGGCCCGCGTCGCCGCGCCCTCCGGCTCCGGCGCCGGGCCGGCGTGCGCCCAGCCCCTCAGATCGGCCAGAGCCTCCTCGACGGCCGCCTGTAAGCCGGCAAGCTCCCGGCCCAGTTGCGCGTAGGCGCGAAAGAGGCCGCGCTGGAGCAGCCGGGTCGCCAGCCGCGCAAGGGCTTCCTGCGCCAACGCCACCCGCTGCCGTTCGAGCTGCCGCCAGCGCGCGACCGTCGCCTGCCAGGCCGCAACACCCAGTCCGCTCAGCGCGGCGACCAGGCCGATCACCAGGGCGATGCGGCCCTCGCGGCCCAGGTCAACGGCGCGTTGCAGCAGGAACGCGCCGACCAGGCCAAGCGCCGCCAGCCAGGCCGCGATCAGGACGCGCGACCAGAGCGCGGTCATTCGCGGATGTTGTGCGACCGCGCGCGCGAACGCCGTCTGCCACGCGTGCAACCTGGCCCGATAGGCTTCTTCCTCCTGGCCGGCCGCGGCGATCGCCGGTTGGAGATCGCGCAATAGCGCGGCCACCGCGTCGAGCCAGCTCGCCAGCCGCGCGCGGGCGCGCAAGATGCCGTCGGGCGCCTGGGTCATGTCGGCCACGATCTGTTCGGTCGCCCGGTCGGCCGCCCTTTGGATCAGGCCGGCCGCCGCGCGCTCGTCTCCGGCCGGGGCAGACGGGCCGCGCGGTTCATCCGGCCGGCCATCGGCCGCCAGGCCCCAGGCCCGCTGCGCCGCCTGATGTGCCTCCTCGATCTGGGCGGCGACTGCGGCGGCGCGGCGTTGCAGGCGCTCCGCCCACTGCTGCGGATCGCGCGCGGGACGCAAATCGCCGGCCTCAACCTGCGCCAGGAGGCCACCCTCGGCGACCTGCGCCACGGGCGGCCACGCGCCGGCCGATCGGCCGTCCGTCGGCGCGCTGAGGGCCGCGACGCCTCCATCGAGGAAGCAGCGCACAAATGCTTCGGGCGTCGCACCCAATGCCTGCAGATCGGCCGTTTCCACGGCCGGCTGCGGCCCGGCAGCCAGCACGGCCGAACGGATCACCCCCTTCTCTTCTTCTTCGATGGCCGCGGCGACATATTCGGCCAGCGGGATATAGTCGCTGGCCGCGCCCACCACGCTGTAGGCCGGCCGGCCGGTCGGCGCCTCCGGCCCCAGCGCTTGTTCGATGTGGCCCCATCCGTCTGCCGTCAGAAAGGCCTCGATGGCGTTTCCGACCAAAACCGCCAGGTCAAGGGCGCTTTCGGCCAACGCCTGATTGCTCTTCTCGCGATCTACCAGGTACACCGCATCGAAGAGCCGCCTGCCGACGCGCTCCTCCCAGGCGTCGCCGCCATCGGCGAGCCAACGCGCCAGGGGGGCCGAGAGCTCGTCCGGCCCAGCGGCGCCCGTCAGCGCCTCCAGCTCGCGGAGCGCCGTGTGAACGGACGCCTCTTCGATGGTTCGGCCGTCGTCGGGCGCAAAAGAGGCCGTGGAGAAGAACGCGATCACCCTGGACACGTGCCGCCGGCTGAACGTCTCCACCAGTTCCGAGACGATCGGCCACACCAGGGTGGAAGTGCGCGGCTCGCCCAACGCCGCCAGCACGTAGATGGTCGTCTGCACGAAAGGATCGCGGGTCTGCATGCTGTCCAGCCGCGTGGGATCCACGACCTGGCTCAACAGCGTGCGCGCGATCGGCCCGGCCGCGGCCAGGGCAGCCCGAAATGCATCGGCGCGCGTGCCCGGCCATGCGTGCAGGCCGTTGTCCGCAGGCAACGGGCCGAACGGCAGGGGCTGCAGGTAACCCGCGTCGCGGGCGCGCTGCAGCAGCCGGCCGCCGACCCACTCGGCATGGGTGAGGCCCGGGGGCATCCCCCGCGCCGCCTCGGACGCAATGGCCGCCAGCTCTCGCTCCAGGTAGAAGGGTGGCGGATACTGGCAGGGTTGCCAACTTTCGGAAAGTTGGCAACCCTGCACGACCTGGAACGGCGGCGAGGCCGGGCTCGTTCCCGGCAGAATCGCGGCAAACGCGGTCAACCGGTCAAGGTCGGGCAGCTCATGCTGGCGCCCCAAGATCTCGCGCTGTTCCTGGATCAGGCGCAGTCGGGGCCACAGGTGGAGCATCGCCTGCAAACCCCAGCCGCCGAAACAGAGCACGGCTGCCCGGGTGCGGGCGTAGGCGCCGTAATTGTGAACTTTGGCAGATGGAAGCATAGGTCGGGCCACCTTCTCTCGGGCATCACGCGGTCGAGCTGCCGGCCGGCGGTCGGCGCCGGCCGGCAGGCGTTTGCCCAAGTCCCAGTTCGCCGAAGACGTCTACGCCGGCCGCAGGCGTGTAGACCTCGGGGAAATCCGCCCAATCCGCCTGCACGTGCAGCGTCCGGCGGTCGAACTCGCCTCCCGCATAGTGCTTGTAAAGCTCGGGCATGCTGCGCAACTGCACGAGCGGCAGGCCATGGACGATGTGGCAGGCGTCAATGCGGTTGGCGTCGCCGGTAGGCACCCACTCGAAGTCGTCGTAGCCGCGCATCGCCTGGCGAAATGCGGTGTTCACTTCCTCGGCCAGCGCAGACGGCGTCGCCACGACCCGGACGTGCTCCTCGTTGGCCTCGGTGTACGGATAGGTGTCGCCGTCCACCGCGAGATGCGGCGCCATGCGTTTGAAGAGCTGAGAAAGCCGATAGTTAGCCGGCCGATGCTCGCCATCCTGCTGGGCCTGAACGACGTTGCGCAGATCGAAAGCCTCCGCCAGCTCCTGGCGCAGCGTCGCCAGGGCAGGGTCGTCGGCGAACCGCTGCTCCAACACCGTCCTGAGCGCGCTGGCGCTCACGGAGGCGGAGGCGGCCGCGTCTTCCGGCATGAGGCAACCAAACACGTAGTCGCACAGCGCAGTCAGAAGCTGGCGCCAACGCGTGATCGCGCCATCGGCCTCGGAGACCGGTTTGTCCAGCAGCGCCGCCGTGACCCGGATGTAGGTGTCCAGCATCTCCTCGTTGACGGCGCCCGTCTCCAGGTCATAGTACGTGTTCGTATCCTCATCGCCCTGACGGCGCAGCGGGTGTATCCGTTCGGCGGCTTCGGCCGTATGACGCATGGCGGCATCTCTGGCCGCATGCAGGTCTTCCTCGACCCGGTCGAGCTGGCGTTCCCAATCGCGCGCCAACGCGGCCAGCGCAGCCAGCACCGTCCGCCATGTGGCGAGCCGCGCCTGGAACATGAGCCACTTCTGGCGGCCGATCTCGATCTCGGCCAGCGCCGTCGCCGGGGTGAACAGTTGCTTGATCAGCCCCGGCCGTTTCACCTCGGCGACCTCCTCGAAGGGAAGCTGGCGGGAATGGGCCAGGTCCTCGCGGCTCAGCTCGGCGCTGTCCTCGTCCAACGTCAGGCGATGCAACAGATAGCGCAAGCCCTGCAAGCCATAGGTCGGCAGCAATGCGCGCAAGGCGTCGGCGACGATGGCCGTGAAGCCCAACCAGCGGCCGGCGCCCTGCGCCACATCTTCGGCCAGCGCCTTGAGATCCTCCTGACCCATCTGATAGCGCATGAACTCCGCCTTCAGCTCATCCCGCAGCGCCAGGTACTCCGTCCACAACTGATCCTCGACCGGCTCGTCGCCGCCCTCGCCGGTCAGCAGCGCCTCGATGGCCCAATAAGACGCCACGGATGTGAAATAGCGCCACAAGGCTTTCTGCGGCATGACCAGGGCCGATGTGCTGAAGGCGCTGTACGACAGATAGCGTTGCCGGCTGTCGGCCACCTCGGCCGTGCGCTCCTCGGTCACGTTGACATCGAGCCCCAGGATGCGCTGGTTCAGGTGCGACATGGACATCAGGTGGATCAGGTGCGCGATCATCTGTTCCGCCTGCTTCTTATTGGACAGGGTCCGACCGTCGGCGTTGGTCCGTTCGACGAGAAAGATCCGATCCAGGGCCCGATATTTCGTGGTGGGCATCGGCGTTTTCTCGCTCGGATAAAGCGCCCGGAAGTCCTGATTTTCATGGAAGTGGTTCAGTTCCTTCAGGGCGGCATAGGCGTTGGCCTGGATGCGACGTCGCTGCAAGTCGCTGCGTATCTCGCTCTCGAAGGTCGAGGGCATGAGGAAGATGCCGATGATGCTGGCATTCGAGCCCACTTCCTGGCGCACGCGGTGGATCACGTCGAGGAACATGCCCGCGCCCGTGCCGCCGCACAGCGAGGAGACGATGTAGATCAGCTGATGGTCGGCGGCGACCGGGAAGCCGCGTTCCTCGGCCTCCTGGATGGAGGCCAACTGCCGCGTGGCGCGGAGCTTGTCGGTCATCAGCGTCTTGAAGGTCACATAATTGCGGAAGAACGCCAGGCGACCGATGGGCCGCAGTTGCCGCGCGCCGTTGTGGATGTAGCCGAGCGGGAGGTCATTGGCATTCCATTGCCACCAATCCAGATAGGGCGCGTGGTTTTGCCGGTTCTGCACCAGCCGCGTGGCGTCGAACTTGCCGAGGAAAGCATACTCGTGCGAGTAGAGGGGTTCCTCGTCTGCCGGGTTGACGAGCGGCTCCGTGTCTACGGCCAACACCTGCAGCACGGCCGGCAGGTCGGCGAAGTCTGCCTGGTCGTCGCCGCGCCACGTCTTCAGGAATCGTCGCTTGACGTAGCGCACAACGTTGGCGCCGCTCCCGCCCAACCCGATCACGAGCGTAGGATAGATCGTTGGTTTTGCTTCGAACATGGGATTCATCCTTCGGTCCTGGAATTACTTCGGAGGCATCGGCCGTGCGGGCCCCGGCCGCCTTTGCGGCAAGGGAACGGCCGCCGCTGAAGGCCTGCCCTTCGGCGCAGCGGTTGCGGCCGCATCGCGCTTGCCGGCGGCCGGCTGCACCTGCCGTTGGGGAATGCGATAGCCG
>JBBIKA010000247.1:0-5821 GCA_037445695.1 Chloroflexota bacterium
TGTTTATCCTGGTCTTTACGCCGATCCCCCTGACGGTCGTGCCGTAACGGCCGCCTATCAGGGGAACAAAACGTTCGGCGCCTTCGTCAGAGAATGGCGGCGCTCTTTCTCTTTCATCTTCTTCATTTCACATGTAAGGAGGTAGTATCATGCGGCTTTCCTTCTGGCGGATGGCGCTCTGCGCGCTGGCGTTGATCGTCCTGGGGTTGCCGCCGGCGCCGGCTATTCCGGCGGACGTAGCGCACGCCGAGCCGGCCGTGCCGACCGGCTACCATCACGATCAGGTCGTTACCCTCAGCACGGCCGGACAGATCATCGTGACCGATGTAGTTCCGCAGCCCGGCATGGTGGTCGCCAATTGGAATTCGGGCAGCGACACCGGCTGGGAATACATCGCGGCCGGCTCTTTCAAAGGAGATGGCCATGAATCCATCGTGGCGATCGGCGGCAACCGGCTCAAGGTGTTCGACCCGTTTCCCCAGCCGGGCCAGACGCCGGTGACATTCGAACGCACCCTGGAGACGGGCTACTACGAGCGCATCACCACCGGCGACTTCAACCGCGACGGCTACGATGACATCGCCGTCACCGTGGGGGTCTCCGATCCCTATCGCAACCGACTTTATGTCTACGACGTCAAGAACAACACACAGCTCTACTACGAGGAGTTCGGCGCGACATGGCAGGCCATTGCGGCCGGCGATTTCAACAGCGACGGCGCCGATGACCTGGCCATGGTTCGCAACCCGAGCGGCGCTTCGCCGTTGCTCAAGGTTTACAACGGGCTAAACTGGACCACGCTGGCCGAAGCCAACTTCAGTTTCCCCTGGATCACCCTGGCCGCCGGCCGCCTCTCATCGCCCAACCCGCCCGACCAACTGGCCCTGTTGCGCACGGGGGTCGGCGCCAACCTGGATTCCCTCATCATGTTGAACGTATCCGCGGGCGCGTTTTCCGACGTGTTCCCGGGCCAATATGGAAATTTCAAGTACTACCCGAATTTCACCTCCCTGGCCCTCGGCGATCTGGCCGGCAACGGCTACCACGAGATCTTCATGTTGCGCGATCCGGTGGAGGCCGGCCGCGTGGGCCTGCTGATGGTCAGCCCGGCGATCACGCCCCCGCGCTGGATCGAGATCGTGCTGGAGACCGGCGCCAATGCCTGGAAGCAGGTGCGCACGGGCGACCTGAACGGCGACGGCCGCGATGAGGTGGTGATCCTGCGCGGAGATCGTTTCCGGGCCTATACCCAGATGTGGCAGAACGACACGAACGTCGAGGTGATCAGCAGCTTCCGCGTGCCGCCGGCCGGCACCGACTGGCCGGTGATGGTGCTGGCCAACCTGGATGGCGCGGGCATCCCGGCCGGCCCTGCCCTCAGTGTTGCGCCGACCTCGCTGGCTTTCAGCCTGAACTACGGCGAACCTTCGCCGACGAAGATCTTGAACATCACCAACTCCGGCACGTCCGCTTCGCTCCAGTGGCAGGCGCAGGTCATCGCAGGGAGCCAGTGGCTGCGGCTCGACAAGACGCAGGGCACCACGCCGGATCAGTTGGGAGTAAGCGTAGTTTCGACCGTCGCGCCGGGGACATACACCGGCACCATTCGGATCACGGCCACCGACGGCACCGTGCAAAATAGCCCCGTGGATGTGACCGTCAGCTTGCAATTGACCGGCGTAGGGCTGCTGGTCAGTCCCACGCTCCTCGACTTCGCTGTGGCCTGGGGCGATCCGGGGACGTCGCAGTCGGTGGCCATCAACGCCGGCGGCGCGAGCGCGGTGGGCTGGACGGCCGAGATTCTGAGCGGCGCCGGCTGGCTGCGGATCAATACGACTGCGGGAACTACGCCGTCCACGCTCTACGTATCGGTCAACACGGTAGCGGCCGGGCCGGGCACGCACCAGGGAGTGATCAAGATCGCCGCGACCGATCCTCAGGTGGCCAATTCGCCCCAGTACGTGACGGTCAATCTGACGGTGCCCGATCCGGGGTTCGTCCTCTATCCGTCGCAGGTGAACCTCTGGCAACAGATCGGCGCGGGGAGCATGGTCACGAAGGAGATCCAGGTGTTGCGGCCGCTGACGCCGACCCAATGGGTGGCGACGGCGCTGCCGCTGGAGGCCGCGACGGGCTTGCAGGAGAAGTTCGCCAGCGGCGCAGCCCGTCTCGACGCGCGCGGCTTGGTGGTGGACGGCCAACCGTTGACCGCGCCCGATTGGCTGGTATTCGCACCGCAAGCGGGCACGACCCCGGCGACGATCACCGTCAGCATCACCCCCACCTTGACCACGCCAGGCGTCTATCGCGCCGTCATCATTGCAGCGGCGCAGGATGCCACGGTGGCAGAGCCGGTGCAGTTTACGACGGTGAACGCGGTGCTGGCGAATCAGTTCTACTACACCTATCTGCCGACGGTGCTCAGATAGCTGCACCTACGTGCCAGGCACTTCCGAAGTGCCTGGCACGTCTGTTTTCAACGCCTCCAACAGCCGGGTCAGCGCGTAGGGGGCCGCGTAGGGATCGGTCAGGTCGGCCACTTCGAGCGCGATGGCCGCGATGCCGGCCGGAGTCGCGCAGGGCTTGAGCCGCAAAGGAAGCAGCTTGCGACGCCAGGCGGCCGGATCGGCCGTGCGGGCCACCAGCATTTCCAGCGTCGGCCACTCGTCGGCCACGTATGCGGGCGTGAGCACCGCGATCGTGTGTCGGCTGTGCGCCACGGCCCAGGCAATGGCGTCGGCCCGGCTGCTGCCGGCAGGAAAGTCGCGCACATCCACGATGGCGCGCCGGCCGGCCTGTTCGATCTGCGGCAACAGAGTGTCGAGAACCCACGGCCGATCGGCCGGCGCATAGCTGATGAACGCGGCATACTCTGGTTCCGACGTCACGCGGCGAGCAGCGACGTTGTCTGGCCGCGGCGCGAGGGCAAAGAGGCGGCCATCGGTGGCGCGCATGAAGAGCACCGGGGCGCTCCAGGCGTCCGCCTCTCCTTCGGCGAACAGGGCCTTGCGTGCCTCGGCGAGCGCGGCATCCACGGCGTAGCCGTCGGCGAGCGCGGCATAGAACTCATGGGCGAAAGCGACCGCGGCCGCGTCGCTGATAGCCGTGCGCAGTGCGACGACGGCCGGGATGGCCCGTTGCACCAGGCGGCCGGCCACGCTGGCGAAGGGGTTGCGGGCCGCGGCCGTCGCCCCGCGACAGGCATTGAGCACGACCAAGCGCAGCGTCGGATGATCCCCCAGCAGGGCGGCGAGCGCGTGGCCGGCGATCGGCCGGCCGCGGCCGCCGCGCGCTTCCAGCACCAAGAAGCCCTCGCCGCTATCGGGATCCACATCCCCATGCCCCACGAAATGGAGAATATGATAGGCGCGACGCCGGAGCGCCGCGCGCAGATCGGCCACCGTGGCCGGGACCTGCGATTCGATCTCGATCAGGCCCGCGTCCAACAGGTCGGCCAGGCGACGGCGCAAGAACGCCAGCTCGGATGCCAGGTCGAGGGCCGGCAGATCGCGTGGGCTGGCCATCACCGGCAGGATGCGCAGCGGCGGCGCGGCCTGAAGCGGTGCGCCGGCGGCGGGGAGATCGAGGTAGCGGACGATCGGCGTTTCGGTCGAGAGCGCCAAGAAGCGTTCCAGGCCGGGGTCGTACAGCGCTTCCCAGGGCAGATCGGCCAGCTCTGGCACGTCGGCCAGGTGCAGGCGGATGCGCAATCCGGCCCGCCCACGGTCGACGCGATCGAGGCTGCGGCGCAGCGCGGTGAGCACCTCGCCGGAAAAGACTGCGCCGAAGAGGCGCCGGCCGGCCTCGGCTACTGTGACGTCCGGCGGGATGGCCAGGGCGAATTCGACGCCGGCCTCGCCGACGGGCGAAGCGATCACCGCGGCCCGATAGCGCGGCGTCTCGTCGGCCGCCGCGACCCGACGTTCGATGCGCAGATCGAAATTTTCGTAGGTCCAATCGGCCATGGGGCGCTCCTCGTGTGCCAGGCACCCTCCCAGGTGCCTGGCACGTGAAGTTGAAGCCCGCCGGAGGCTGAAGCCCTCCGGCTACGACGTGTAAGCCCCCCAAGGGGGGCTGGCTCAGGGCGGTTTACCGCCCTTCCACTTTGTCGCCGGCCGCTTCAGCGGCTGGCGAGCTCTTTTTCCGGCAACAACCGCTCCAGCGCCTCAACCAGGGTGTCGGCATCCGACTGGTCATTGTAGGCCTGGAACGAGACACGCATCCGCACCTGGCCCTTCCACGGGCCCACGGGCACCTCGATGCGGTATTCATCCCACAGCCGTTGGCGCAGCCGGTCGGCGTTGACGTTGGGCAAGAGCGCGGAGAACATCTGACAGAACCAGGCGTCGGCCCGGGGGACAGGAGCGCCTTCGGCGGGCAGAACCGGATCCGGACAGATGGTCGGCAGGCCCGAAAGCGCGTGGATGCGGCGGCGGGTCTCGATGGCCAACGCGTGGCAACGCCGCCGGACGGCATCCCAATCGTGCTCCTGGCGAAAGGCGAGCGCGGCCGGCACGGCCAGGAAGGGGGAGAGATCGCGCGTGCCCTGCCACTGGTGCCAGTCCACATAGCGGGAAGAGCCGGGGTGATCGCTCTCCCAGCCGAAGCTGACCACAAGCGGCTCGAGCCACCCTTGCACTTCGGGCCGCGCATACAGGAAGGCGCACCCTTTCGGCGTCGAAAGCCACTTGTGGCAGGCGCCGGTGTAGATGTCGGCTCCCAGCTCGGCCAGGTTGAGCGGGATCTGGCCGATGGCGTGCGCGCCGTCCACGATCGTCAGGATGCCCGCCGCGCGGGCGCGGCGACAGATCTCGGCCAGCGGGAAGATCAGCGCGCTGGGGCTGGTGATGTGGCTGATGAAGATGACACGCGTGCGTTCGGTGACGCCGGCCCAGAAGTGTTCGACGAAATCGGCCTGGGTGGTCACCGGCAGCGGGATGGTGCGTTGGATCAGCCGCGCGCCGGTGCGGTAGCAGACGTAGCGCCAGGTGCGTTCCATGGCGCCGTATTCGTGATCGGTGGATAGGATCTCATCGCCCGGCTTCAGGCGCAATGGCGGCCGCAGTCCGCTATCGTGGCCGTTGCGGGCCGAATACTCGTCGGCCAGACTGCGGGCGACGACGTTGATGGCGGTCGTCGGATTGGTGAAATAAACGATATCGTCGGCATTGACGCCGAGGAATCCGGCCAGGGCGGCCCGGCTGGCATCCAGCAGATCGCGGGCCCGGCCGCCGAAGAAGCGGGTGGGCAGACGCTCCAGCTCGCGCTGATACTCCTGGTACGCCTCCAGTACCGGCCGGGGACAAGCGCCGAATGAGCCGTGGTTGAGGAAGATCACGTCGGGGTCGAGCAGGAACTGCGATTTCAATGAAACAGACAAGGTTGCGCTCTCCATGGGCGAAATGATCGGCGCCCACACGCGGCCGCCGGGTTCCCTGGCGGAAACCCGGCGGCCGTCGCGGTCGTCTTCAGCAGGCGAAGACAAGACCTTCGTCTACCATGCCTAAAGTATAGCAGCGTCCGCAGGCGAGGTCAAACTGGAGGTAAATGTTCACGGTTGCGTCGTACGGTCCTCACCCCTAACCCCGCCCCCGCAAGCAAGGGGGAAGTCCTTCTATTGCAAGGGTTTTGGGGCCGCTTTGCGGCCCCAAAACCTCGCTCTTGACAGGGTTCCCCCTGTCCCGCTTGGAGGGAGAGGGGGGAGGATGGATGGGGGTTTTGCGGCGGGGGGGGGGGCCCCCCCCCCCCCAAACCCCACATTATTAACCCCACCCCCACCCCCCGCGGACAGGGGGGGGGGGGGGGGGGGGGGGAGGGGGGG
>JBBIKA010000248.1:0-5683 GCA_037445695.1 Chloroflexota bacterium
GGTAGATTGGTAGATTGGTAGATTGGTAGATTGGTAGATTGGTAGATTGGTAGACCGGTAAGTTGGCGACACCAATCTACCAACTTACCAACTTACCAATCTACCAACTTACCAACTTACCAATCTACCAACTTACCAACTTACCAACTTACCAATCTACCAACTTACCAACTTACCAACTTACCAATCTACCAACCTACCAACCTACCAACCTACCAACCTACAACGGAATATTCCCATGCTTCTTCGGCGGGTTCGTATCGCGTTTATTCTGCAGCATCTCCAGCGCGTTGATCAGTCGCGGACGCGTCTCGTGCGGCTCGATGACCGCATCTATGTACCCACGCGAGGCTGCGATGTAGGGATTGGCGAACTTCTCCCGATATTCGGTCACCAGGCGGGCGCGCGTGGCTTCGGGGTCGGCGGCCTCGGCGATCTCGCGGCGAAAGACGATGTTGACCGCGCCCTCCGGCCCCATCACGGCGATCTCGGCCGACGGCCACGCCAGGTTGATGTCGCCGCGCAGATGCTTGGAGCTCATAACGTCGTAGGCGCCGCCGTAGGCCTTGCGCGTGATCACCGTCAGCTTGGGCACCGTCGCCTCGGCATAGGCGTAGATCAGCTTGGCGCCGTGGCGGATGATGCCACCGTGCTCCTGCACGGTGCCGGGCAGGAAGCCGGGCACGTCCACGAAGGTCACCAGCGGGATGTTGAACGCGTCGCAGAAGCGCACGAAGCGCGCGGCCTTCGTGCTGGCGTTGATGTCGAGCCCGCCCGCCAGCACGGCCGGCTGGTTGGCGACGATCCCCACCGTGCGGCCGCCCAGTCGGCCATAGCCGATCAGTACATTGCCGGCCCAATGGGGCATGATCTCGAAGAATTCGCCGTCGTCTACGATGCGCGTGATGATCGCGCGCATGTCGTAGGGACGGTTAGGCTCCTCGGGCACCAGCTCGTCCAACGCCTCGTCGCAGCGCAGCGGATCGTCTTCGGTGCGCACGAAGGGCGGATCTTCCTGGTTGTTGGAGGGAAGATAGCTCAGCAGCTTCTGCACCAGGAAGATCGCATCCTCCTCCCCGTCGGCCGCGAAGTGCGCCACACCGCTGGTCGAGGCATGCACCAGTGCACCGCCCAGCTCCTCGAAGGAGACCTGCTCGTGGGTAACGGTCTTGACGACATCCGGCCCGGTGACGAACATGTAGCTGGTATCCTTGACCATGATGATGAAATCGGTCAGCGCGGGGGAATAGACCGCGCCGCCGGCGCAGGGGCCCATGATCATGCTGATCTGCGGGATGACGCCGGAGGCCAGGGTGTTGCGCAGGAAGATGTCGGCGTAGCCGCCCAGGCTCACCACCCCCTCCTGGATGCGCGCGCCGCCGGAATCGTTCAGGCCGATCACCGGCGCGCCGTTCTTCATGGCCAGGTCCATGATCTTGCAGATCTTTTCGGCGTGGGCTTCGGAGAGGGAGCCGCCGAAGACGGTGAAATCTTGCGAGAAGACGTAGACCAGCCGGCGGTCAATCGTGCCGTAGCCGGTCACCACGCCGTCGCCGAGGATGCGCTGTTCGGCCATGCCGAAATCGGTCGCGCGATGCGTGACGAAGCGGTCGAGCTCGACGAAGCTCCCCTTGTCCAGCAGGAGCTCGAGGCGTTCGCGCGCGGTCAATTTGCCCTTGGCGTGCTGCTGTTTGATGCGCTCCTCGCCGCCGCCCAGGGCCGAGCGATATTTCATATCGCGCAGTTGGCGGATCTTATCCTGACGGGACATCGGTCTTCTTATCTTTCTGCCGCGGCATGCCGTCGGCTCAGGAGATGGCCGATCGCCGTCAACCCGAGGCCGACGCCGAAGGTGCCCAACGTGATCAATGTGCCGGCGTCGAACCAGAAGCGATCGGGGTAGAGGCGGATGAGCGAAGTGTCGTAATTGAAGGTCCAGGTGCCGGGCGGGAAGAAGAGCTCGTGGAACACCACGAAGAACATCCGCCAGCTCAACAGGACGAAGAGGGCCAGACACACGAGGAACCCGGCCGTAGCCGCGCCGGCCCAGAAGATGCCGCGGTAGCCGGCATAGCGCGTGCGCGGGTTCGCCAGCAGCAGGGCCAATCCGCCGAGCGCAATCAGGCCCGCCGCGTATTGCACGCGCCACAGCACATCGGTGAAGCGCTTGACGTCCACCATGTGGCTCAGTTCGTCCGGCCCGAACAGGGGTTGAGCGGTGCCCGGCAGGCGTTGCGCCGCGAGCAGCCGGACGGCCTGTTCGGCCGGCTCGCGGCTCTGCAAGAAACGGATCGAGACGGTCGCCAGTTCCAGCCGCTGCTGTTGGGTGAAGCCGAACGGATCGCGCGGGAAGTCCGGCTTGCCGTATTCGTATTGCAGGTACCAGTCGTTGATGAAGAGATGGCCGGCCGTCAACAAGAGAAAGATCGGCGTAACCAGGGCCACGATGAACTGGATGAAACGAATGAGCGCTCGGTTCACAGGTACCTCCTAAAAGTTTAAACTGCGCGTTGTTCTTTCGGTCGCGCCGGTCTTGGTGTGCCAGCTTCTCAGGCGACCTGGATCACCTGTTTGCCGAAGCCCTCGGCCGAGAGGAGGCGGGCCAGAGCCGCGGGGTAAGCGGCCAGCGGAAAGATGCGATCCACGATCGGGGTGAGCCGGCCGGCCCACACCTGGGCCATCGCCGTCTCGAAGTCGGCCTGGGTGCCCATCGTCGTGCCGATGATGCTCAGGTGGCGGCCGAAGATCAGATTGACGGGGGTGACGGCCTCGTAGCCGCTTGTGCCGCCGACCGTGAGGAGCCGGCCGCCTTTGGCCAGGGCGCGCAGGCTATGGCCCCACGTGGCCGCGCCGACGTTGTCCACCACCACGTCCACGCCGCGGCGGCCGGTGGCCGCCCAGACAGCTTTGCTCCAGTGCGGCTCGGCCGAGCGGTCCACCACCCAATCGGCGCCCAGGTCGCGCGCTCGGGCCGCCTTGGCCGCGTTGGCGGCTACGACGAAGACGATGGCGCCGGCCAGCCGCGCGATCTGCAGCGCGGCGGTGTTCACCCCGCCCCCCGCGCCGACGATCAGCACCGTTTCGCCGGGCCGAAGCTGGCCGGCGACGATGAGCATGTGCCAGGCGGTAACGAAGACCAGCGGCGCAGCCGCCGCCAACTCGTCGGGATAGCCGTCGGGGATGGCCAGCAGGTTGCGCGCCGGCACGGTCACGAACTCCGCACAGGCGCCCGCCGCGTGCTCGCCGAGGATGGCGAAACGCTCGCAGCGATTATGGCGGCCGGCCACGCAGGCCGGGCAGCGACCGCACCAGAGGGTCGGATTGGCTACCACCCGTTGGCCGACCGTCCAGCCGGTCACGTTGGCGCCGAGCGCCGCGATGACGCCGCTGAAATCGGAGCCGGGGATGTGCGGGAAGGTCAGATCGAGGCCGCGCCAGCCGGTGCGCACGAAGTCGTCCAGCCGGTTGAGGGCCGCATAGTGGACGCGCACCAACACCTCATCGGGGCCGGGCCGCGGTTCGGGAATATCATCGCGATATTGCAATACCTCGGGACCGCCATGCTGATAGAAAACGATCGCGCGCATTGTTCCTCTCTCGCTTTCTACCCCTGCTCTCCCCTGAAAGGGGAGAGCAAGGGTGCTAAAGAGGGGGTTTTGCAGGCGGCGAAGCCGCCTGCAAAACCCCTTTTCGACTTTTCCCCTCTTCGCCTACGAGGGGCCGGGAGCTCCCTGCCCCCATCCTCTCGAAGTCCAGCTCGATTCTACACCATCCGGCCCAAAAGCCCAATCACCGGCCGCGCGGCGCATGTGGTATAATAGGTCTCAACCTGGCTGTTTTACGCGGCACATCCTGGAGGTGCGATCATGGCGCAAAGCATCCGTCGGGTTGGCGTGGTGGGATGTGGCCTGATGGGCTCGGGCATTGTCGAAGTTTGTGCGAAGGCCGGCTATGAGGTGATCGTGCGCGAGGCGACCCCGGCGCTGTTGGAAGCCGGCTTGCAGCGCATCGCTGCCTCGTTGGACCGGGCGGTGAGCCGCGGCAAGCTGAGCTCGCAGGAGCGGGACGCGGCGTGGTCGCGCATCAAGGGCGCAACCGCAATGAGCGATTTCGCACACTGTGACCTGATCATCGAGGCCGTGCCCGAGAATCTGCCACTCAAACGGCAGGTCTTCGCGGAGCTGGACGCGGTGGCTCCGCCGCACGCGATCCTGGCCAGCAATACCTCTTCGCTGGCGGTGACCGAGATGGCGGCCGCCACGCGGCGGCCGGCGCAGGTGTTGGGCTTGCATTTCATGCAGCCGGTGCCGGTGATGCCGCTACTGGAGATGGTGCGCACCTTTCTGACCGGCGAGGAGGCGTTCGCGGCGGCACGAGCGTTTGGCGAAAGCCTGGGCAAGACGATCGTTGTCAGCAAGGACACGCCGGGATTCATCGTGAACCTGTTGCTCATCCCCTATCTGCTCCACGCGATCGAAGCCCTGGAGCGGGGCGTGGCGACAAAGGAGGACTTCGATACTGCAATCAAACTAGGTTTGAATCACCCGATGGGACCGTTCACCCTGCTCGACTTCGTCGGCCTGGATACGGTTCTGTTCATTGCCGACGCGGTCTTCGCGGAAACCAAAGACCCGCGCTTCGTCGCGCCGCCCCTGTTGCGGCGCATGGTCAGCGCGGGCTATCTGGGCCGCAAAAGCGGCCGGGGATTTTATGAGTACGGCAAGTAAAATCTACATCGAGAAGAGAGGTTTGCCATGATACCGAAAGCACCGTTTGGCCGCACCGGCCACATGAGCACGCGCGTCATCTTCGGCGCCGCGGCGCTGGGCCATGTCACGCAGGAAGAGGCCGATCGCACCCTGGATCTGCTGCTTCAGTACGGCATCAACCATTTCGACACCGCCGCGAGCTACGGCGAGGCCGAAGATCGCATGGGCCCCTGGATGGCGCGGTATCGGAAACAGATCTTCCTGGCGACCAAGACTGGCGAACGCACTTATCAGAAAGCCAAAGAGCAGCTTCATCGCTCACTGGAGCGTCTGCGGGTGGACAGCGTGGATCTGATCCAGCTTCATGCGCTCATTGATCCGGAGGAGTGGAAGGTGGCGATGGGGCCGGGCGGCGCGCTGGAAGCGCTCATCGAAGCGAAGGAACAGGGCCTGGTGCGCTTCATTGGCGTGACCGGGCACGAGATCTCCATCGCGGCCATGCATCAGCTCAGCCTGGGCCGCTACGACTTCGATTCCGTGCTCTTGCCCTGGAACTACCTGCTCTCCAAGAATGTCGTTTACGCGGCCGGCTTCGAGGCCGTGCTGAAGATCTGCCGGGCGCGCAATACCGCCGTGCAGACGATCAAGAGCCTGGCGCGGCGGCGCTGGGACGATCGGCCGCGCACCCGCGCCACTTGGTATGAGCCGCTGGAAGAACAGGCGGACATTGACCTGGCGGTGCATTGGATCCTGGGCCAGCCCGACATCTTTCTGAACAGCACGGGCGACATCCACGTGTTGCCCAAGCTGCTCGATGCGGCCAGCCGCTTCACCGGCCAAGCGCCCAGCGAGGCCGAGATGGAGGCATTGGTGGCCCGCCGGGAAATGAAGCCGATGTTTTGGTAAAAAATGGTTCTCCAGCTTCTGGCAGGACAAGAGGCATTTCGGCAATTCCGGATGCAGTGGGGCCCCCC
>JBBIKA010000249.1:0-5637 GCA_037445695.1 Chloroflexota bacterium
TGAGCTACAGGCCCGTGATTGATAGTATATTCAGAAGAGGCCCCTATGTCAAATCACGATCGGCGCGATTACCGACGGGAGGGGCAGGTTCGTCATGCATGGTGTATAATGAGCTCGTTGCGAGGGTTGCCTATGGGCCATCACGGTTATATCGGACGCATCCTGATCGCCGGCCTGGTGTGGGCGCTGGCGCTCGGCGCGGCCGCGCGCGGCGCGGGCGAACCGCCGCCGCCCCTCTATCTCGTCACCTTGCCCGCCGCCGATCGGGAGGCGCGCACGGCGCTTGCCGGCCAGGGGATCGCCATTGCCGCGGTCGGCCCCCAGACGGTGACGACGGTGCTCGACGCCGGCCAGGTGCGCGACCTCTACCGCCGAGGCTTGACGCCTATCGAGGTTGTCCCGCTCGACTTCCCGCCCGCGGACGAAGCCTATCACAACTACGCGGAGATGAGCGCGGCGCTGCAGCAAACGGCCGCCGCCTACCCCGACATCACCCGCCTCTATACGATCGGTCTCACGCTGGAGGGTCGGCCGATCCTCGCGCTCAAGATCAGCGACGACCCGCACACCGATGACCCCGACGAGCCGGCCGTGCTCTTCTTCGGCCTCACCCACGCGCGCGAGCACCTGACGGTCGAGATGGGCCTGGCCATCATCCGTTTTTTCACCGAAGCCTACGGCCGCGATCCGGCGCTGACCAACCTGGTCAACACGCGCGAGATCTGGGTAATCCCCAACGTCAACGGCGACGGAGGCGAGTTCGACATCGAGGACGGCTACTATCACTATTGGCGCAAGAACCGCCGGCCGAACGCCGACGGCAGCTACGGCGTGGACCTGAACCGCAACTACGGCTACCGTTGGGGCTGCTGCGGCGGATCGAGCAGCGTGCCGTCCCACGAAACGTATCGCGGCCCGGCGGCCTTCTCCGAGCCGGAAACCCAGGCCGTGCGCGACTTCGTGCTCGCCCACCCCGACATCACCGCGGCCATCACCTTTCACACCTACGGCGAGCTGATCCTCTATCCGTTCGGCTACACCTACGACGACCTGCCGGCCGACATGGACCCGACCGATCGAGAGGCGTTCGTGATCCTGGCCGACCGGATGGCGGCCACGAACGGCTATCGGCCCCAACAGGCGAGCGATCTGTACATCACTTCGGGCGATGCGGTGGACTGGCTTTATGGCACGCGTCGCATCTTCGCCTTCACGTTTGAGATGTATCCGACCTCTTACTACCCCGGCTTCTATCCGCCGGCGACGGTGATCGAGCGCGAGACGCAACGCAACCGCGCGGCCGTCATTGCCCTGACCGCCGCGGCCGACAATCCGCGCAAGGTGGCCGGCAACGGCGGGGATGTCGTCTCGCCGACGATAAGCATCCAGGTTGTCCCGACCTCTTTCATCGTCGGCCAAAGCATCACCGCGACGGCGGCCGTCAGTGACGACGTGGGTGTGACGCTGGTGGCGTGGCAGGTGAATGGAGAAAACATCGCCCTGTTGGCCCGGCCCCCCTTCGACCTGAGTTGGACGCCATCGGCGGCCGGACCGCACACGCTGCGGGCGCTGGCGTTCGATGCCGGCGGCAACATGGCCGCGTCCGCGGAGATCACCATCACCGGCCGGGTCGTGCAGCGACGCTTCCTGCCGCTGATCCGGGCGGCGGCTCCGCCGGGCGATTGAGCATCGCGGCGCGGGCAACGATGCGCCGCGCCGCATATTTGCGTTTTGTTAACGTCTGTTGTACACTTTACATACATTAATCCAACGATCGTAGTAGTCCACAAGGCTCATTTGACGTAAGAGCATAGGGTGGCCTGGCAGATATATGCCGCTCGACCGGTTTCGATATTTATGAGGAAGTGTGGAAATGGCGGAAAGTGATAAGCGAAAAGCTCTGGATACAACCCTAGCCAATTTGAAAAAGCGGTTCGGCGAAGGCACGGTCATGCGCTTGGGAGATTCGGAACGTCTCAAGGTCGAGGCCATTCCGACCGGGTCGCTCTCGCTCGATATTGCCCTGGGCATCGGCGGGGTGCCGCGCGGCCGCATCACCGAGATCTACGGCCCGGAGGCCTCGGGCAAGACAACGATCTGCCAGCACATCATCGCCGAAGCCCAAAAGCTCGGCGGCATTGCCGCCTTCATTGATGTCGAACATGCCCTCGATCCCCGCTATGCCGAACGCTGCGGCGTCAATATCAACGATCTCTACATCTCGCAACCCGATACCGGCGAACAGGCCCTGGAGATCGCCGAGGCGCTGATCCGCTCCGGCGCGATGGACGTGGTGGTGATAGACTCGGTGGCGGCATTGGTGCCCCGGGCCGAGATCGAAGGCGAGATGGGCGACAGCCATGTTGGCCTCCAGGCGCGGCTGATGTCGCAGGCCCTGCGCAAGCTGGTCGGCGCGATCAACTCCAGCAATACGGCGCTCATCTTCACCAACCAGCTTCGCCAGAAGATCGGCGTGATGTTCGGCAACCCCGAGACGACCACCGGCGGCATGGCGCTGAAGTTCTACGCCAGCGTGCGGCTCGACGTGCGTCGCCTGGAGAGCATCAAGCAAGGCGGCGCCACGATCGGCAGCCGGACGCGCGTCACCGTCAAGAAGAACAAGGTGGCGCCGCCGTTCCGCATCGCCGAGTTCGACATCATGTACAATAAAGGGATCAGCAGGTCGGGCGACATCCTCGATCTCGGCGCAACCATGGGTATTATCGAAAAGCGCGGGGCCTTCTATAGCTTCGAGGGCATGCGCTTGGGCCAGGGCCGCGAAAATGCCAAGGAGTTCCTGGAGAACTCGCCGGAGGTCGCCCAGCGCATCGAAGCCGCGATCCGTGCCGCGGCCGCCATGGGGCCGATTCCGAGCATGATCGCGCCGGCGACCGCCGACGAAGATGACGAAGGCAGGGAATAACCGATCATAGCTTGTACTCGCTACGTCGTGTGACGTTGAAATATGTGGCACGCCACCCCACCCGATGGCGTTGGCACCGAAGACTCGTGGGAGTCTATTTTGTTGGCCGATAGATCGGTTATGTAGCAGGCAACCGACCGGACTATGGGATCGAGTCCGGTGCTCTCCGTGTCATAGTTTGTGCTTTCGCCGATGCACGGGTGCAGAAGCATGGCTGCATGAAGGTGCACGGCTCATCGCGGCTCGAAAAAGAGCTATGATCTGGAGTCCCGACAGGACCGAGAGATCATGGCTCTTTTTGTTTGAAGCACTTCGACGTTGGATTGTGGTCGTTCCGATGGCAGGACAGATCACCGGCTTGCGGTTTCAAAAGCAAAACCCCGACCGGGTCAACGTGTACCTGGACGGCAAATTCGCCTTCGGACTGCCGGCGCTGGAAGCGGCCCGTTTACGGGTGGGCCAATATCTCAGCGATGCCGAGATCGCGCGGCTCCAGGCGGCCGACCAGGTGCAGAAGGCCTACGACCGGGCCGTTCAGTTCCTGGGTTTTCGGCCGCGCAGCACGGCTGAGGTGCGGCGCTATCTGCTGCGCACGGTCGGCGATGAGGCCGTCATTGCGGCGGTGCTGGACAAATTGACCGCGCAGGGCTATCTCAACGATGCGGAGTTTGCTCGCTATTGGGTCGAGAACCGCGAGCAATTCCGGCCTAAAGGCCCGCGGGCACTGCGCCAGGAACTGCGCGAGCACGGCCTGGACCGCGCGACCATCGAAGCTGCCCTGGCCGATGTAGATGCTACTGCCAGCGCGCTGACGGTGGCGCGGGCCCGCGGCCAACGCATGGCCCACCTGGCCACCGCGGCGCCCGATCTTTTTCGCCGCAAGTTGAGCGAGTTTTTGGCCCGCCGCGGCTTTGACTACGACGTGATTCGCGCGGTGGTCGGCCGGTTGGCCGAGGAATTCGGTGCGGGCCAGAGCGCGGACGAGGAATGAATCCATTCCTGAGCGCGCGGAAATCATTCCGCTACCCGAAGAATGTCTGATTTGAAAGCGAGGAATCCATCATGGGAGGTCAGTTTCAGTTGTTGCTTCTGACCTTGATTGCGCTGTTCCTGGCGATTGCCGCGGGCTTGACGATCGGCTACCTGACGGCCCGTTCGCGGACGTTGAGAGCGCTGGCCGAGGCCGAAACGCGCGTCCAGAATGCCGAGGCCGAGGCGCAACGCATCATTGCCCAGGCCGAGAGCCAGGCCAAGAGCATCGAGCTGGAAGCCCAACAGCGCCGGGTCAAGATCGTTGAAGAATCGGAAGCGGAGATGTTGCGCCGCCGAAAGGAGTTGGAGCGGCTGGAAGAGCGGCTGCAACGTCGCCAGGAAACGCTCGACAACAAGATCGAGCAGGTAGATGCCCGCGATCGCCGTTTGAACCAGCGCGAGGCCCGCATCGCCAAGCGCGAGGCCGAGCTGGCCAAACAAGAAGAAGAGTACATCGCCGAGCTGGCGCGCATCTCCGGCATGTCGCAGGAAGAAGCCCGGCAAGAATTGCTCAAGGCCGTGGAGCGCGAAACGCGCCAAGACATGGCGCGGCGGATCCGCGAAGTGGAAGCCGAAATGCAGGCGCAGGCCGATCAAAAGGCCCGCGAGATCATCACGACGGTCATGGAACGAGTTGCGTCGGAGCACGTCTCCGAGACCACTGTGGCCAGCGTGCCGTTGCCGAGCGACGAGATGAAGGGACGCATTATCGGCCGACAAGGCCGCAACATCCGGGCCATCGAAAATGCCTGCGGCGTGGATTTAGTGGTGGACGACACGCCCGAGGCCGTCATTATCTCCTGCTTCGACCCCATCCGCCGCGAGGTCGCCCGCCTGACCCTGAGCCGGCTGGTGCAGGATGGCCGCATTCAACCCGGCCGCATCGAGAAGGAAGTGGAGAAGGCGCGCGAAGAGGTCGAACGCTCCATCCAGGAGGCCGGCGAACAGGCCGTGATCGAGACCGGCCTTCAGGGACTGCACCCCGAGCTCGTCAAGCTTCTGGGCCGGCTCAAATACCGCACCAGCTACGGCCAGAACCAGCTCGCGCATGCCGTCGAAGCCACGCATATCGCCGGCATGTTGGCCGCGGAGCTGGGCGCCAACGTGCACATCGCCAAGATGGGCGCCCTGTTGCACGACATCGGCAAGGCTGTCAGCCACGAGGTGGACGGCCCTCATGCCCAGGTGGGCGCGGAGATCGCCAAGCGCTACGGCGTGCCGCCGGAAGTGGTCAACATCATCGCATCGCATCACCACGAAGTGGACCAGCTTTCGGTGGAAGCCGTGATCGCGACGACCGCCGACGCCATCTCCGGCTCGCGGCCGGGCGCCCGCCGCGAGGCGCTCGAAACCTACGTCAAGCGGATCAAGGCCCTGGAAGACATCGGCAATTCCTTCGCCGGCGTCGCGCAGACGTTCGCCATTCAGGCCGGCCGCGAAGTGCGCGTGCTGGTGAAGCCGGAAGAGGTGGACGATCTGGCCGCCATCCGGCTGGCCAAGGAGATCGCCAAGAAGATCGAGGACACGCTGGAATATCCGGGGCAGATCAAGGTGTTGGTGATCCGGGAGACGCGCGCGACCGAAACGGCCAAGTAGGGGCGGACATTGTCCGTCCGGTGGCCTGTGGCGCGGTCTTATGAAGGCGTTTCGTTACGGGCGACCGCACGGCCATAAATGGCCCG
>JBBIKA010000250.1:0-5561 GCA_037445695.1 Chloroflexota bacterium
ATCGGAGCCGGGCCAGGGAAGCACGTTCTATTTTACCCTGCCGGCCGCGCCGTAAGGTACCTCTCTCACCCCCCGGCCCCCGCTCTCCCCTTTCAGGGGAGAGCGGGGGTGCTGAGGAGGGGGTTTGCGGCCGGCTTCGCCGCCGCCTCCAACCCCTTCTTCTTCTTCCCTTCTCCCCCGTTTCGGAGGAGAAGGGGGAAATGGGGCCAGGCACTTTCGAAGTGTCTGGCACGTGGGTGTAGCGATTTTCAGACCTGGAGAGCAAAACCATGTCCCTATCCGCCCTCTTGGCCAACCACCGGCCGCAGCTCGCAGCGTTGGCCGAGACCTGGTTGGAATGCGGCGCCACCGCCTTCAGCATTTGGGCCGAGGCCGCGTGTCTGGCCGCCTGGCCATCGGCAGTTGCGGCCCAGGAAGCGCCGGCCCTGGTCGCGGCAATCGCCGTCGGCGATGCCGTTGCAGGCGAGCTGCGCGTCTCCGGGCCGAATCTAGAGCCGTTCCGCACGCGGCTGCAGACCGATGCGCTCCTCCTGGGCCAATGGGCGCAGGTCGAAACCGAGATAGACGACATCACCAACGAGCTGATCGAGGCGCAAGATCAGCTCCTGGCGCTCTACGACCTGGCGCGCTCGACACGCAGCCACCTGAGCATCGGCGAGATCCTCGCCTCGCTGGCCCGCGAAGCTGCCCGGCTGGTGAAGACGCGGGCCGCCGCGGCCCTCGTCTGGCCGGCCGGTGAAGCGCCGGCCGTGGTGCAACATGGCCCCGCGCCGGCCGACACCGACTGGCTCTTGCGCCTGTTCGAGCAGGCGCGCGGCGACGGCCGCCAGCGCGTGCTCGATCGCAGCAGCGCAGGCCAGGCCGAGCTGCCGGCGACCGTTCACAACGTGCTCCTGGTGCCGATCAAGCTGGCCGATCAATATGCCGCGGCCCTGGCCTTGCTCAACAAGCCCGATGGGCCGTTCGGCTCGCCCGACATCAAACTGGCGCGCGCCATCGCCGAGCAGGCCGGCACGCAGATCGAAAACGTGCGGCTCTACCAGGAGAAGCTGGCCCAAACCCGACTCGAAACCGAGATGGCGCTCGCGCGCCGCGTGCAGATGCACCTGTTGCCCCAACAGCCGCCCCCCATGGCCGGGCTTGAGGTGTACGCCCGCACGCTGCCGGCGCTCGAAGTCGGCGGCGACTTCTACGATCTGATCCGGCCGGCCGGCGGGCCATACACCTTCGTCGTGGGCGACGTCTCGGGCAAGGGGATCTCGGCCGCGCTCATCATGGCCATGACGCGCACCGTGCTGCGCAGCGCCAGCCGCTCCCCGGCCGCCGCCTGGCCCACCCCGGCCCAGATCATGGACCGCGCCACCGACGAGCTCTACGACGACTTGACCGAAGTCGGGATGTTTGCTACCATTTTCCTGGGCCAGTACGACGCGGCCGGCCGTTGCCTGCGCTACGCCAACCTGGGCCATTCGCCGGTGATCTACCGGCCGGCTGCCGGGCCGCCGCGGCTGCTGGAGGCCGATGGTCCGGCGCTCGGCATGTTGCCCGTCAATCTGGCCGAAGATCAGGAGCTGCCGTTCGGGCCCGGCGATTTGCTGCTGGTGGCGACCGACGGCTTCAACGAGGCGCGCAACAGCCAGGGCGACCTGTTCGGGTATGACCGACTGCTCCGCCTGGTGGAGGAGCTGGCCGATCGGCCGACCGGAGCCATCGCCGGGCAGCTCTACGAGCAGGTCGCTGCGTTCAGCGCCGGCCACGGGCAGGACGATGACCAGACCCTCGTCCTCCTGAAGGGAACTGCGACCGCCGAGGAGCGACCATGAGCCAGCCGACCGTCATCTGCCTCGAACTGCCGGCCGAACACCGTTTCTTGAACGTAGCGGCCGCCTGTATCGAGGCCCTGGTGGAACGCATCAACGACGTGCCCGACCGCGGCATGGTCAGCTACGGCGTGCAACTGGCCGTCCAGGAAACGTGCGCGAACATCGTGGATCACGCCTACCGCGAGACGGCCGGCGGCCGCATCCGCCTGGAATTCGCGCTCCACGCCGAGCCGCGGCGGCTGGAGATAGATATCTACGACGCCGGCCGGCCGTTCGACCCCTCCCGCACGCGCGAACCCAACCTGGAACACGCGCAGGAGCGCGGATATGGCCTCTTCCTGATGCGCAAGCTGATGGATGGCGTGACGTATGAGCGCCAGGCGGACGGCAATCACTGGCGCCTGGTCAAAAATCTGTAGCTACAAAGCAATTTTTATAATAAGCGTCATCTGCGGAGGCAATCGTGAACCTGGAAGTCTCCATGTACTGCATCGCCGTCGTCGCGGTGCGCGACCGGATCGAAGCCTTCAATGCGGCCGAGCTGCGCAGTCGTCTCGATCAACTCCTGGCCGAAGGGATCACCCGCTTCGTGCTCGACCTTTCGGAGGTGCCGTTCCTCGACAGCGCCGGCATGGCCGTGCTGGTGGGCCTGCTCAAACGGGCGCGCGCGGTCGAGGGCGATGTGCGCCTGGTCTGGCCCAAGAAGGAAGAGGCCCAACGCATCCTGAAGCTGACCCGCTTCGACCGCGTCTTCGAGATCGCCGATACGCGCGAAGCCGCCCTCAAGGGTTTTTAGAAGGACCGTGCGCATGAACATCTTGATCGTGGACGATTCGCAGGTGATCCAACGCGTGCTCAGCATGCAGTTGCGCAAGAACGGCTACGAGGTGCTGGTGGCCGGCAGCGCGGCCGAGGCCCTCAATTTTCTGGAACAAGCCCACGTAGACCTGGTGATCATGGACATCGCCATGCCCGAAGTGGACGGCCTCACCCTCCTGCGCCAGGTGCGCGAGGACCCGCGCTTCCAGAAGCTGCCCATCATCATGCTCACGGCCAGCGGCCAGGATCAGGATCGCCTCACCGCGCGCGAGGCCGGCGCCAACGACTTCCTGTCCAAGCCGACCAGCTCCCGCGAGCTGCTCGACGCGGTGCAACGCCTTCTGCCGTAAAGCACGAGGTGGCCATGGCCGATCCCAAGACACTCAGTTCGCCAACCGCACCCGGACCGGACGTGCCAGACCAGGGGCCGGGCGAGCCGGCCCTCCGCGAGCTGTACGTGATCGTCGCGGATCAGCGGGCGAGCTTCGACGAGAAGATCCTGGCGCTTCTCGCCATGGGGTGTCGGCGCTTCGCGATGACCACCGGCATCCTCTCGCGCGTCGAAGGCACGCGCTTCGAGGTGTTGGCCGCCTATCCGGAAGACGGCGCCATCCGTCGAGGGGACGTCTTCGAGGTGGGCCAGACCTACTGCTGCGATGCACTCATTGCCCAGGAACCGGTCGCCTTCGAACACGCCGCCGCGTCCGCCTGGGCCGGCCACCCCTGCTACAGCCGACGCCAGGTGGAAGCCTATCTGGGCACGCGCGTGACGGTCGGCGGCCAAGTGTATGGTACGCTCAGCTTCTCTAGCCCCACTCCGCGCGCCAGGCCGTTCCGGCCGGCCGACAAGGAACTCCTCAGCCTGATCGCCCAGTGGATCGGGGGCGAGATCGAGCGCGACCAGAAGACGCGCCAGCTCCAGGCGTATGCCGCCGAGTTGGCCGCCAGCGCCCGTCAGATCGCCATGGCGCGCGACGCGGCGCTGGAGGCTTCGCGGCTCAAGTCGGAATTCCTCGCCACGATGAGCCACGAGATCCGCACGCCCATGACGGCCATCATCGGCATGACCGAGATGTTGCTCGAAACGCCCCTCAACGAAGAACAGCGCGGATATGCCCGGCTCGTCCTGGAATCGGCCCAAGCGCTCCTCTTCATCATCAACGATATCCTCGACTATTCCAAGATCGAGGCCGGCCGGATGGTGCTGGAGCAGAAAGAGTTCGAGCTCGTCGCCGTGGTCGAGAGCGCCGCAGACACGTTCGCCAACCGGGTGCGCGAGAAGGGCCTGCCGCTGATGACCTTCGTGGCGCCCGACATCCCGCGCTATCTGGTGGGCGACGCCGGCCGGCTACGCCAGGTATTGATCAATCTCTTGAGCAACGCGGTCAAATTCACCGAGCAGGGCGAGATCATGGTCAACGCGGCACTGGCGGCCGAAGACGAGACGAGCCTCACCGTGGAGTTTGCGGTCAGCGACACCGGCATCGGCATCACGCCCGAGGCGCGGCGGCGACTCTTCATCCCCTTCACCCAGGCCGACGGCTCGACGACGCGGCGCTACGGCGGCACCGGGCTGGGATTGGTCATCTGCAAGCGGCTGGTCGAGATGATGGGCGGCCAGATCTGGGTGGAAAGCCAGCCCGGGCTGGGCTCTACGTTCACGTTCACCGCCCGCTTCGGCCGTTCGGGCCGCGCCGAGACCGACGAACGGCCCTCGTTCCACGATCTGGTCGGCCTGCGGGTGCTGGTGGTGGACGATAACTTGAAGCATGGCGACATCCTCTTGCGCTATCTGAACTCCTGGACGATGCAGGCCGACGTGGCCAACAATGCCCGCATTGCCTTGCTGCGCCTGCGCAGCGCGCAGGCCGGCGGCACGCCCTACGACGTGGTGATCACCGATCTGGCCATGCCCGACATGGACGGCTTCGCGCTGGCACGGGCGATCAAGCGCGATCCCAAGCTGGCCGAGACGCCGGTCATCCTGTTGACCGCGTACGACGAACGCGACCAGGGGGAACAGGCGTTTCAGGCCGGCCTCTCGGCCTACCTGACCAAGCCGGTGCGCCAGTCTCAGCTCTTCGATGCATTGGCCGATGCCATTTTCGGCAAACGCCGGCCCGGCCGCGGCGATGGTTCAGGCCAGGCCGCGCGACAAGGCGCTGCGCCGGCAAAAGGAGCACGCGCAACCGACGGCCGGGCCATCCTGGTGGCAGAAGACAATCCGGCGAACGCCATGGTGATCGAACTGCAGCTCAACCGGCTGGGCTATCACGTCCACCATGTCGAGACCGGCCGCGCGGCCGTGGAAGCCTACGCCGCGACGCCCGAGCGCTACGGGCTGATCCTGATGGACGTCCAGATGCCGGAGATGGACGGCTTCAGCGCCACGCACGCGATCCGCCAGATCGAGCTGACGACCGGCCGGCACATCCCCATCATCGCGCTCACGGCCAACGCCCTGGAGCGCGATCGCGAGCGCTGTCTGGCCGCCGGCATGGACGACTACATCAGCAAGCCGATCATCCAGAACGAGCTGCACCGGCTCCTGGAACAATGGTGGCCGCTGCATCGGATTTGACAATCCGGACCGGCCGTGCTATAGTGATGTTATGATTTTCTCAAGAGCCGGATATTGACGCGATGACCCTGTTCGAGCTTGTTGTCCTCTCGCTTATTGCGCTCCTCATTATTGAGGAGCTACGACCGCTTGGGAGGCAACCGGCCAGGGTCCCATCAGGGTGAACACAGGCTAATTAGGATTAAATGCCACGGGCCTCCCAAGCGGGAGGCCCGTTTTATTTCAGGCAATGGCGCCTTGTGGAAGCACGTTCGACGTGGCCGCAAGGCGCCCGTTATTTTGGGGTTCTCCAGCTTCTGGCGGGACAAGAGGCATTTCGGCAATTCCGGATGCAGTGA
>JBBIKA010000251.1:0-5501 GCA_037445695.1 Chloroflexota bacterium
TGTCGAGCAGCGTCAGGCCGTGCATCTGGCCGGTCAGGCCGACCGCGGCCACGTCATCGGCCACCACGCCGGCCTCGGCCAGCGCGCGGCGGATGCTGGCGGCGGTCGCTTCCCACCAGTCATGTGGATCTTGTTCAGACCAGAGGGGGCGGGGGGTCGAGACGGTGAGCGGAGTGGATGCGACGGCGACAACGGCGCCGTTTCCGTCAATCAGAAGCGCCTTGGCGGCCGTGGTCGAGACGTCAATGCCTAGAAAAAGGGATCGGGGAGCCATTTCGCACCTCGTAGACGCGGATTTCGCTTTGTGAAATCGTGTGATATTATACTGCACATCCGGCAGAAGGTGAATTCGGCTTTGGCGTGGAAACGGCGGCGCGAGCTGAGGCTGGCGTCACCCACGGCCGTTTGGTGGCCAAAGTGGCTTGTGATATACTGATAAAGTCGTGCTGTGTTGGCTTAGATCTTGCACTTTGCCGCATTGACCCCCACCCCCGGCCCTGCCCCCTGAAAGGGGGCGGGGAGAAGGCGGAATGGGGTTTGCGGCCGGCGAAGCCGCCCGCAAACCCCATCATCAACACCTTCGCTCTCCCCTGAAAGGGGAGAGCAGGGGCATGGGGATGAGAGAGGTAAGGCGACTGCAAAGTCAACTTTCGGCCAACAAAGCAGTAGCGACCAAACCGACAAGTACATAGAATACGCTTTCGCGCAGGAGTCAATCATGGCCTTCAATCTTCGCAATCGCAGTTTTCTCAAAGAGCTGGATTTTACTCCAGAAGAGCTTAAGTTCCTCCTTAAACTTGCCGCCGATCTGAAGGCCGCCAAATATGGCGGCTATGAGCAGCCGCGTTTGAAGGGCAAGAACATCGCATTGATTTTCGAGAAGACCTCTACCCGCACCCGTTGTGCTTTTGAGGTGGCCGCTTACGATCAGGGTGCGCATGTCACCTACCTGGGGCCCGAAGGCTCGCAGATCGGCCACAAGGAATCCATGAAAGATACCGCACGCGTGTTGGGTCGCATGTACGACGGCATCGAGTATCGCGGCTTCGGCCAGGAGCGCGTCGAAGAGCTGGCGAAGTACGCCGGCGTGCCGGTGTGGAACGGCCTGACGAACGAGTTTCACCCCACGCAGTTCTTGGCCGATGCGTTGACCATGATCGAGCACGCCAACAAGCCGATGGAACAGATCGCTTATTGCTTCGTCGGCGACGCGCGCTTCAACATGGGTAACTCGCTGATGATCGGCGGATGCAAGCTGGGGATGGATGTGCGCCTCTGCGCCCCGCGCTCGCTCTGGCCGAAGGACGACCTGGTGGCCCAGGCGCGCGCCATCGCGGCCGAGACCGGCGCCCGGCTGACGCTGACCGAAAATGTGGCCGAAGGGGTCAAGGGGGTGGACTTCGTCCACACCGACGTGTGGGTCTCGATGGGCGAGCCAGACGACGTCTGGGCCGAGCGGATCAAGCTCCTGAAGCCGTACCAGGTCACCATGGATCTGCTGCGGCTGACAGGCAACCCGAACGTCAAGTTCATGCACTGCCTGCCGGCGTTCCATAACCGCGAGACGAAGATCGGAGAACAGATCTATCAGAAGTTCGGCCTGGAGGCGATGGAGGTGACCGAGGAGGTGTTCGAGTCGCCTTATTCGATCGTGTTCGACCAGGCCGAAAATCGCGTGCACACGATCAAGGCCGTGATGGTGGCCACCCTGGGATAAGCAGAGCCTAAGCCTACGACAGACGTGCCAGGCACTTTCAAGGTGCCTGGCACGTAGGCGCTGTTCACCTCACGCCCGCTTCTCTCACCCTCGCCTGGCGAGTTCCCGCTTCTCGTATTCGCGTACCTGATCCATAAAGCGATAGCCGACCGGCACCCCTTGTTGCAGGCAGTAATAGTCCCACACGGCGGCCCAGGGCAACCCCTTCACCTCCTCCAGCAACGCCAGCCGGGCCGTGAAATCGCCGGCGCGCTCCAGGTGACGCAACTGCTCGAGCGGCTCGAGCAACGCCATCAGCAACCCGCGCAGCGCGGCCCGCGCGCCGATCGTCCACGCCGCCACCCGATTGATGCTGGCATCGAAATAGTCGAGCCCGATGTGTACCCGGCTCAGATAGCCGCCCCGCACGATCTCCTGCATGATGGCCTGCAGGTCATCCGACAGGATCACCACGTGATCGCTATCCCAGCGCACTCCCCGACTGACGTGGAGCAAGATCTCATCCAGATACAGCAAGACGGCCGAGATCTTGTCGGAGATGGTCTCGGTGGGATGGAAGTGGCCCGAATCCAGGCAGAGCAAAACCTTGTTGGCCACCGCGTAGCCCAGGTAGAACTCGGCCGAGCCGACCGTGTAGCTCTCCACCCCCAGGCCAAACAGCTTGCCCTCGACCGCATCGAGGTTGTAGCGCCGATCGAGCTTCTCCGCCAGGATCTTGTCCAGCGAGTCCTTCAGCAGCTCGCGCGGGGTCTTGCGATCCACCGGCAGGTCCTTGTAGCCATCTGGAATCCAGATGTTGGTGACGCAAGGAGTGCCGAGCACGCGGCCGAAGTGTTCGCCGATCTTGCGGCAGGCGATGCAGTGATCAATCCAAAACTTGCGGATGCCCGGGTCATAAGAGGCCAATGTCATGCCGCCGGCTGCCAGCGGATGCGAGAAGAGGGTAGGGTTGAAGTCCAGGCCGTGGCCGTTGGCCTTCGCCCAATCCACCCACGCGGCAAAATGTTCGGGTTGCAGTTGATCGCGCTCCACCTTGCGACCGCCCGTCTCGGCGTAGATGGCGTGCAGGTTCAGGCGGTGCTTGCCGGGGACCAAGCTATAGACCAGGTCCAGA
Source organism: Chloroflexota bacterium (assembly GCA_037445695.1). Classification (GTDB taxonomy): domain Bacteria; phylum Chloroflexota; class Anaerolineae; order CG2-30-64-16; family CG2-30-64-16; genus CAKZKT01. The sequence continues at coordinate 2,832 of JBBIKA010000251.1, forward strand.
TCGCGACGCAGCTCATCGGCGGTACGCGCTTTGCCGGGGTAGTTGCCGGTCGCGGCGATGCCGCCCGTCAGCTCGCCCTCAGAAGCCTCGAATCCGCCGACATCGTCTCCTTGCCAGCAGTGCAGGCTGAGCGAGACGCCGGCCAGGGTTGTCAGCGCTCGCTCGGTGTCCACGCCCAAGGCCGCATAGCGCTCACGCGCCAGAGCATATGCATCGGTGATCTGTTTTTCGGTGGGATAAGTTGACATAAACGCATCTCCGTGGGTGATATTGAACCGCCGGCCATTTTCATGACGGCTCAATGATACTCCACTTCATCCCGTGTGGCAAACCGTAAGCAGGTGGGCCCTACCCCCATTGGCATCAAGCTAAGGTTGCCAGTAGGCCTGTTGCCGGTCATCGCCCTCACCCCTTACCCCTCCCCTCTCCCGCTCGCCTTGCGGCGGCGGGAGAGGGGAGGGGTGGGGAAAAAGGGGTTTTGCGGCGGGCGGCGCAGTCGCCCGCTGCAAAACCCTCATCCATGATTCCCCCTCTCCCCTTGGCCTGCGGCCAAGGGGAGAGGGGGACAGAGGGGGGTGAGGGGCGAGAAACGGCAGGCATAGCAAATGCTAGCCCATTAGGTATTCTCTCCTGCCTGCAGGAGAGGGGGAATCGGTTGAGTTGGGTGCATAACGATTTGAGCGTTGGTGATATCTGTGCTATCCTGTGTTTCATCAACCGGAGAAAAGGGGTAATCGCGGCCATGCCCTCCATCTTGCTGGTCCCGGCGGCGAAGGTCTCGCTTGCCGATCGGGCACAACTGCTCAACCGCGCTTATGCCGATTACTTTGTGCCGATGTATGTGACGGCCGAGCAGATGGCTTTCATTGACCGCTTCTACGACGTTGACCTGGAGCGGTCGGTCGTGGCCATGGACGGCCGTCGGCCCGTCGGCATGGCCCTGTTGGCGCATCGCGGCCGCTGCGGGTGGATCAGCGGGGTGGGCGTGGTGCCTGAGCAACGCCGGCGCGGGGTAGGCCGGGCGATGATCGGCCGGCTGCTCGAAAACGCGGTTGCGGCGGGCCTGGAGGCGCTCAGCCTGGAAGTGATCGTCGAGAACGTCGCCGCGCGGCAGTTGTACGTCGGATTCGGGTTTCAAGAGACGCGCGAGCTGCTCACCTGGCGCCGGCCGGCCGACAGCGACCCCCTGCCGATCCCGGCCGAGCGGCTGACGCCGGCCGAACCTGCGACGCTCCTGGCCGATTTCGGCCACTGGCACAACCGGCCGGCGCCCTGGCAGCGCGCCAGGCCCACCCTGGCGCACATGGTGGCGGCCGGCCGGCTGACGGGTTATCGCCTCGATCGCGCGGCCGCTCCGGTCGCCTACTGTCTGGTGAGCGGGCACGGCGAAACGTTATCGCTGATGGACGTGGGCATAGACCCCACCAGCGACATCGTCACCCCCGGCCGGACGTTGCTGCAGGCGCTCGCGCACTTGCAGCGGGGCCGGGCCATGACGATCAGCAACGTGCCGGCCGACGACCCGCTGAATCGGGTGTTGGCCGCCTTGCGCTTCCTGGTGACGGTGCGACAGGTGGAAATGCGGTGGTTGCCATCGCGTTGAGATAGGGGCATGGTGTTGTAGATGAAAGAGGTTCAGGTGACGGCGCCGGCCGAAGCGTCGGAATATCGCCTCGATCCGTTTCATTGGATCTTCGACAAGCTCTATCCGCTCATCCGTTTCACCTATGAGCGGGTGCTGGGGCACGAGTGGTTTTCGCAGATCACGCCGCAGCTCTGGCTGGGCGGCGCGCCGACCTACGGCCGGGATTACCGGCGCCTGCTGGAGATCGGGATCGGCGCGGTGGTCAACATCCGCGCCGAGCGGGCCGACGATACGGCGTTTTACGCGCGGCACGGCATCCATCACGTGCGCTACTGGGTGCCCGATGTCGAGGTGCCCGACGCGGCCACCATCGGTCGCGCGGTCACATGGATCAAGGCGCAGGTCGAGGCCGGCCGCACGGTGCTGATCCACTGCGCCAAGGGCCGCGGCCGGTCGGCCACGCTGCTGGCAGCCTATCTGATGGCCGAGCGCGGCTTCACCTTCGAGCAGGCCAACGCGCTGCTCAGGTCGAAGCGGCCACTCACCAAGCTCGAAGAGCGGCATCGCCGTGTGCTCGAAGCCTGGTTGGCCGCTGAGCGTAGGGAAGAATGAAGGAGCCCGGCGATTGATGAACGTGAAGAATTTATTCCGGCAATGGACGAGGCGTCCCGTTGCTGACGCCCGCACGACCATAAATGGCTCGTGCTACCGAGCAGCGCCCCGTCAACGGGGCTAGCTCCGACGCCGACGCACTGGCCAGCCCGGTTCACCGGGCGCTGCTGGGTAGCCCGGACGATTTATCGCCGGGCGGGCGCACGGGACGCACAGCGCGCGGGCGAAGACAATTACCGGTTTAATTTTTCAACATTCATAAATCGCGGCTAACGGGCCTGTGGCCGGGCGTCCACCTGCGTGGACGCGGCCGCCGGTCGGCGCAGGCCGACATGGCGACCCACGGCCCCTTCGCTCCGAATTCATTCGGCGGCCGCGCGTGGACGCGGCCGCCGGTCGGCGCAGGCCGACATGGCGGCCCACGGCCCCTTCGCTCCGAATTCATTCGGCGGCCGCGCCTGGCACGTTAAAGT
>JBBIKA010000252.1:0-5461 GCA_037445695.1 Chloroflexota bacterium
GGACGCGTGGCGGTCGGCGTGGCCGTGGCGGTCGGCGTCGCCGCCGTGCTCGTGGAAGTAGCTGTGGCGGTCGGCGTGGCCGTTCCGGCCGCCCGCCAGCGGTTGTAGAAGACGTTGAGCAGGGCGACGAATTCGGCCGTAGCCTTCTGGTGGCCGGCGATCGTGGGATGGCTGTCGCCGCTGGGGTAGGCCGAGAAGTTGTTGCCGATCGTCTGGGTGTGCTGGATCTCGGCGCCCTGCCAGCGGTGATGGTTGCCGTCGGCCCAGCCGGCGTCGTTCGGCTCCTCGATCGTGCCGGGATCATCCACGCGGCCCGGGCTGCCGTTGGAGGTGAGGACGTTGTAGTAGTCGAAGACCGCGACGTTGTTGTAGGGGTAGCCGTCCAGCCAGTCGTGCACCAGCCAGTTGTTGAACGCGCGGGCGTTGGCAGCGCGCTCGGGCGCGGTCTCGCTCTGCATCAGGGGCGGCGCGGTGATGACGACGAACAGCTTATCCTGCCGACCGGCGAAATAGGTCAGGATCTTGTTGTAGACCGCCTTGGCGTTGCTCACCGAGTACTCCCAGTCGTTGGGCTCGGCGTAAGGCGGGTCGTCGGGGTTGCCGTACAGGTCGGAGTTGGGGAAGCACGACTTGAACATGACGATCTGATTCTCGCCGCCGGGCGCCGTTGCCGGCCGCGGCCAGGCGCCGAAGCCGCCGAAGTTCTGGCCGCCCTCGCCGTAGAGGGCGGCCAGGATCGCGGCGCTATTGGGGCCGGTGAACCACTCCGGCCAGTTGGGAATGTCGGTGCGGTCGCCGATGCCGTCCGGCCCCCAGCCGTAGTTGGTGGCGCTGACGTAGTAGTTGTTGTCCATCAGCGCCCGGCCGAGGCCGCCGTAGGGTTGATCGTCGTTCGGGTCGGCCAGCCAGTTGCCGCCGGTGGAGTGATGGATGAAGACCAGCTTCACCATCTGGGCCGGCGGAGCGGGGTTGGGCGGATCTCCTGGCCGGGCGGGCAAGTGGGCCGACCACACCAGGTCAGCTTCGGCGAGCGCCCCCAGGAGGGCCAGGCACACCAGCCCGATCATGCGAACCTGCAGTGGAAACACCATCCTCATGCTCCCTCCGCTCTTTCAGTGGCTCATGCGCAGCGGCATACAGCGCGCGATGAAAATGTAGGGCGAAATTAACTTCGCCCTACGTCCCGATTTTTCAGAGCAGTAGTGTATTCGCCTCGTCGGCCCCGCAACGTCAGCCCTTTGCTCATCGCAAGGTCAACGGCAGATAGAGGCACATCTGATCGGCGGCCGGCCCGACCACGTGGATCGCCAGTCGGTCAGGCTGGCTGGCCACCTGGTCGTCGTGGACGACCAGCTCAACTTCGTAATCCCCCGGCCCATCGGCGAAGAAGCGCGTGGTCCGGCCCTCGACGTCGCTCAGCCAGGCGCGGCGGCCGGCCGGGGCGGCCACGATCGCCCACAGGTAGGCCAACCGGTCGCCGTCGGGGTCGGACGAGCCGCCGCCGTCCAGGGACACGCTGCAGCGGCCCGCCGCGGTCACGTCCGGCCCGGCGTCGGCGACGGGCTGGGTGTTGGGCCGGGCGGTCACCTCGACGGTGATGGCGGCCGTGCCGATCAGGCCCTCGCCGTCGGTGGCGGTCAGGGTGATCGTGTGCACGCCGGCGCTGAGGATCGTCGTCTCGATCTGCGGGCCGACGCCCAGCGCGCCGGCGCGGTCGGAGGCCCAGGCAAAGGCGTGCTCCGGCAGCTCCCCCTCCAGGTCGGAACCCGCGCCGCGCAGGATCAGCCGCTCCCCTTCTTCGATGATCGCCCCATCCTGCGGCGTGATGATCTGCACCTGCGGCGGCTTGCCCTGGACGACGAACGCGGGCGAGACCGCCTCGCCGGTGTTGAGGCCGTCGCTGGCGAGCACCTGCACCTGCGCGGCCCCTCCGCCCGGCAGGTCGGCCAGGTTCACGGCCAGTTCGGTGTCGGCCCAGTCCGCGGCCAACGTCTGCCACGCCGCCTCGGGGCCCGGCCGGTAGCGGATCATGTAGCGCAGCGGGTCGCCGTCCGCGTCGTCGCCGGCCCAGCGGATGACCGGCGCGGCGGGCTGGCCGTCGAAGCCGGCGGCCGTCGGCGAGAGGATCTCCACCGTCGGCGCGTGCGGGCTGCGCGCCAGCGTCGCCAGCACGGTCTCGCCCTGGCGCAGCTCCAGCCGCGCCACGCCGGCGGGCAGCGGCAGCAGCTCGGTGAAGCTCAGCGGCGCGGCCAGGCCGGCGTGATCCGGCATGTCCACGTGGCCGACCGCCAGCGGGAAGCGGCGGACGAACAGCGCCGCGCCGTTGGCGTCGAGCAGGACCAGGCTGTAATCCCCCTCGCCCGGCTCGTCGGCGCCGGCCGGGAGCTCGAGCGCGTAGGCGGGGAAGAGCGCCCAGTTGCCCGCGCCGGTCTGCTGGCCGCTCACCTGGAGGTAGGGGCTTTGCGCCATACCTGACCCCCTCTCCCCCTCTTCTGCAAGGAGAGGGGCTTGGGGGAAGAGGTCGCCAAAGAGCGAAGTCTTCGGATACGGCAGCTTCTGCCCGGTGAACGCGTTGAAGATGCGGATCCAGTTGCGCGAGGAGAGCGTGTTGAGCTGGGGCGGACCGCCGTAGGACATCAGGTCGTGCGGCGAGGCCTCGGCCGTGCCCGGAATGACGACGCTCAGGTTGTAGACGTTGAAGCCGTAGTCGGGGAAGGTGCCGTGCGGCCAGGGCCAGTCCGTGTCGCACCATACATTTGTACATTGTTTCGTGGGATCACCGGAAATGCAACATTCCGCGCAGTTGCCGCCGGCAGGGGGCGGGCACACCGAGCCGTGGCCCGGCGGCGGCCCGGAATGGTTAAGCCCCACCGCGTGGCCGATCTCATGCGGGCAGGAGTCGGTGCGCAGGGCGCCGCCGTAGGAATAGCCGCCGCCGCCCACGCCGGCGCACGGGAAGCCGCTATCAATCACCGCGTACACCGCTAACTTGTTGGCTTTGTTGGGGAAAGCCTGAACCAGGTCGCTCAAGACTCTCTGACACCGCGTCGCCAGGTTCTTGTTGGGATCAGAGTCGCAGGCGTTGCCGCAGTCGTTCCAGGTCCAGGTGGCGTCCGGCGCGGTGGGCAGGGTAGACTCATCGGTCGGGAAACGGGGGCGCAGATACGCGATGTGCGCGTCCATCTCCGCCTGCGTCGGCTCGAAGGTCTGGTTGCCGAGCTGGCGGCGGATGCGCACGAAGTGGACGCGGCTGGTGAAGGACGGGACGGTCTCGAACTTCACGCCGGAGATGCGGATGCGGTTTTCGGCGTCCTCGCAGCCGGCGCACTCCTGGAGGCCGGTCGGCGCCAGGATTTGCGCCTCCAGATAGACGGTTCCGGCAGCGGTCCACGCATCCGGCAAGACGAAGTTCCAGGTGAGCCGCGTGTCGCCCCGCTTCGTCGTCAGGCTGTCGCCAGGCCGCACGGTGATCTGGCTGAGGACGTTGGGCGGCTGGTTCTGCGGATTGATGACGGAGGAGCCGGCGCAGGGCGCAGTGTAGGCCGGGTTGGTGAAGCAGCGCAGTTGCGCCCGCACGTTGTTCAGCGCCTGGTTGCCCGTCGTGCCCTGGACTCCCGCGTACACCCGCGCCACGGTTGTGCGGCCTGCGACCAGCGGCACGGCCGTCGGCGCGGGGGGATAGGTGAAGGTGGGCGGCGAGCTCGCGCCGGACGGCGTGACCGTCGGCAGCCACGGCTGAATGCCCTGGGTGATCTCCATGCCCTGCGCCCACAGGTCGAAGAGGCCGATGTTCACGAAGTTCACCGTGCGGTCCGCCTGGCCGACCTGGCCCGCGAAGTCCCACGCCTTCACCCGAATCCGGGCCGTGTTAACCGGCATGAGGGTCTGGAAGTCATAGCTCGCCGCATAGGGATAGACGTCGTAGAGACAGGCCGGCGCGCCGGCCGCGCCGCAGACGTAGAACGAGTCGAGCTCGGCGCCCGCCGCATTCAAGTAAACCACTTGCAGCTTCGCGATGCCGGTCCCCAGGTCGAGGGCCAGGAACGCCAGGCGCAAGGCGGGGCTCTGGAACGTCTGGCCGTCGGCCGCGGGCTGGCCGATCAGCACGCCGGGCGGGGTCGTGTCGTTGATGCACAGCGGCCCGGCCGTGCTGAAGCGCAAGTCGTCAATGACCTCGTCGCCCCAATAGTTCGGCGTGGCCGCGCTGAACTCGATCACCACGCTGCGGATGTCGCCGGCCGCGGAAGAGACCGCCAGGTCTTGCGTGATCGCGGTCGGGCCAGAGCCCAGGTAGGCCGTGTTGTAGGTGACGAAGCCGGTTCCCGGCGTGTCGCTGCTGTAGGCGTAGAGCGCCGCGACGATGGGGTGCAGGTAGCTTCGATCGAGGCCCACTTTGACCCCTACCTGCTCCTGGCCGGCCGTGAACCGGATGCGGACCGTTTTGCTTGTGCTGAACTCCTCGCCCGGAAAACGGTTGGTGAACGCGTGCGTCGGGCTGTTGACGGCCACGCCGGGCGTGTAGATGCGGCCGCTGCTGAGGAACTCAACCCCCTTGTTGGCGGCCGGATTGTTGCAATACTGCGTGAGCAGGTTGTCGGGGTTGGGGATGTTCTCCTCGAAGGTGATGACGACCGACGTGGGCGAGGCGGTGGCGGTAGGCGTGGGGGTGGCGGTCGCCATGCCACAGGCCAACAGCCGCACGTCATCCAGCCAGAAGGTGGTCGGCCGGGCCTCGTCGGTGTGGGCCAGGAAAGTCACGGCGATCTGCTGGCCGGCATAGGCGCTGAGGTCCAGTTCGACGTAGCGCCATTGGCCCAGCGGCGCGGTCGCCGGCAGGTCGAGCAGGAGGTCGGCCTGCTCGCCGTGCTGCACGAGGACGCTCAGGACGTCGTGCGGCTGCCCGGTGGCGACCTCCGCGCGCCACCAGAAGGTCAGCCGCACGGGGCCGCCGCGTGCGGCAATCGTCGCCGCCTGGTGCAGTTCGGAGGCGACATCATCGGCGCCGGCCAGCCAGGCCGCGCGCTCGCTGTTGCGCCCCGGGCCGCTGACCCCGCCCGGGCCGGTGAGCTGCCAGGGCGGCAGGGAACCGGTCTCGAAATCGCCGTTGACGATCAGATCGGGGCAGCCGGGAGGCAGGGTGGGGGTGGGAGTTGGGGTATTGGGGATTGGGGATTGGGTATTGGTCGGCGTGTGTGTGGCCGTCGGCGTGCGCGTCGGCGACGCCGTGGGCGTGCGGGTAGCCGTGGCGGTGAAGGTTGCCGGCGGCACGGTGTAGGTGGGCGTTGGTGTGCGCGTCGGCGACGCCGTGGGCGTGCGGGTGGCCGTCGGCGTCGAGGTGCGGGTCGGCGTATGGGTAGCCGTCGCGGTCGGGGTGGCGGTGACGGTAGCGGGCAGGTGATAGGTCACCACCAGCCGCGGCATGCGCTCGTTGTGATCCCGGCTCTCGAATACCCGCTCGAAG
>JBBIKA010000253.1:0-5446 GCA_037445695.1 Chloroflexota bacterium
CGCACCTGCGGATCGGCATCGTCCAGCATGCTCGCCAGGGGCGTCGCGGCCGTCGGATCGCCGATCTGCCCGAGCGCGGCGGCGATGGCTTGCCGCACGATCGGCTCGGGATCGCCGAGCTGCCGGCACAGGGCGGCCGTCACCGCTTCGCCGCCGATGGCGCCCAGCGCCTCGGCCGCGGCGGCGCGTTGCCATGCCGTGCCGTTGGTCAGCGCTTCGACCAGCGGAGGAAAGACGTTGGCAACGTCCTGCCGGGCCAGCGCCACGGCCGCCTTCCAGCGCACGAAGGGCTCTGCATCGGCCAGCGCTTCGATCAGCGCGGCGATGGCGGCCGGGCTGCGTTGCGGATGCCGGCCCAGGATCATCGCCGCCTCCCAGCGTTGGCGGGCGGAAGGCGCACGGAGCGCAGTCAGGGCCGCCGCTTCCGATGCGCCCGCGCCGGCCGCGCGCCGGGCGCCCAGTGCCTCTCTCTGGCGCTGATACCAGCGTCGGCCGGCGCGCAGCAGCGGCCGCACACGGCGGCGATAGAAATGCGCAAGTCGGCCTTCGGTGTCAATGTGCATAGGATAGCCATCCTCAGCGGATCACTACGATGGTCTGGCAGGGTGGGTCTACGAAATTGCCGGTACGATCCACCACGACGATTCGAATTGCGTAGGTGCCCGGCGCCAACGCGCCCGCGTTCAACGTGCCCAGCCGGCCGTTTTGGACCGGCTGATCGCCGCCATCGAAATAGGACCAGACGGCCGGATTGGCGCCGCTGCCGTATTCGAGCTTGTAGTATTGGAACCTCTCGTGGACGGCCGTGCCGAAGATCGGCACCATGCCCGACACGATCGCATTGATCCCCGGCGCGGTGATCACCGCCCGCGGGTCGCCGCAGCGCGGGCTTTGGACGGCCGGCGTGTTGGTGGCTACGGGGCCAGGGGTGGGTTGAGGCCGCAACGTGGGCCGCGGCCGCGGGGTAGGCGTTTCGGTCGGCACGATTTCGGGCAACGGCAGGGTCGGCGTCGGCCGCGACGGGGTGACGACCACCGGCACGGGCGTGTAGATCTCCTGGGCCAACGGCTCGACCGCGTCTGCGACTACGGTGCTGATCAGGTAGACCAGCCCCATGACGATGCCCAGGGCGACAGCGGCCGTCCAGGCCCGATAGGTGCGGTTGAGCGCGATCTCGCGCTCCAGGGCAAAGACGGCATAGCGCCGTTCGCGGCGCGCCAGGATCGCCACGCGCAGGTACCACAAGGCGATCAGGGCGCACGCGCCGTAGATCCAGGCGGCGTTTTCACGAATCAGATGGATGACGACGGTCATAGGATCCCGATCGAATCGGCCAGACGCCGCGCTCTCAGGCGTCGGGAAGCGCGGCCAGGATGCCGCGCAGAAGTGCGATCAGCCGCGGGGCAATCTGCCGGCCGGCCTCCAGCACTTCTTCGTGATTGGCTGCGGCTTCGGCATCTATGTCATCTATGGCCATGTTGGTGATGCCGCTGAATCCCAGCACGCGCATTCCCAGATGGCGGGCGGCCATGACTTCGGGCACGGTGGACATGCCGCAGGCGTCCGCGCCGATCAGGCGCAGGAAACGCACCTCGGCCGGCGTCTCGAAGGCCGGGCCGGCCAGGCCGCAATACACCCCCTGGCGCAGCGGGATGCCGAGCCGGTCGGCCACCTCCCGCGCCAGGCGACGCAGCGCCGGATCGTAAGCCCGCGACATGGCCGGAAAGCGCGGCCCCAGGGAATCGTCGTTGGGCCCCCACAGGGGGTTATGGCCGACCAGGGCGCTCAGGCCGATGTGATCTACGATCAGCATCAGGTCGCCGGTCTGGAAGCCGGGGTTGAGCCCGCCGGCTGCGTTGGTCACGATCAGCATGGTGATACCCAGCTCGTGCATCACCCGCACGGGCAGGACCACCTGGGACTGGGAGAACCCTTCGTAGGCATGGATGCGCCCCTGCATGATCAGGACGGCGCGGCCCGCGAGCCGACCGATGACCAGCCGGCCCACATGGCCGGGCACGCTGGGCGGCACGAAGTGCGGGATCTCGCGATAAGGGATGCGGTCGGCAGCTTCGACTTCCTCGGCCAGCGGGTTGAGGCCCGAGCCCAGGATCAAGCCGATGCGAGGCCGATGCGCGGTGCGGCGCAGGATCGCATCGGCGGCTTCCCGGTAGTGGGCGCGCGTAAAGGTGGTGGTTGCGGTCATGGTTGTGCGCTCTCGGACGGGACGACGTCTTCCCACCGCGCGCGGGGATGCGCGTCATCGTAGACGGCGCGCAGGTGTTCGCGCGAGAGATGGGTGTAGACCTGGGTGGTGGAAATGTTGGCATGGCCGAGCAGCTTTTGGACTTCGCGCAATCCGGCGCCGCCGTTGAGCATATGAGTGGCGAACGAATGGCGCAGCGTGTGGGGCGTCACCCGGTCTTCCAGGCCCAGCTCGCGCGCGTAGCCTTTGATGATCAGCCACAGCCCCTGTCGGGTCAGCCGCTCCCCGCGTGGGTTCAGGAAGAGGGTGCGCTCTTGCTCGTTGCGGCCGAGCAGCGCGGGCCGGCCTTCTTCCAGATAGGCGCGGACGGCGTTGATCGCTTCGGCGTAAAGGGGCATGATGCGCTCCTTATTGCCCTTGCCCACGCAACGCACCGTGCCGGCTTCCAGATCGAGATCGTCGAGGGTCAGGCGGGCCACTTCGCTCACCCGCATGCCGGTGGCGTAGAGCACTTCCAACAGCGCCACGTCGCGCAACGCCTTCGGCGTCCGGCCGCCGCGGGCCGGTTGGGCAAGCAGTTGTTCCACTTCGGCCGGGCTCAGGGTGGTGGGCAATTGCTTCTTGACCTTGGGCGAATCCAGCTCTTCGGCCGGGTTGTCCTCTATGACGTCGGTGCGCAGCAGGAAATGGCAGAACGATTTCATGGCCGCGACCTTGCGCGCCACCGTGGCTGAGGCGTATTCGCGCTCCTTCAGAAACAGCAGATACCCGATCAGGTCGTCCTGTGTCATTTCGGCCCAATCGGAGCCATCGCCGAGGGCACCGTGTTCTGTCATGAAGGCGTGAAACTGGGTAAGGTCGTTTTGGTATGCCGCGATGGTGTTGTCCGAACAACCTTTCTCGGTGGTCAGGTAGTTCAGGAACTCCTGGATATGCGCATCCATCGAAGCCCCCTTCTGGTACGCGCGGTCACTGTATTGTTGTCGCATGGGTAAATTCTATCACGGCTTTGCATAAGAACAAAACCAGGGAGGCCCGCCCGCAGGCGAGGAGGAGTGGCCCCATTGGCATCAGGCTGGGGTTGCCATAACAAATCTTAAAGAAGTTGCGCCTGATCTAACTTTAAGGTTAGCGATTTGATCGCCGACGCCCCCTGCCGAAAGGATAGCGCGTTACGGTTGGCCCTACCGGTTGTGTAGAACGGGTGTGCGGTTCGGATGCTTTGACATAAGAATATGCAAGACGCACAGTTTGCGACAGAGTGTCATTTGCCTCTCTGTTGGGGGCCTGCTATAATGAGCAGTACAAAAATGACCCTGGTCATGTGTTCGGCCTTTTCTTCGGTCCGGCCTGGTCGGCAGGCCGGCAACGCCTCGCCTCGACCGGTAGCGCGAGCTGCCGGGATCGGTTAACCGCAGTTCGACCTGAGTACAAGTCTGTTGTTCGCTATTGTGAATGTGGGGTGAAGACGATGACGGCTCCTGAGTCTCTTGTTGCCCACGATCCGCGCGAGATCTGGGAGATCGCACGCAGTCAACTGCGCCTGCAGATGACCAAGAGCACCTACGAGACATGGGTCCGCGATACGACCTGTCTCGCCTATGAAGACGGCACGTTTATCGTTGCCGTGAACAATGCCTATGCCAAAGATTGGCTCTCGTTGCGCTTGCGGCCCACCATCAAGCGCACCTTGACCAGCATCCTGGGGCGCGCGGCCGATGTCGTGTTTGTGGTTCAGCCGGCGCCGGCGATGGATGCGGCCGACCCGTTGCCCGCGCCCCTGCTCGATCTGGACGGCCGCGGCGAGGCCGCGCCGGCCGAGCTGCCGGGGGCCGAGGGGACGACCTTGAATCCGCGTTATACTTTCGACAATTTCATCGTTGGTCCGTCTAACCGCATGGCCCATGCGGTGGCGCTCTCGGTGGCCGAGCGACCTGGGCGCGCCTACAATCCGTTGTTTTTGTACGGCGGCGTGGGCCTGGGCAAGACCCATTTGTTGCAGGCCATCGGCCACTTTGTCCAGCGCGCGGGCCAGCGTGTACTGTATGTTTCGTCGGAGCTTTTTACCAACGAACTCATCAACGCGATCCGGACGCAATCCACCGATCAGTTTCGGGCCAAATATCGCACCATTGACGTGCTGCTGATAGATGATGTGCATTTCATCGCCGGCAAGGAACAGACTCAGGAGGAATTCTTTCACACCTTTAATGCCTTGCATTCGGCCAACCGGCAGATCGTGTTGACGAGCGACCGGCCGCCGCAGGCGATTCCCTTGTTGGAGGAGCGGCTACGCTCCCGCTTCGGCTGGGGGATGATTGCCGATATCCAGCCGCCGAACCTGGAGACGCGCATCGCCATCCTGCAGGTCAAGGCGGCGTCGTTGGGCCGCCAGGTGCCCGATGAGGTGTTGGCCGCCATCGCCCAACGTGCGCATCGCAACATCCGCGACCTGGAGGGCGCGCTGACCAACGTGTTGGCCCATGCCGAGGTCTCCGGCCGGCCGTTGACCCCCGCGCTGGTCGAGGATGCCCTGGCCTATCTGTCGCCCGCGCAATCCCGGTTGAGCCCCGAAATGATCCTGCAACTGGCCGCCGACTATTTCGGCGTGAGCATCGGCGAATTGACGGGCCGATCTCGCGCGGCCCGCATCGCGCTCCAGCGCCAGATCGTCATGTATCTGATCCGCGAGGAGACCGGCGCCTCTCTGCCCCAGATCGGCGAGTTGCTGGGCGGCCGTGATCATACGACGGTGATCCACGGCTACGAGCGGATCGCGGCCGAGATGGCGAACAACACCGAGATCAGCCGACGGGTGACCGAGCTGCGGGCCCGGCTTTACGAGCCGGTGCGCGTGCGGTGAGCGGCGGCCGATGGTAAGTTGCATCACAGCATCCACCCCCGCTGTGTGGCAATATGACCAAGGTCTGATCCGGCCAGGCTGCGCCGACGGCGTGCGCGACTGCGCGTCGTGGCCGGCTTGAAGACGGTGAGCCGGATGATTGCGACGATCCCGAGGAAAACGAAGCAATGAAAAGAAGCCTTGTTCAGATACAGCGGGGAAGGGGTAGGAAATGGTTGTGCGTTTTGACCCTCGTTAGCCTGGTGTCGGTCCTGGTTGCGTGCGCGCCGGCCGCTACGTCGGGCCCTAACGCGGCCGCCCCCACCGCGGCCGCGCAGCCGGCCGCCACGGCCACGGCGGCTCCCCAGCCCACGGCCACGGCGACCGAGAAGCCGGTC
>JBBIKA010000254.1:0-3325 GCA_037445695.1 Chloroflexota bacterium
CCCCGCAAGCGGGGGGCGGGGTCAGGGGTGGGGGGCACTGCATCCGAAATTGCCGAAATGCCTCTTGTCCCGCCAGAAGCTGGAAAACCGCTAATCCTCAATCCCCGGCGTATTTCAGGGATGAGAGATTAGGGATTGGAGATTGGAAAGAGGTGTGGAATGGTCGAGAATATTATCGAGATTCGCGATGTGCATAAATGGTTTGGTCGGATTCATGCCCTGAACGGGGTGAACCTGGACATTCGGCGGGGCGAGGTGGTGGTGATCATCGGGCCGAGTGGGTCGGGCAAGTCTACGCTGCTACGCTGCATCAATCACCTGGAGACGGTCAGTTCGGGCCACATCCTGGTGGACGGCGTAGATCTCACCGCCAAGACTACCAACATCAACGCGGTGCGGGCCGAGATCGGCATGGTCTTCCAGCAGTTCAATCTCTTCCCACACCTCAGCGTGCTGGAAAACATCTGCCTGGCTCAGCGGGTGGTGCGCAAGCGCGATAGCGCGATGGCCGAGAAGAAGGCCTATGAGCTGTTGGAACGGGTCGGCATTCCGGAAAAGGCGCACGCCTTTCCCGGCCAGCTTTCCGGCGGCCAGCAGCAACGCGTGGCCATTGCTCGCGCCCTGGCGATGGATCCGAAGATCATGCTGTTCGATGAACCTACCAGCGCGCTCGACCCGGAAATGATCAAAGAGGTGCTCGACGTGATGCTCGACCTGGCGCAGACCGGCATGACGATGGCCTGCGTCACGCACGAGATGGGCTTTGCGCGCGCGGCCGCCCGACGCATTATCTTCATGGACGCCGGCCAGATCATCGAAGATACCACGCCGGCCGAGCTTTTCACCGCGCCGAAGAACGAACGCACAAAACAGTTCCTGAGCAAGATCCTGCAACACTGAGCCGCGCTAACGAAAGATTTCACTTTTTGACAAACGACCGCGGCTGTGCTATGTTCAGTAGCGTCAACACCCACTGCCAGCTTCATGAGTGATGACCGGACGATCCGCTTACAACGTCGAGGAGGGATTCCCATGAAAGAGATGACGAAGAACAACCTGCAAGCTGCGTTTGCCGGCGAGAGCCAGGCGCATATGAAATATCTTGCTTTCGCTGAAATGGCCGAACGGGAAAAGCTGACCAACGTCGCGCGCCTGTTCCGCGCGGCGGCCTTCGCCGAACAGGCGCACGCCACCAATCACCTGCGCGCGCTTGGCGGCCTCGGCAAGACGGCCACCAACCTGGAAGCCGCACTGGCCGGCGAAACGTTCGAGATCACCGAAATGTACCCGGCCTATATCGAAGTCGCCAAAGCCCAGGAAGAGAAGCGCGCCTTAGGCAGCATGGAAGACGCCCTGGCCGCCGAAAAGGTCCATGCCGCCCTGTATGCCAAGGCCAAAGAGGCGGTGGCCACGGGCCAGGATGTCGCGCTGGGCACCGTGTGGGTGTGCGAAGTGTGCGGCTTCACCGGCGAGGGTGAACCGCCCGAAAAATGCCCGATCTGCGGCGCCGTCCACACGAAGCTGCGCCGGTTCTGATCTTCCCGCGGGTTGGGGGCCATCCTCGAATCCGACCACGAATGCACGAATCACGCAACGGGCCATTCGAGGATTCGTACCCCATGCGGGGATGGCCCCCCGGTCGTCCGCCCAATCCCCCATTCCAAAGGCCACCCGCTTTGCGCCCGACAACGTGACGCACTTGAGGGGATGATCTTTACTGTCCTCGACCGTTTGTGCGCACGGATCCACGGCCGAGCCCTCACTTCATATTTGGGGCTCTACGGCTTTTGGTGGGAAGATGGTAGAGCCCGCAACTTGCGTGGCCCCAGCCCTCACCCCAACCCCTCCCCCAAATTTGGGGGAGGGGTTGGGGGAGGGCTGGGCTGATAGTGGGGTATTTTGGCCGCCGAAGGCGGCCAAAATACCCCTTTCAAAAGGATTCCCCGCCCCCCGTTTGCGGGGGGCGGGGTCAGGGGTGGGGGGCTAACCGCATCCGAAATTGCGGAGACGCCTCTCGTCCCGCCAGAAGCTGGAGAACCATATTTGGAATAGCCGGGTGGCCCGGCACCCCCATATTGACTTCCCCCCGACCACGATGTAGAATAAAGACATCTTGACGCTTGCGCACCGGAGAGCAAAGATAATGGCCGACAAATTCGATTTCATCCGCACGGAGATGGACAATCTCCGTCAGAGCAACCTGCTCATCACCATCCGCACCATGGGTTCGCCGGCCGACGCCTGGATGATCGTGGACGGCCGACGGGTGCTCAATTTCTGCACCAACAATTACCTGGGCCTGGCCAATCACCCCCGGCTGAAGGCGGCCGCCCAGGCGGCCGTCGAACGCTGGGGCGTCGGACCGGCCGCGGTGCGCTCCATCGCCGGCACGCAAGAGCTCCACCTGCAACTCGAAGCCCGCCTGGCGGCGTTCAAGAAAGTCGAAGATGCCCTCTTCGTACAGAGCGGCTTCTGCGCCAATCAGGCCGCCATCCCCGCGCTGGTCGGCAAGGAAGACGTGATCTTCTCCGACCGGCTGAACCACGCCTCCATCATTGACGGCGCGCGGCTCAGCGGCGCCAAGATCGTCGTGTACGAACATTGCGATCCCGACGACCTGGAAGCCAAGATCAAGGAGCATCTGCCCCACTATCGCCGGGGGCTGATGGTGACGGACGGTGTCTTCAGCATGGACGGCGACATCGCGCCGCTGGACAAGTTGACCGCGGTCGCCGATCGCTACGGCGTGTTGACCATGGTGGACGATGCCCACGGCGAAGGGGTGCTCGGCCAGGGCGGCCGCGGCATCGTAGATCACTTCGGCCTGCACGGCGTCTTCGATGTCGAGATCGGCACGTTGAGCAAGGCGTTCGGCGTAGTCGGCGGCGTTATCGCGGGCAAAAAGATCATCGTGGACTTCATCCGCCAAAAGGCCCGGCCGTTCCTCTTCTCCAGCGCCACCACGCCGGCCGATACGGCCGCCTGCCTGGCGGCCGTGGACCTGCTGGAGGAGTCCGAGGAGCGGGTGCAGAAACTGTGGGACAACACGCGCTACTTCCGCGAGGGCATGCAACGCCTCGGCTTCGACACCGGCAAATCACAGACGCCCATCGTGCCGGTGATGTTGGGCGACGCCGGACTGGCCAAAACCTTCAGCCGCGAGCTGTTCGAGGAAGGGGTCTTCGCCATGTCCATCGGCTTCCCCACCGTGCCGCGCGGCATGGCCCGCATTCGCGTCATGAACACCGCGTCTCACTCCCGCGCCGACCTCGACCTGGGCCTGGCAGCCTTCGAAAAGGTCGGCAAAAAGCTGGGTGTCATCTGA
>JBBIKA010000254.1:3425-5444 GCA_037445695.1 Chloroflexota bacterium
GTTCGCCCGGGAGGCTGATCCATGAAAAACCGAACCTGGACCCTGATCGTCGTTCTGCTGCTGATGGCCGCGCTGTTGACCCTGGCCGGCTGCAATCGCGAGCGGCCCGCGCCGACCCCGGCCGCGGCAACCCCGACCGTCAAGGCCGGCACGCCCACCCCGGCGCCACCGGGCGTCGGCACGACCAGGGTCGTCCTGCCCGGCCAGACGCCGCAAGCCGGTGCGGCCGTGGCGACCCCCACCACGCCCCCGAGTCCCCCGCCCCCCACGCCGGCGCCCCTCGCCACCGGCGCCGCGCCCACCGCGCCGATCCAGCAGCCGGCCGACGCCAGCGGTGAAACGATCCATGTGGTCGAACGCGGGGAGACGCTGGCGAAAATCGCTGCCCGCTACGGCGTAACGGTCAAACAGATCAGCGACCTCAACGGCATTACCAACCCCAACCTGATCTATACCGGCCAGAAACTGCGCATCCCGGCCGCCGGGCCGGCAGCGACCACGCAGCCGAGCGCAACCCGCACGTATACCGTGCGCGCCGGCGACACCCTGGTGGGCATCGCCACCAAATTCGGGGTCACGGTCCAGGCCATCCAGGAACTCAACAACCTGGCCAGCCCCGACAAGATCTATACCGGACAAGTCTTGAAGATACCGTGAAAGGATGACCATGAATACGATGTTCGGAGCTTTCATCATTGCCCTGGCCTTGGGCGCGGTGGTGGCATTTCTGATCGGCGCGGCAACCGCGCGGCAGGGCCGGCCGAACTATCGTGCGGCCTATCGGGCCGGCGTGATCGTGCTTTTGCTGGTCTTCGGCACGGCCGCGCTGATGGACGCCTTTGTCCAGGTCGAAGCCGGCTCGGTGGCGGTCGTCAAGCAATTCGGCAAGGTGATCGGCGTCTTCTATCCGGGCCTGAACCTGAAGGCGCCCTTCATCCAGGAAGTGGTAACCTATCGCACCCAAGAGATCGTCTACGAAACCAGCGAAGACCCCAAGACCAGCCAGGCCGACTATCGTGACATCGAGGTAGATACCGCCACCTCCGACGGCCAGCAGATTCGCGCCCGCTTTACCATTCGCTTCCGCATAGACCCCACCCGGCTGGTGGACATCGTCAACAACCTCGGCACCGAGCCGGAAGTGGTCGAAAAGGTGGTCAAGGCCACCAGCCGGGTGCATGTCCGCAACATCCTCAAGCAGCATCCGGCCACCGACCTCTATTCCGGCAACGTCGAGCGCGCCCAGGAGGAGATCCGCCGGCGCCTGGAAGGCGAGTTCAGCCGGGAGGGCCTGCAACTGATCTTCTTCGGCCTGCGTTCGATCCATTTCGAGTCTGATTATGTCAAGGCTGTGGAGCAGAAGCAGATCGAAAAAGAGAACATCATCACCAAAGAGAACCTGGCCAAGCAGGCCGAATACGAAAAGCAACGCCTCATCACCCAGGCGCAGGGCGAGGCCGAGCGCGAACGCCTGCAACGCATCGGCCAGGCCCAGGGCGAGGCCGAGGCGATCCGGCTGAAGGCGATCGCCGATGCCGAAGCCATCCGCATCAAGGCCGAGGCCCAGGCCCAGGCCAATCGCCTGATCGCCGAGAGCCTCGACGCCAACATGTTGAGCTGGCAGGCCATCCAGCAGTGGAACGGCAGCTATCCCACCGTGCTGGGCGGCAGCAACGTCATCCTGCCGGGCGACCTGTTCAAGACGGCGCCGAAATGAGCTCACCGATTGCTTCGATCGTAAATGTGCACAGTGACATCGTACGGCCCCCACCCCTAACCCCGCCCCGCGAGCGGGGGCGGGGAAGTTCTTTATGGCGGGGTTTTGGGGCCACTTTGCGGCCCCAAAACCCCGCTCCTGACAGGGCTTCCCCCTCTCCCGCCCACCTGACGGCGGCGGAAGAGGGGAGGGGCGGGGAAAAGGGGGTTTTGCGGCGGGGGGGGGGGGCCCCCCCCCCCCACCACAAAAAAAAAAAAAAACACACCCCCGCCCCCCCCCCCCCGGCGAACGGGGGGGGAGGG
>JBBIKA010000255.1:0-5406 GCA_037445695.1 Chloroflexota bacterium
ATGCGCGCCACCTTACTTACCGGCCCCCGCGTATGGGGGCACCGGCCTCCATCACCGACCTCGTTATGCAAAAATCCGGGGCACATGTGGGGGGCGGCTTACGCCGCCCACCACGGGCCATTACATGGTCAAGAGGCCGACGGGTGCGGCTTACTTGTCCATCCACCACTGCGCCGGCACCTGGTTGCCCGGCGTCGCCGGCGCCCACGGCCCAACTACGCCGTAGTCCAGGATGTTGCGCATGTAGTCCTTGACGATGATCGGCATCGGCTGGTCGCCGGACACGCCGATGACGAACGGCCCTTCGTCAATGATCACCTTGATGGCCTCCCAGACGATCTGGTGCCGCTTCTCGATGTCCTTTTCGGCCAGGCCCTTCTCGTAGAGCGCCTGCAGCTTCTCGGCCGGGCTGCCGGGGGCCGGCTTGACGCCGCACTCATACGGCTTGTCGGCCGCGGGCTTGCAGGTCTCCTTGCCCTTGGCGTAGTAGCGGCCTTCCAGCGGGAACATGTAGCGGTTCACGATCGGGAAGATCCAGTCGGGGTAGGTCCAGATGTCAATCTCGGAGATGTGCGCGCCGCGCAGCATGTAGTAGCCTTCGTTGGTGCGCGTATCCAGATCGGGCTGGCCCTGGAGGTTCTTGATGTCTACCTTGATCCCCAGGTTCTTCTCCCACTGGTTCTTCGCCTCGGCGGCCGCGTCGGTTTGCACCTTCAAGCTGCCGCCCCAGTCCGAGATGTCCATGACCAGGGTGAACGGCTTGCCGCTGGGCAACTGGCGGAAGCCATCGGCGCCCTTCTTCATGCCGATCTCATCCAGCAGCTTGTTCGCGGCGGCGGCATCGAACTGGGCGTAGGCCTTGGCCCATTCTTCGTAGACCTTCTTGCCTTCGGGGCTGGCGAAGTGCCACGACTGCGGGCTGATGGTGGCGCCCTTCGGGTCGCCGATGCCGTTCCAGGCCACGTCAATGATGCGCTTGCGATCAATGCCCATCGAGAGGGCCTGGCGGAAGCGCTTGTCGCGCAAGAGCTCGCGGATCTCCTTGGCCCTTTCCGGCGTGTCGTCCGGGTAGTTCTTGCCGCCCTCGACGTAGTACTGGTTGACCATGTAGCCGGGCCACGCGCCCGCGCCGTTCATGTAGCCCTTCAGGAAGTGATAGCCGCCCGCCTTGGCGCGCTCGGCCAACAAGGGGATGTCGTTCGGGCTGCCGCAGATGCGGAACGCGGTGTCGTATTTGCCCTGCGAGCAGTTCAGGATGCGCACCTGCTCGTCGGCCACGATCTCGATGTCAATGTAGTCAATATAGGGCAGTTGGTTGCCCTCGGTGTCCACACGCCAGAAGTAGGGGTTGCGGGCGAACTTGTAGCGGACGCCATCGGACGACACTTCCTCCAGGCACCAGGCAAAGAGGCACGGATACCCCTTCGTCAGCCACCACTTGTCGTTCTTCTCCATATCCTCCCACTTGGCAGTGGGCGTGTACTTGGGATGGAACTGCTTGAGGAAGTGCGCCGGCTTCATCATGTTCTTGGCGAACTCCCAGAAGCCCTGCGCCATGTAGTAGGGGTTGATCCACTGCGGCTTGTCGGACTTCCAGACGACGGTGTAATCGTCGGGGTACTCCATGTCAATGGGCTTGCCGTCCGACTTGCGCAGCCAGCCGGGGGCCGAATAGAGCTTCTGATCGGGCGCCTTGACCAGATCTTCCCACCAGAACTTCCAGTCGGCCGAGGTGTACGGCGTGCCGTCCGACCACTTCACGCCCTTGCGCAGCTTCAGCGTGAAGGTCTTGCCGTCGTCCGACCAGCTGTAGCTTTCGGCCAGGGCCGGCTCGTAGCCGGTCAGGTCGGCCTTCCACTTGATCGGCGCATCCACCGCGAAGTAGAGCTGGACGTTGCCCACTTCGGGCCACCAGCTGGCGGTGTGCAGGGTGCCGCCGTACTTGCCGACCTTCTCCACCGGCTTGGTGACCAGCGGATTGGCCGACACGCGCTGATCCACGGGCGGCAGCTTGCCGGCCTTCACCAGCTCGGCCAGCATCGGAGCTTCCTTGTACTTGGCCGCGGCCACGGTGGGCGCGGGGGTTGGGGTGGCTTCTTTGGCGACGATCGCGGCCGTAGGCGCAGCGGCCGGGGCCTTGGTCGGTTCGGCCTTCGGTGCGGCCGCGGGCGGCTGGGTCGGCGCGGCCTTGGGCGCCGGGGTCGCCGCGCCGCCGCAGCTCGTCAAGATCATCGCCGAAACGATGAACAGAGCAAGCAGGACTTGTAGCTTACGCATGAGACACTTTCCTCCTGTTAGATACTATGTGGCTGAATATAGATGACCGACGGACAACGGAACGGGCAACGGGCGCGGGACATCACCTCCTTTCATGGATTGCAAACACAGGGGCCATCCACCTGCTCCTCCAAGATCGGAACGGACCGGTCGTCATGATGCGCCGGGGCCGCCGAGCAACAGCATCGCCATTGATCTGATTCCGCTCGCAATGATGTCGGTCGCCAGGCATTTCCGGTGTGGGGCAACCATCCGCGCTGGGCCCGGTCGGGGCGTAAGGGCCACCGCCTCGGACGGGCAACCCGCCGGACGGGTTTGGCAGAGATGAGGAATGCCTGTGGCTGACTGACGCTCATTCTACTAGACCCCGTTGCATTTGTCAAACCGCTAAATTGCCGGTTGACCATGAAAACGATTCGCGCCGAACTTGTGTCAGGCTCGCGGCTCCACAGACTAGCGGCCGGGCATGGCGGCCAGGCACCGGTCGGCTTCGGCTTGCATGGCGCGGGCGGCGGCCTCCGGCGTCATCTGGCCGGCCATCACCGCTGCGAGGCCCGGCCGCATCGCCGGCCAGACGCACTGCATGGCAGGCGCAGCCGGCAGACCACGCGCAACAGAAAGCTGCGCCATGATCCCGGCCAGGAGCGGGTCGGCCGCAACGCCAGGACCGACCGCCACCGTCCGCCGGCTGGGCAGTCGTTGCGCCCTGGCCAGCCACCGCTCCTGTGCAGGGGCCGACGTCATGAACTCGACAAAGGCACGCGCCGCGGCCAGCCGATCCGCATCGTTTGTCGCCGCCACGAACCAGTGGCGAGCGGTCGCCAGCGGAGTAGGCGTCAGGCCGGTGGCGCTGACCTTCGGCAGCGCCGCGATCCCGAAGGCGATCTTCGCCTCGCGCAGGCGCTCCAGGCTCCACGTGCCGTCAATCAAATAGGCCGCCCGGCCCTGGCGGAAGTAATCCAGCGCCATATCGTAATCGGCCTGGGGTGGCGTCACCCGCTCGGCGTCATGCAACCGGCCGACGAAGCGCAACGCAGCGATCATGGCCGGCGTGTCGAGGGTCGGCCGGCTGGCGGCGTCCAGGATCCGACCGCCGAAGCCGCCGATCCAGGGGATCAACCAGTACGGTTCGTCCAAAAAGTAGGCCAGGCCATAGCGATCTTCCGCGGGCCGCGTCAATGTCTTGAGCTGGACGATCCAGGCGTCGGTATCGGCGGCCGCGGCTTCCACCAGGGCCTTGTTGTAGATCAGTACCAGGCAATCGTCGTAGTTGTCGGGAATGCCCCAGATCGCGGCATTGAACTGGGCCGCTTCGAGCGCGCCGGGCAGAAAATCAGCCAGGAAAGCCCGATCGAACAGCTCGGCCGCGGGCCGAAAGCGCGCGGATTGGGCCACGACCGTCGTGCAATCGCTGCTGCAGCGCACCAGATCGGCCGCCGCGCCGGCTTCGATCCGACTCAGTAGCTCTTCGGAGCTCAGATGCACCCGCTCGATCCTGATGGTCGGATTTTGGCGCATGAACTCGGCCGCCAGGCCGTCGAGCACCACATCGCCGTCGTCGGCCTCTTCTTCCCAGTAGGTAAGCTGCACCGCCGGAGCTACCGTAGGGCTGGCCGCCGGGGCCGGCGCGGCGCGGCCCGGCGCACAGGCCGCCAACAGGACCGCCGTCAGGAGGAGCGGGCCGGCCATCATCCACCGGGCTTGCGACCGCCGAGCGCGCCGCATAGCTATACCTCTCAAGCCGTGTCTCGACGAATTAACGTCAGGGGCAATTGCACGCGCTGCGGCGGCCGCGCCCGATCGCTCAACCGCGCCAGGAGCAGCTCCACCGCCACGCGGCCCGATTCTTCCAATGGCTGGCGAATGGTCGTCAGGCCGACATATTCCGCCACCTCAACGTCGTCGAAGCCGACGATGGCCAGATCGTCCGGCACCTTCATGCCTCGTTCGTGGGCCGCGCGCAAGACGCCGATCGCCTGGGTGTCGCTGTGACAGAAGATAGCGGTCGGCGGTTGGGGAAGACTCAATAGACGATGGGCCTGCTGGCGGGCCGTCTCCAGGCCATGCGCGGCCAGGCCGATGCGTTCGTCCGGCAGGGAAAGCCCGGCCTCTGCGATGGCCTGGCGGTAGCCCTGGAGCCGGCGCTCGCTGTTGAAGATGGCGTAATCGGGAAGGTCGCTATCGCCGACGAAGCCCAGGCGGCGATGCCCCTGGGCGATCAGGTATTGGGCGGCCATGCGGCCCCCGGCCCGGTCGTCTATTTCGACGCTGCTGAAGCCTTCATACGCGTATTCGATCAGCACCGTTTCGATGCCGGCATTGTGTAGCCGCTCGGCGGCGGCATCTTCCAGGCGCAGGGCCATCAGGATCAGCCCATCCAGACGCCGCGTCACGGTGAGGCTGGCGATGTGCGCTTCGAAGCGGGCCAGCGAATCCACGTAGTAGATGATCAGCTCATAGGGCGAATTGGAGAGCGCGGTGGTCACCCCGCGCAGGCGTTGGACAAAGGAGGGATAGGTCAGGAAAGGCGCCAGAACACCGACGCGCCCATGGTTGCGACGCGAACGGGCCACCGCTTCGGCCTTGGGCACGAAGCCCAGTTCGTCTATCGCCGCCAGGACGCGGTTGCGCGTTTCGGGGATCACCTTCTCGGGCGTGTTCAAGACGCGCGAGACGGTGGCAATACTTACCCCCGCCCTGGCTGCGACATCGTAAACGGTTGCTCGCTGCGCCTGTTCCACGATTGCGCTCCATTTGCGGGCATCATCGGCCCGCCACGCATCGCTGATGACGAAAGATCGCTTATGACGAAAGGGAGAACTGCTTACATGAAAGCACTTTCAAAACTATAACATAACTGCCGCGGCGTGTCAAATTCGCGTTAGGACCTAATCCCCCGCCCCCCTTCCCTGCGAGGGAAGGGGTAGCATCGCCATAGGCATCAAGCTAAGGTTGCCCGTAGGCCTGTTGCCGGTCATCACCCTCACCCCTCCTCTTGCCCCTCCCCTCTCCCGCTCGCCCCTGGCCTGGCCGCCAGGGCAGGCTGACGGCGGCGGGAGAGGGGAGGGGTAGAGAAAAAGGGGTTTTGCGGCGGGGGGGGGGGCCCCCCCCCCCCAAAAACAAAAAAAA
>JBBIKA010000256.1:0-5395 GCA_037445695.1 Chloroflexota bacterium
GCCGGCGGAGGCGGCACCGCCCCGGCCGCCCGCGCCCCCAGCAGCGCGCTGTACAGCTCCAGCGTCTCGCGCAGCTCGGGGCGCCTGGGCAGTTCAGCGCGCAACAGTTGGGCGGTCAGTGCGTCGTTCACCCTTCATGCTCCGCGCGGCGGCGATAGACCCGCTCGGCCAGCCACTTGCCGTGATGTTCGCGGGCGAACTCCTCCGTGACCGTGCCCTCAAACATCGCGGTGATGGACTCGCGCATCAGCGGATGGATCGCCACCAGGTAGAGGTGCAGGGCAAAGAGCGCGGCCGTGGCGATCATCGAGAGATCGTGGATCACCACACACCACATGAACAGGGTCGGCGGCACGATTCCCTTGCCGAACCACATGATGAAACCGGTGATCCAGAAGAGATTGAAGGTAATGATCTGGGTCAGGGCGTTGAACTTCTGGCCGGCGTTGTACTTGCCCTGGGGCGGCATGTTGCCGGCTTCCCCGCGCGTGTAGTAGCCCCAGGCCGCGCGCAGCCAGCCCACGTCGTCGGGCCCCCAGGTGAAAGCATCCTTCAAGCTGCCGAAGAACTCGCGCGGGGACCAGACCAGATAGACCAGCGGCCCGATCATGAAGAGCAGGGCCGCGGCGCGGTGGGCCAGGCGGCTCGCCGCGCCAGCCGCGCCGACGGTGAACGGCTGCAGGGCCGGCACGTAGAGGAACAGGCCGGTGCCCAACAGCACGGTGAAGGCGACGAAGTGCAGCCAGTGGGCCATGCGTTCGCCCGCGGTGAAGCGCACGACTAGCGCCTGGCGCCGGGCAGCAGGCAGATCGGTGACAACTGTAGCCATGGTTTACGCCTCCTTTTCTCGATCGGCCGTTGGCGCGATGACCTCGACGTTTTTCAGCCGGGCGCGGCGGGTGGCGATCCAGTTGATGGCCAGGCCGACCACCGTGGCGCCCACGGCTACATAGCCGAACGGCTGCACCCCGCGCTGCCAGCCCGCCGCCAGCGCCGGGTACTGCGGATCGGCCGGCAGGCCGTAGGCCTCGGGCGGCGCGGTGAGCACGAACAGCCGGCCCAGGCCGCCGAGCTCCTTTTCGCCGTAGAGCCGCGCCTGGCCGTAGCCGCGCGCCTTGAGCCACTCCACGCGGGCCTTGGCCTTCTCGATCAGCGCATCTCGCTCGCCCCACTCCAGCGCGCCGGGCGGACAGGTCTTGACGCAGGCCGGGATCAGGCCGTTGGTGGCGCGATCCTGGCAGAAGGTGCACTTGGAGGCCTTGGCCTGGCCCGTCAGCGGGTGGGCCACCTCCAGCCGCGGCACGCCGAAGGGACATGCCTGGGTGCAATAGCCGCAGCCGTTGCACAGCTCCCGCTCGAACGACACCAGGCCCAGCTCGTTGTGCTTCAGCGCGGCCGTCGGGCAGACGTCAACGCAAGCCGCCTGCGTGCAGTGGACGCACCCCCAGGCCAGGAAGAGCCACTGCGTGCGGCCGGCCTCCTCGTACTCGTGGAAGGTGACGCGCGTCCACGTGTTCGGTCCCAGGTCGGGCGGATTCTCGTACGAACCGGTCTGCTCCGTCTCGCTGCCCGGCAGCCCCCACCACTGTTTGCATGCCACCTGACAGCCCTTGCAACCGATGCACTTCGATGCATCGAATAGCATCGCTAATCTGCTCATGATGTGCCTCCCTCACACCTTCTTCACATCCACCAGGAACGCCTTGTACTCCGGGATGGTCGTGTTGCCGTCGCCGACGTGCGGCGTCAGCTCATTGGCGCTGGCGCCTCGGGCGATCCCCTGCCAGGCGAAATGCCACGGCATGCCGATGTGATGCACCGTCTTGCCGTCAATGGTGTACGGCTTCCAGCGCGCCGTGACCATGGCCACGGCCCGGATCTTGCCGCGGGCGCTGGAAACCTCGATCAGGTCGCCGTTCTTGATCCCCTTCTCCGCGGCCAGCTCTTTGGAGATCTCCACGAACATGCCGGGCTGCGCCTCCGACTGCCAGGGCAGGTAGCGGGTCATCGCGCCCGACTGCCAGTGCTCGGTCAGGCGGAAGGTGGTGCAGACGATGGGGAACTGATCCGGCGTGCCGACGTTGTCGCCGATCTCCTTGCCCCGGTCGGTGTCGAACACCTTGATGACCGGGTTGAACTGCGTCTTGGAGAGGACGTTGGCGATGGGGGACTCCAGCGGCTCGTAGTGCTCGGGGAAGGGCCCTTCGTTCATGCCGGAAGGCGCGAAGAGCCACGCCTTGCCGTCGGCCTTCATGATGAAGGCGTCGGTGCCGGATTGGGCCGCCAGGCCGACGCCTGCCGGATTGGCCTTGGCGTCCGGCGCCTTGGTGGGCGCGAAGTCGGGCACGTCGTAGCCCGTCCACGCCTTCTTTGTTTCGTCCCACCAGATGAGCTTCTTGGCCTCCGACCACGGCTTGCCGTCGGGCCGGGCCGAGGCGCGGTTGTAGATCGTGTGCCGATTGGCCGGCCACGTCCATGCCCAGTAGGGATGGGTGCCCACGCCGCCCGGGTCCTTCTGGCCGCGACGCTTGGCCGCCGGCATGATGGTGCCGGTGCCGTCGTCGGCCGGCGCCCAGTAGCCGCCGTAGATCCACGCGCCGCAGGCGATGGCATCGGGATTGGCCGCGCTGGCGATGGTGGCGAAGGAGGGGATCACCGCGCCTTTGGCCACCAGCACGTTGCCGTTGGCGTCCTTGACGTCCTCCAGCGCGTAGCCGTTGATCTCGCGCGCCACCAGCTCGGCCTGCGGCGGATCGCCGTAATCCCAAACCAGATCGAGGATGGGCCGATCCTTGGGATCGGTACTGCCCTGATAGGCGGCCTTGATGGCCCGCATCATGCGGTCAATGATCCAAATGTCGTTTTGGGCCTCGCCGGGCGGCGTGGCCACTTGGGTGCGCCACTGGATGGTGCGGCCGCTGTTGACCACGCTGCCGGTCTTCTCCATGGCATCGGCCGCGGGCAGGAGGAAGACCTCGGTCTTGATCGCCTTGGGATCCACGCCCGGCGCGCGCCAGAACGACGACGTCTCGGTGTCGAACAGCTCCATCACCACCAGCCAGTCGAGGTTCTCGAAGGCCTTGCGCTCGAAGCGGGCGTTGGGGCCGCTGACGAACGGGTTTTGCCCCATGACGAACAGGCCCTTGAGCGTGCCCTTGTACATCGCCTCGAACATGGGGATGACCGAGTAATCGCCGGAGCGCTTGGGGATGTAGTCGAAGGCGTAGTCGTTCTCTTTGCTTGCCTTGGCGCCGAACCAGGCCTTCATCAGGCTGTTGAAGAAGCGCGGGCCGTTCGACCAGTAGCTCGTCTTGTCGAACTTGGCGATGTAGGTCTTGTAATCAGGCTGCTTGTTGATGGGGAGCCCCAGGTAGCCCGGCAGGTCTTGATACAAGAGCGCCATATCGGTCGAGCCCTGCACGTTGGATTCCCCGCGCAACGCGTTGACGCCGCCGCCCGGCACGCCGATGTTGCCCAGCAGGAGCTGCAGGATGGCGTACGCGCGGATGTTCTGCGAGCCGACCGTATGTTGCGTGGTGCCCATGGCATACATGATCGTCCCCGATTTATCCGGCGCGCCGGTCGAGCAGTAGAGCTCGGCGACTTTGAGGAACTGGTCCTTGGGGGTGCCGCAGATGCGCTCGACCACCTCGGGCGTATAGCGGGAAAAATGCTTCTTCAACAGCGCGAACACGCACTGCGGATCATCGAGCGACGCGGCCTGTTTGGGGACGCTCACTTCCACTTCGTTGCCGGACGCGTCCTTCGCTTTCACCGTCTCCTTTTGATATTGCCAGCTCGCGTTGTTGTAAGACCGCGACGCCTGATTATAGCCGGAGAAAAGGCCGTCGAGCTCGGCCGGGCCCTTGTAATCGGGGCTGATGAGGGTCAGGGCGTTGGTGTAGGCCTTGACGTACTCCTCGTTGTAGAGCTTGTTCTGGATGGTGTAGTTGATCAGCCCGCCGATAAAGGCGATGTCGGTGCCGGAGCGGAACGGCACGTAGAGGTCGGCCTTCGATGCCGAACGGGTGAAGCGCGGGTCGGCGACGATCAGTTTGGCCCCGCGCTCTTCCATGGCCTTGGTGATCCAGCGGAACGAGATGGGATGGTTCTCGGCCGCGTTGCTGCCCATGATCAGGATCACGTCGCTGTTCTTGAGGTCTACCCAGTGGTTGGTCATGGCCCCGCGGCCGAACGTGGGCCCCAGCGCGCCCACCGTGCTGGAATGGCAGATGCGCGCCTGGTGCTCCAGGTAGACGATGCCGAGCGCCCGGGCGAACTTGGCGGCCACATAGCAATCCTCGGTGTTGTTGGCCGCGCCGCCCAGCCAGCCGATCCCCTCGGTGCGGTTGACGGTGACGTCCCCTTCTTTCGCTTTGAAGGTGGCGTCGCGCGTGGCCTTGACGCGCTTGGCGATCTCGGCCATGGCCCAGTCCCACGATTTCTCCTCCCACTTATCGCTGTTGGGCGCGCGATAGAGCACCTTGCGCAGGCGCTTGGGGTCGGTGGTCAATTGGGTGATGGACTGGGCCTTGGAGCAGAGGGTGCCGCGGTTGATGGGGTTGTCGGGGTCGCCCTCGGTGTTGATGATGTGGCCTTCGGCGTTGGTGGCGAGGAGCACGCCGCAGCCGACGCCGCAATAGGGGCAGATGCTGGTCCTCTCGCCGATGCGCTTGTGCAATGGAAACGCCGCGGTGGCCGCTGCCGCCGCGTTTCCGCCGGGCAACAGCAGGCCCCCCGCCACGAGCCCGGTCGCCTTCAAGAAGTCACGCCTCGAGACTCGCTTCATAACGACATCCTCCTTTTTCGAGCCGCAGTTCACCCGCCCGGAAGATGATCCTGCTCCTGCGCCATCGCTCTCTCCGCGGCCTGGTCAGTGTGGCGCACGGCCAAAGCCAATACCTCTTCCTTGACCAGGGCCAGTGCGCGGCGCAACTCCTCCAGCTCTTCGGCATGCAGGCGTTGGTACGAGCTCAGTTGTTGTTCCAGGCGCAAGACGCGCAGGGCGAGATCGCCGGAGAGCGGCGCTGGTGAAGAATCCTGGAGCATTCCGGGCATAAACAATTGTCCTGGCTGGCAGTCAATCACGTCACGTCATTCGTCACGTGCCAGGCGCTGTCAAAGCGCCTGGCACGTGACGCTGCAGATGGTGTCGCGACGATTCTAGCAAAGGGAAGAGGAAAGAGGAACGTGCAAAAGGGTCAGCGAGAGAGGAAAAGGGATCAATTTTTTCGGTTACATCTTTCGGCTTGCGGCGGCACGACGCCGCTTTGGGATTGCGGCGGCACGACGCCGCTTTGGGCTTGCGGCGACAAGTCGCCGCTGGCAATCCAAAGCGGAGCCATGGCTCCGCAATCCAAAGCGGGGACACGTCCCCGCAATCCAAAGCCGCTTT
>JBBIKA010000257.1:0-5368 GCA_037445695.1 Chloroflexota bacterium
CTACCAACCTACCAATCTACCAACCTACCAATCTACCAACCTACCAATCTACCAACCTACCAATCTACCAAGTCACCCACAACCACGCCAGACTTACATCCACCAATAGCCCTGAATGTCGAGATTGGTCAGGCCCAGCTCCTGGGCTTTGTGAACGACTCTTCGGTACTCCTCGGCGGTGATCCTGCGCGATATGTCGGGATAGTCGAATGCCTTATGCGCCGGCGTATATTGCGCCATGATATTGACATAGGTGTCCAGAGGCAGATTGGCTGCAATCCATTCCATGATCTGTTCGGAGCCCGCCACGTCGTTCGGCATCACCAGGTGGCGGATCATCAGGCCCCGCTGCACGATCCCCCGCGCGGTCGGCCTGGCCACGCCGACCTGACGATGCATCTCCAGGATGGCCGCCCGGGTCACTTCGGGATAGCTATCGGCCCCGGCCGCATACTTGGCCGCCATCGCGCGATCCCAGTATTTGAAATCGGACAGATAGATGTCAACCACGCCGTCCAGCAACGCCAGGATCTCCGGCCGCTCCCAGCCGCTGGTGTTGTAGAGGACGGGGAGCCGCAGCCCTTTGCCGGCGGCCACATCCACCGCCCGGAGGATGTGAGGCGAATAGTGGGTGGGGGTCACCAGATTGATGTTATGGCACCCTTCTGCCTGCAGCCACAACATCATCTGGGCGAATTCATCAATCGTAACCTCGGCGCCCTTCCCCAGATGACTGATCGTCCAGTTCTGACAGAAGGCGCACCGTAGATTGCAATGGGTCAAGAAGATGGTGCCCGAACCGCCCTCGCCCACCAGCGGCCGCTCCTCGCCGAAGTGCGGATGAAAGCCGGAGATCACCAGCGTGGTGCCTGGCGCGCGGCAGAAGCCGCTGTCTCCCCGCAGACGATTGACGCCGCATTGCCGCGGGCAGAGCCGGCAGCGTTCCATGATGGCCCACAGCTCCTCCGCACGCCGCTTGAGCTCGCCCGACCGGTGTAGCTGCAGGTATGCCGGTTCGAAATCGGCGTCGGCCCGGCCGGCTTCCGTGACGATAGGCGCGGCCGCACGGGTCGGGGGTTCCGGCGACGGCGAGAGCAGGGGCTTCGGCGATGATGGCGGCGCCGACGAGGGACGCGGCCCCGAGCAACCCAGCAGCATCGTACCCAGCCCACCTTGCAGGCAGAGCCGAGCAGAATGGGCTAAGAGCTGCCTGCGCGTGAGCGTGCCCGGAAAAGTGCCGTCCATGGTTACTTCCCTACAGGTGCTGAACGGGTCTGCACAGCCATTATACAGAAACTTACCGGCTTGAGCAATCCCGCCGCAACGCACGACCCGCCAAGGCCCAAGACCAGAGGGGAACATCCGCTCAAGGTGACACGGCAGCGGCGAAGCCGCTGCCGTGTTCTTCTACCGCTGGATCCTGGCCGAGCCGCCCCTGGCGAACGCGCGCACCTGCTCCAGCGTGGCCATGGTCGTGTCGCCGGGGAAGGTGGTCAACAGCGCGCCGTGCGCCCAACCCAGGTTCACCGCCTCCTGCTCCGGCTCGCCGGTCAACAAGCCATAGAAAAGGCCCGCGGCAAAGCCGTCGCCCCCGCCGACGCGGTCGTACACGTCCAGCTCGCAGGTCGGCGAGACGTAGGTCTGGCCGTTGATCCAGGCCACCGCGGCCCAGCTATGGCGATTCGTCGAGTGCACCTCGCGCAGGGTCGTGGCCACGACTTTGATCTGGGGATACATGGCGATCACCCGATCAATCATGCCGATGAAGACGCTCGGATCGAGCTTGCTCTTGGCCGCGACCTCGGGGCCGGGGATGCCCAGGCCCATCTGGAGATCCTCTTCGTTGCCCACCAGCACGTCCACATGTTGCACGATGCGCCGGATCACCTCCTGGGCGATCTGCGGCCCGCCCCACAGATTCCACAGCTTGGCCCGATAGTTGAGATCGAACGAGGTCACTGCACCGGCGGCCTTGGCGGCCTGCATCCCTTCGATGATCAGCTCGCCGGTGGTCTTGGAAAGCGCCGCGAAGATGCCGCCGCTGTGGAACCAGCGCACGCCCCCGGCAAAGATGGCGCTCCAATCGAAGTCGCCGGGCTTGAGCAGCGCCGCGGCCTCGTTGGCCCGGTTGTAGAATACCACCGGCGGCCGCACGCCGTAGCCCCGGTCGCTGTAGACCGTGGCCATGTTGGGGCCGGTCACGCCGTTATGCTCGAAGCGCTTGTAAAACGGCGTTACGCCCATCGCCCGCACCCGCTCGGCAATCAGATCGCCGATGGGATAATCCACCATCGCCGTCACGATGCCCGTGCGCAGACGGAAGCAGTCGGCCAGGTTGGCGGCTACGTTGAACTCGCCGCCGCTGACGTGAATGTCGCAATGCGTGGCCTTGCGGAAGGGAACGATGCCCGGATCGAGCCGGTGGACAAGCCCCCCGAGCGCCACCAGGTCCAACGCCCCTTCGCTCCGTAGGTTCAAACCGTACTTCATTGTCTGCTCCTTGCAATGTGATAAATGAGGCCCGCCCGAACATGATGAACGGGTAATCAGCACGGCGTCGCGTGACGGGCAACCGCACGGCCATAAGGGGCATTTTGGCCGCCTTCGGCGGCCAAAATGCCCCTTGGCCAACCCCCATCACCCGATCTTCTGGCGGCGCAGACGCAAGCTGTTGCTCACCACGAAGACGCTGCTGAACGACATGGCGGCCGCGGCCAACATGGGGTTGAGATGCCCCAGCGCGGCGGCCGGAATCAAGATGACGTTATAGAAAAAGGCCCAAAACAGATTCTGTTTGATGGTGCGCAGCGTCTTACGGGAAAGAGTGATGGCGCGCGCCACACCCATCAGATCTCCGCTGATCAGGGTGACGGCTGCCGCGGCCATCGCCACATCGGCGCCGGCGCCGATCGCCATCCCCACGTCGGCCTGGGCCAACGCGGGCGCGTCGTTCACGCCATCCCCCACCATCGCCACCACGGCCGGTCCCCGGCCATCGGCTCCCATCTCCTGGAGCCGCTTCACCTCGGCCGCCTTCTCGCCAGGCAACACCTCGGCCAATACGCCATCCAGGCCGGCCCCCGCCACGCCGCTCTGCGCCAGTTGGCGGGCGATGGCTTCGGCCGTGCGCCGGTTGTCGCCGGTGATCATGACCACGCGCAGGCCCATGCGGCGCAATGTCGCGATGGCCGCGGCCGAGCCTTCCTTGATCGTATCGGCCACGGCGATCACGCCGGCCACTGCGCCGTCCACGGCCACGAGCATGGCGGTCTTGGCCTCGGTTTCCAGCCGTTCCACCTGTCCCTCCAGGCCGTTGAGCGGATGGCCGGCCGCGGCCATCATAGCGACATTGCCTACGGCCACGCGGCGGCCATCCACTTCGGCCTCGACCCCGCGGCCGGGCTCGGCGCGAAAGCCAACCGCCGCGCTCAACGCCAGGCCGCGCCGGGTCGCTTCGGCCCAGATCGCTTCGCCCAGGGGATGCTCGCTCCCCTGTTCGACCGAGGCCGCCAGGCGCAATAGCTCATCGGCCGACCACCGACCGTCGGCCACGATGTCGGTCACGGCCGGCTGGCCCTGGGTGATCGTGCCCGTCTTATCGAGCGCGACGACGGTCACCTTGCCGGCGCGCTCCAGCGCCTCGGAGTTGCGGAAGAGGATCCCCAGTTCGGCCCCTTTGCCCGTGCCCACCATCACCGCGGTCGGCGTCGCCAGCCCCATGGCGCACGGACAGGCGATCACCAACACGGCCACCATGTTGACCAGGGCGCGCGTGAACGCGTTCACGTCTGCGTCGGCCGGCAAGGCCGGGCCGAAGAAGTACCAGCCCAGGAAGGTCAGGAGCGCGATGCCGATCACCGCGGGCACGAAGACGGCCGCCACGGCGTCGGCCAGCTTCTGGATCGGCGCTTTGCTCGCTTGCGCCTCTTCCACCAGGCGGATGATCTGCGCCAGTGCGGTTTCGCGGCCCACCTTCGTGGCCTCGAACTTGAGCAGCCCCAGCTTGTTGAGGGTCGCGCCGATCACCGGATCACCCGGACCCTTCTCCACCGGCAACGATTCGCCCGTGAGCATGGATTCGTCCACGGCCGAGCGGCCCTCGATCACCACCCCGTCTACCGCGATCTTCTCGCCCGGCCGCACGATCACCAGATCGCCCACCCGCACGTCATCGGTCGGCACTTCCAGCTCCTGGCCGTTGCGCAACACGCGGGCCATGGGGGGCCGCAGCGCCATCAGCTTCTTGATTGCCTCGCTGGTGCGGCCTTTGGCGCGCGCTTCCAGGAACTTGCCCAGCCGGATCAGGGTGATGATCACCGCGGCGGTCTCGAAGTAAACGTGGCCGCTCAACCAGCCGAAGGTGACGGGCAAGCTATAGAAGTAGGCGGCCGAGGAACCGAGCGCGATGAGCACGTCCATGTTGGCCGAGCGGTTGCGCAGCGCCTTGAACGCGCCGACGTAATACTGCCAGCCGACGTAGAACTGGACCGGCGTTGCCAAGACGAGCAGGAGCCAGTTGAACCACGGCCAGGCCATGCGCATTCCGCCGGCATGGACAGGATCGTGCGGCATGTAGACGAAGGCCGGCAACAGGCCGGCGTCCCGGCCCATCGAGAGCAGGAAAAGCGGCACGGTGAAGAGCAGGCCGATGATCAGGAGGCGGCGTTGCGTGTTGATCTCGCGCTGGCGGGCGGCGGCCTCGGCATCTTGCGCGTCGCCGCCCAGCTCCAACGCCTCGAAGCCGGCCGCGGCCACCGCGCGGCGGATCTCGGCCTGGGTGATGATCGTCGGCACATACTTCACACGGGCCTTCTCGGTCGCGTAGGTCACGTGCGCTTCGAGCACGCCCTCCAGCCGGCGCAGCGCGTTCTCTAGCCGCCGGGCGTCGTTGTCGTCGGCCAGGCGTCGGATGATCAGATCGGCTTCGCCGGTGGCCACGCCGTAGCCGGCGCGTTCGACGCGGGCGATCAGGTCGGCCAGGCCGAGCTTGACCGGATCGAATTCCACTGTGGCGCGCTCGGACGAGAGGTTGACGACGGCGCTCTGGACGCCGTCCAACCGCTTCAGGTTGCGTTCGACCGTCGCCACGCAGTTGGCGCAGGTCATGCCCGTAACGGGCAGGGTAAGTTGTTTCATCATCTGCCAGTTTTCGAATAGGTGTTTATGGACCATTATACCATATGGAGGCGATAGCGCTGTAATACAGTTACCGGAAGCTGCAGCCTGATAAGATTTAACAATGATTCTCCAGCTTCTGGTGGGACAAGCGACATTTCGGCAATTCCGGATGCAGTAAGCCCCCCACCCCTGACCCCGCCCCCCGCAAGCGGGGGGCGGGGAATTCCTTGAAAGGGGTATTTTGGCCGCC
>JBBIKA010000258.1:0-5281 GCA_037445695.1 Chloroflexota bacterium
GGCCACGGCGACCGCCACGCCTGCCGCCGCGGCCACGGCGACCGCCACGCCTGCCGCCGCGGCCACGGCGACCGCCACAAAAGCGCCGGCCGCCGGCCGCACGGTGACCGTCATGACGCACGATAGCTTCAGCGTCAGCCAGCCGGTCGTAGATGCCTTCCAGGCCCGCTGTGGTTGCCAGGTGCGCTTCCTCAAGGCGGGCGATGCCGGCCTGGCCCTCAACAAGGCGATCCTGGCGAAGGGCAATCCGCTCGCCGACGTGTTCTACGGCGTGGACAACAGCTTCCTCAGCCGGGCGCTGGCGGCCGATATCTTCGAGCCGTATGAGTCGCTAGCCCTGGCGGGCATTCCGGCCGAGCTGAAGCTCGATCCGAGCAACCGCCTGTTGCCGGTGGACTTCGGCTACGTAGCGCTCAACTACGACAAGAAGTACTTCGCGGATAACAACATCCCCATTCCCCAGGACTTGCGCGACCTGACCAAATCGCCCTACAGCGGCCTTGTGGTGGTCGAGAACCCGGCCACCTCCTCGCCGGGCATGGCCTTCCTGCTGACCACGGTGGCGGTCTTCGGCGAGACGGGCAGCTACACCTACCTCGACTTCTGGCGCGATATGCGCAAGAACAAAGTGGTGGTGGCCGACGGCTGGGAGGACGCCTATTACGGCCTCTTCAGCGGCGGCAGCGGCAAGGGCGATCATCCGCTGGTCGTCAGCTATGCCACCAGCCCCGCGGCCGAAGTCTACTTCGCCGACCCGCGGCCGGCCGAATCGCCCACCGGCAACATCTTGCCGGCCGGACAAACCTTCCGCCAGATCGAGTTCGTGGGCATTTTGAAGGGCACGCCCAACCGCGACCTGGCCCAACAGTGGGTGGACTTCATGCTCGGCGAGCAGTTCCAGGCCGATATCCCGTTGCAGATGTGGGTCTATCCGGCCCGCACAGGCACGCCGTTGCCCGAGGTCTTCGTCAAGCATGCGCAGGTGCCGACTCAACCGGCCGTCATCACGCCGGAGCAGATCGAAGCCGGCCGCGAGAACTGGTTGAAGGCCTGGACAGACGTGGTATTGCGGTAAGACGACAGGGGTATCCGGCGTCCGCCTGGCGCGAAAGCCGGACACCCCTCCAGCGGGCCATCCGCTCGCGTCCGTTGCTCCCTGCCCGCGCGGAGGCGTGATCCGCCGAACATGAAGCACAGTTCCAGCATCCTGCTCTTTCTCTTGCCGATGGCCTTCCTGGCGGTCTTCTTCTTCTATCCGCTGGCGATGGTGATCGGCAGGAGCTTCGCGGCCGAAGGCCGGTTCGACCTGACCCCTCTGCTCGCCATCTGGCGCGAGACCTACTTCCGCCGGGCGCTCTGGTTCACCACCTGGCAGGCGACGGCCTCCACCGCGCTGACGTTGCTCCTGGGCCTGCCGGCGGCATTCGTCTTCGGCCGCTACCGCTTTCCGGGCAAGCGCCTCTTGCAGGCGCTGACCACCATTCCCTTCGTGTTGCCGGCGATGGTGGTGGCCGCGGCGTTCACGGCGCTGCTCGGC
This sequence comes from Chloroflexota bacterium, assembly GCA_037445695.1. GTDB lineage: Bacteria > Chloroflexota > Anaerolineae > CG2-30-64-16 > CG2-30-64-16 > CAKZKT01. The sequence goes on from JBBIKA010000258.1 coordinate 1,538, forward strand.
CCGCGCGGCTGGCTCAACGAGCTGCTGATGGCCGCATTCGGCCTGCCGCGGCCGCCGATCCGCCTCCAGCAGACCCTCTGGCTCATCCTGATCGCGCACGCGTTCTACAACACTTCGGTCGTCATCCGCCTGGTCGGCAACTTCTGGGCCCACCTGGATCGCAAGTTGACCGACGCCGGCCGCGTGCTCGGCGCGGGCCGACTGCGCGCCTTCTGGGAGATCACCCTGCCGCTCCTGTTGCCGGCCATCAGTGCGGCGGGTTTGCTGGTCTTTCTCTTTTGTTATACCAGCTTCGGCATCATCTTGATCCTCGGCGGCCCATCCTTTGCCACGCTGGAAGTGGAGATCTACCGTCAGTCGGTCACGCTGTTTCGCCTGTCCGACGCGGCCGCGCTCAGCCTGGTGCAGATGGCCTTGACGTTCCTCGTGATGGCGGTCTACAGCCGCGTCCAGGCGCGCGCGGCCGTGCCGTTGAACCTGCGGTCGGCCGCAGAAACAACGCTGCCGGCCGTCACGCCGGGCCAGAAGCTCGTGGTCGCGGCGACGGTGACGGGGCTGTTGATCTTCCTGGTGTTGCCCTTGGCCTCCCTGGCGTTCAAGTCGTTCGCAGCGGCCGATCCGCTGCGCTTCTACCGCGAGCTGTTCGTCAATCGGGCCAGCTCGCTCTTTTATGTGCCGCCCGGCGCAGCCATCCGCAACAGCGTGTTATTTGCCGGCCTCACCACCGCGCTGGCGCTGGGGTTGGGCACGCTCACGGCGACCGCGCTGGCGCGCGGCCGCGGGCCGGTGGCCCGGCTCCTCGACCCGATCGTCCTGTTGCCGCTCGGCACCTCCGCGGTGACCCTGGGTTTCGGCTACATCCTGGCCTTCGGCCGGCCGCCCCTCGATCTGGCCGCATCGCCGGTGCTCGTGCCGTTCGCCCATACGCTGGTGGCCTTTCCGTTCGTCGTGCGCACCCTGTTGCCGGCGCTGCGCGGCATGAATCCGGCCTGGCATGAGTCGGCGGCCATCTTGGGCGCGTCGCCGTGGCGGGCCTGGCGCGAGGTGGAGCTGCCGATCATCGGCCGGGCGCTGCTCGTGGCCGCGGTCTTTGCGTTCACCGTCAGCATGGGCGAATTCGGCGCCACCCTCTTGATTGCCCGGCCCGAATTCCCGACCATGCCCGTGGCCATCTTCCGGCTTCTGGGCCAACCGGGCGCGTTGAACTACGGCCAGGCGCTGGCGATGAGCACGCTCCTGATGCTGGTGTGCACGCTCGGCTTCATCGTGATCGAACGCTTCCGTGCCGCCGGGGTAGGGGAGTTTTGAAGAGTATGCTACTCCTAGATCGCTTATCCAAATCCTATCCCGGCCTGCCAGTGCTCCACGATGTGAGCCTGGAGGCGGCCGAGGGGGAGATCGTGTGCATCCTGGGGCCGAGCGGATGCGGCAAATCCACTTTGCTCCGCATCATCGCCGGGCTGGAGGCCGCCGATGCGGGCCGGGTGATCTTCGACGGCCAGGATATGGCCGACGTGCCGCCGCATCGCCGGCGCTTCGGGCTGATGTTTCAGGACTACGCGCTCTTTCCACACAAGGACGTCCAGGGGAACGTGGCCTTCGGCCTGCGCATGGCCCATTTGCCGGCCGACGAGATCCGTCGGCGCGTCCGGGAGGCGCTGGCGCTGGTCGGCCTCCAAGGCTACGAACGCCGCCGCGTCACCGAGCTCTCGGGCGGCGAGCAGCAACGCGTGGCGCTGGCGCGCAGCCTGGCCCCGCGGCCCCGCCTGCTGATGCTCGACGAACCGTTGGGCGCGCTCGATCGCGCGCTGCGCGAACAGTTGATGAATGATCTGCGCGGCATCCTGAAGCGGGTCGGGGTCACGTCGCTCTACGTGACGCACGACCAGGAGGAGGCATTCGCCATCGCCGACCGGATCGTGATCATGCGCGCCCGGCCGGAGAGCGGCGAGGGCGGCCGCGTCGAACAGATCGCCGCGCCGCGCGAGGTGTACCGCCGGCCGGCCACGGCCTATGTGGCCCGCTTCCTGGGCTTCCACAACCTGCTCGCAGGCACGGTGACAGGCACACATACCGACGGCAGCGTGGTGGTGGAGACGTCGTTAGGCGCGCTGGTGGCGGCCGACCTGGCGCGGCCCTACGCGGCCGGCGAGCGCGTCACCGTGCTCATCCGGCCGGAGGCCGCCAACCTGTGCGCAACCGATGAGGACGGCCCCAATCGCCTGCGCGGCCGGCTGAACGAACGGTCGTTTCGGGGCGGCCACGAACGCCTCCAAATCGAACACGCCAGCGGCACCTCCCTCATCTGCGAAGTGCCCATGGTCAACCACGTCCGGCTTCAGGCGGGCGACACCCTGACGTTGCGCCTCGATCCGCGGGCGATCAGCCTCTTGTAGGCCCTCGCGAGGCGAACTCTTGTTCTGATATTTTGACAAAATCGCGCATCTGAGCTATCCTGATATTACGGTCCGATGTACGGGCCGCGCACCCACCGATTCGAGCCGCCAAACAAGAAAGGATGCACGCCCATGTACCAGAAGACGATCGTCGTCGGCCACCTCGGTCGGGACCCCGAGATGCGCTACACCCCCAGCGGCGTCCCCGTCACCAGCTTCAGCATCGCCACCACCCGCAGATGGACCAATGCCAACGGCGAACAACAAGAGAAAACAACCTGGTTCCGCGTCACCTGCTGGCGCAAGACCGCCGAGCTGGCCGCCCAGTATCTCACCAAGGGTCGGCTGGTCCTGGTCGAAGGCGACATTGACACCTCGGCCTGGATTGACAAAGAGGGAAGTCCGCGCGCCAGCCTGGAGCTGACGGCGACCGCGGTGCGCTTCCTCGGCGCGCGCGAGGGCGCCGAAGGCGCGGCGGCCGGCGCCGGCGTGCCGGCCGAGGGCGTGCCGATCCAAGAAGAAGATATCCCCTTCTAAAGGACATGCCGGCCGAAACCTCCATCGTCGAATACTTCCCTACGATCAAAGAGCTGCCCGAGGGTGAGCGGCCGCGCGAGCGCCTGGAGCACTACGGCGCGGCCGCGCTCAGCACCGCCGAGCTGATCGCCATCATCTTGCGGGTGGGCACCAGAGATGAGAACGTGCTGCGCCTGGCGCAGCGCCTGTTGACCGCTTACGGCGGGTTGGCCGGCCTGGCGCAAGCATCCTTCGGGGAGCTGGTAGAGATCAAGGGGATGGGCGCGGCCAAGGTCACCCAGCTCAAGGCCGCGTTCGAGCTGGGTCGCCGGCTGCTGGTGGCCGCGCCGCACGAGCGGCCCACGGTCCGCTCGCCAGCCGACGTCGTCAACCTGCTCCTGCTGGAGATGGGCCTGCTGGAGCAGGAACACCTGCGCACCGTGCTGCTCGACAGCAAGAACCACGTGCTCAAGGTGCATACCGTGTACATCGGCTCTCTGAATACCACGGCCGTGCGGGTGGGCGAGCTCTTTCGCGAGGCGATCCGCCTGAACTGCGCCGCGCTGATCGTGGCGCATAACCATCCGAGCGGCGATCCTACCCCCTCTCCCGAAGATGTCCAGGTGACGCGGCAGATCGTGGAGGCCGGCAAGCTGCTGAACATTGACGTGCTCGACCACCTGATCATCGGCCAGGCGCGCTGGGTGAGCTTGAAGGAGAGGGGGTTGGGATTCTGAACCCGCCGAGGTCCGTCGCGCGGCCCGTAGTAGCCGGCGATTGATGAATGTTGAAAAATTAAACCGGTAATTGTCTTCGCCGGCGCGCTGTGCGT
>JBBIKA010000259.1:0-5269 GCA_037445695.1 Chloroflexota bacterium
GTGGCCCCCCCGGCACTATTTGCCGTGGCCCCCCGCCGTTTCGCGGTCAAACGCGTGGGGGGGGGGGGCTGTGGGGGGGGTTGGGGGGCGCAAACCCCCCCCGCAAACCCCATTCCGCTTTCTCCCCGCCTCCAAACCCCTTCTGCTCTTGTCCCGCCAGAAGCTGAAACATCATTATACTGCAAGCCGGGCCGGGCTCCAAGCAGGACATGCGACGCAACTGTTCACCGTTATCCCGCGCATTCTCTCCCGCCAAGCGGGAGAGAGGGAACCCTGTTGAGGGTGGGGTTTTGGGGCCGCAAAGCGGCCCCAAAACCCCACTATAAAGAACTTCCCCGCCCCCGCTTGCGGGGGCGGGGTCAGGGGTGGGGGCCGTACGACGTAACGGTGAACATTTGCCATGTGGCGCTTCCGGCATGGAGTGTCGGCTCTTTGTTCGGCATCCCTTATGCGGGAACGCGGCCATCGTGGTATGATTGGAGCGGGGAGGAGGAGAGACCCCAGGAAGGATGTGGACAGGCTGATGGTCGCTTGGAACGCGTTCTGGATCGCCAAGACGGTCGGGGCGTTCGTGCGGCGGTAGCCCGGCCGGAGGCGCGATGGATGTCCGCGCATTGCATGGCTGGGACGTCTCGGCCGCCGAGGCAATACGGCTTCAGGAGCAGCTACGGGGCCGGCTGATACGCGAGAATTGCCTGGGGCAGGTCGCGACGGTCGCCGGGGTGGACGTGTGCGTCCGGGACGAGCTGGCGCGGGCCGCGGTGGTCGTGCTCCGCTATCCTGACCTGGCCGTGGTCGAGGTGGCCACGGCCGTGGCGCCGGCCACCTTCCCCTACATCCCCGGCCTGTTGGCGTTTCGCGAGGCGCCGGCCATCCTGGCGGCCTGCGCGCAGTTGCACTGCGAGCCGGATCTCTTCATCTTCGACGGCCAGGGCCGGGCGCATCCGCGGCGGATGGGGATCGCCTGTCATGTGGGGCTTTTCGTAGATCGGCCGACGATCGGCTGCGCCAAGTCCAGGTTATGTGGCGAGCACGCGCTTCTACCCGAGGCGGCCGGCGCGTGGGTCCCTCTGGTGGACGCGGGCGAGACGATCGGCGCGGCCGTGCGCACGCGTAGCGGAGTCAAGCCGGTGTACGTCTCGGCCGGCCATCGGATAGACCTGGCAACGGCGGTGCATTACGTGCTGGCCTGTTGTCGCGGCTATCGCCTGCCCGAGCCGTGTCGCCGGGCCCACGCGGCGGCCGCTTGCCGTTAAAAACGTGCCCGCTTGCCCTGAAAATAAAAAACGTGCCAGGCACTTCGAAAGTGCCTGGCACGTCGGAGAAACTATTTTCAGTCGGGGAGAGAGGATTTGAACCTCCGACCTCACGGACCCGAACCGTGCGCGCTAAACCGAGCTGCGCTACTCCCCGAACACGTTTTATATTATAATAAGGATCGGTCGAAACGCCAAATTCGGAAGGAGCCCCTCATGAGCCTGCAGATCGGCATCGTCGGGTTGCCCAATGTGGGCAAATCTACCCTCTTCAACGCGCTGACGCTGGCCGGCGCCGCGACCGCCCCTTATCCGTTCACGACGATCGAGCCGAACGTCGGCATCGCCGCCGTGCCCGATCCTCGTCTGGACGAACTGGCGGCCCTGGTCAGGCCTGAAAAGGTGACCCCTGCCACGGTCGAGTTCGTGGATATCGCCGGCCTGGTGAAGGGCGCCAGCCAAGGGGCCGGCTTGGGCAATCAGTTCCTCGGCCATATCCGCAACGTGGACGCGCTCGCCATGGTTTTGCGCGCGTTCCAGGATCCCGACATCCCGCCGGCCGATGAGCAGGTAGACCCGCTGCGCGACCTGGAAACGCTCGACCTGGAGCTGATCCTGGCCGACTTGGCGACGACCGAACGCCGCATCGAGAAGGTGCAGGGCCAGGCCAAGGCGCGGCCCAAAGAGTTCGCCGATCAGCTCGCCTGGCTGGCCGGGCTCCGTCAGCATCTGAACTCGGGCCGGCCGGCCGCCACCTATGAGCCGGCCGCCCACCACGAAGATTGGACGCGCGACTTCAACCTGCTCACCGCCAAGCCGCGGCTCTACGTGGTCAACGTGAGCGAGAGCGACCTGCCGACCGGCGGCGCGGCAGCGCAATCCGTGCTCGCCCGTGCCGGCCGGGAAGGGGTCCCTTGCATCGTCCTGTGCGCCGCGTGCGAGGCCGAACTGGCCACGTGGGACCCCCGCGAGGCTGACGAATATCGCCGCGACCTGGGCCTGGCCGAGCCGGGCCTGGAGCGCCTTGTCCGCGCCAGCTACCGGCTTCTCGATCTCATCACTTTCTTCACGATCACCGGCGGCAAAGAGACGCGCGCCTGGACGCTGAAGGCCCATTCGACCGCCTACGAAGCGGCCGGCCTGATCCACAGCGACATCCAGCGCGGCTTCATCCGGGCCGAGGTGATCCCCCAGCCCGTGCTGATGGCAGCCGGCGGCCTGGCCGCGGCCCGCAGCCAGGGCCTCGTGCGCCTGGAAGGTCGCGACTACATCGTCCAGGACGGCGATGTCATTCATTTCCGTTTCAATGTATGATCTCTTATTTGCCATAATCCCCCACCTGTGGTATAACATGCACACCGCGCGAGGGCTCACAGCCCTCGTTCTTTTCGCCCCCGGCGCGTCACGCCAGGTGAAGCGTCCGGCGGCAATCCCCCCTCGGGTGGAGGGGGGCTATTCCCGAGGAAAGGAGGTATCGGCGCGGTATGCCTGAGACAACGCGCGACTATGAGCTGATGGTCGTCTTCGCCCCGCAGCTAGACGATCAGGGTGTGGCCACCGCCATCGAGCGCTACACCAACTGGATCACGGCCGCGGGCGGCACGGTCGCCAACCCCAACGTGTGGGGACGGCGCACGCTGGCCTATCCCATCAAGAAGCAGACCGAAGGCGTTTACGTTCAGTTCGTTTTCCAGTTGCCCCCGACCAGGAGCCGCGAGCTGGAGCGCAACCTGCGCATTGACGAACAGGTCTTGCGGCATCTGCTCGTGCGGCCGGACGAGGACTGAACCCCAGCGGGAAGGAACGGGCCATGTCACGAGGATTGAACAAAGTCTTGATTATCGGCAATCTGGGCCGTGATCCAGAGATGCGTTACACACCGAGCGGCAAGCCCGTCACCGCGTTCAGCGTGGCCGTTTCGCGCGGCTGGACGACCAGCAACGGTGAGCGCCGCGAGGCGACAGAGTGGTTCAATGTCGTCGCCTGGGGCAATCTGGCCGAGGTCTGCAACCAGCATTTGCGCAAAGGCTCTCGCGTCTACATCGAGGGCCGCTTGCAGACCCGCAGTTGGGACGATCCGGAAGGGCAACGCCATTCGCGCACCGAGGTGGTGGCCAGCGAGATGGTCATCCTCGATGGCCGGGGCGGGGCCGAACCGGAAGATATGGATTACGACGAGGAGCTGGGGTTCTAACCCCGAGGAGCTGAATCATGGCAGAAGATAAACCGACTGCAACGCCTGCACCGACTACGGATCGCCGCGCGGCTGCGGCCCAGGCTCCGGCCGCCGGCCGCATGCGCTACCAACGCCGTCGCGTGTGCGCGTTCTGTGCAGACAAGATAGACAAGATTGACTACAAGGACGTCAACACCTTGCGCCGGTACATCTCCGACCAGGGCCAGATCGAATCGCGGCGGCGCACCGGCACCTGCGCCCGCCACCAACGTCGCCTGACGCTGGCGGTCAAGCGCGCGCGCTTCCTGGCGCTCTTGCCCTATACCGCCGAACACGTCCGGCGCTACGGCGGCTGAGCTCCGCCTTTCCGGCGTTAATTAAGTAAGGAAGCCTTATGGCGAAGCCGAAGCCATCGCTGCGAACGGAACCGACCCGCAAAGAGACCGCGCGTCGCCGACGAGATGCCGAGCGCAACCGTCGCGTATTGATCGGCCTGGGATTCGTCGCGGCCCTTTTGCTGCTGATCATCGCCGCGGGCGTGGTGCAAGAGCTGGTCATCAAGCCGCGTCAGCCGGTGGCCGTGGTGAACGACGCCAGGATCACCACGGCCGACTATGCCCGACGCGTGCGCTTTGCCTGGTATCAGGAAAGCCTTCAGCAGCAGGGCCAGGACCCGCAAACGATCAGCCTGAATGTGCTCGATCAGATGATTGACGAGCAACTCCTGCGCCAGGAAGCCCAGAAGCGCGGGATCACCGTCAGCGCCGATGAGATAGATCGCGCGTTGGAAGAGTCGTTCGGCTATCAGCGCTACACGCCGACCCCGTCGCCGACGCCGTCCGTCTCGCCGACGCCGTTGCCCACGCCCACGCCGGGCGGATCGCCCACGCCCACGCCGGCGCCGACCGCAACGCCGGTGAGCCTGGAAGCCTACCAGAGCCAGCTTAAAGACTACGTCGCGCGGATCAAGACCGCCGCCGATATGAGCGAGGCCGACCTGCGCGCGCTGGTCGAGCTGGACCTGTTGCGCGAAAAGCTGTACGAAGCCGTGACCAAAGACGTGCCGACCACTGCCGAACAGGTGCGTGCGCGGCACATCCTGGTGAAGATCATCGAACCGCTGCCGACCCCCACGCCGCTGCCGGAAGGCCAGCCGACCCCCACGCCGGACCCGGCGGCGACGCCGACGCCCGCGCCGCGCGATGACGCGCAGGCCCTGGCGCGCATCCTGGAAGTGCAACAGAAGCTCGGCGCCGGCGAGGACTTCGCGGAGCTGGCCCGGCAATACTCCGACGACACCTATAGCGCTGAGGAGGGGGGCGATCTGGGGTGGTTCGGCCGCGGCCAGATGGTGGCCGAGTTCGAGGAGACGGCCTTCAGCCTGGAGCCCGGCAAGATCAGCGAGCCGATCAAGACGACCTACGGCTATCACATCGTCCAGGTGCTGGAGAAGGATCCGGCCCGGCCGCTCGATCCCTTCACCCTGGAGCAGAATCGCTATATCGCGTTCCAGGAGTGGCTCTCGAATCTGCGCAACACCGCCCGGATCGAGCGCAACTGGACGTTGGACAAGGTGCCGCCGACGCCCAGCGCCAGATAGAGATTGTCCCGAGCGCGTGAGGCCACGCGCTCGGGACGCCGATTCTCTCTCTTGTCCCTGTCTCTGCTTTTAGACCCCTCCCCCGGCCCCTCCCCTACACGGGGAGGGGAGTGATTCTCCCCCTTCCCTGCCAGGGAAGGGGGCGGGGGGGTTAGGTGGCCCTCACCCCTCCCCTTGTCCCTCCCCTCTCCCGCTCGCCGACGGCGGCGGGAGAGGGGAGGGGTAGGGAAAAAGGGG
>JBBIKA010000260.1:0-5235 GCA_037445695.1 Chloroflexota bacterium
AGATCGCCAGCCCGGCCGCGGCCAGGCCGCTGGCGCAGGCGCTGGCGCGGCCCGATCAGACGCTCCTGGTGCGCCGGGCCCTGGCGGCCGCGCTGGCGCGGGCCGCCCATCCCGACGCCCAACCCGCCCTGTTGGCCGCGCTCGCCGACCCCGATCCCCAGGTGCGCGGCTACGCGGCCCGCGCGCTGGGACAGATCGGCGACGAAGCAGCCTACGAGCGGCTGGCCGGCCTGCTGACCGATTCCAGCCCGCTACTGAAAGGCACGGTCGCCGACGAAGCACGGGCCGCGCGCGGCCTGTTGGAACGCCGCGGCCGCCGTGCTGCGCCGGCCACGTCCGGAGAGATCCGCCCATGACACCCTTGACCTATCGCGTCGGCGCGCTGTGCGTCCACCTGCTTTCTGCCGGCCTCTTCTGGGGCGATGGCGGCGCGGCCTTCGGCGTCGTGCCCCGCGTCCTGTGGGAAAAGGTCGTGCGGCCCGATGCGCTCAACCGCATCCCCATGCAGGCCCACTGTTGCCTGATCGAGGCGGACGAAGGACCGATCCTGGTGGACACCGGCCACGGCACCAAGCTATCCGACAAGCAGCGCGACCAGATCGGCCTCGAGCAGCCGGGCCAACTGCTGGCTGAGCTGGCCGCGCTGGGCTATCGGCCCGAAGAGATCCGCCTGGTCATCAACACGCATCTGCACGCCGATCATTGCGGCGGCAACACGTGCTACACACCCGACGGCCGTCTGGTGCCCACCTTTCCCAACGCCACCTACCTCGTGCAGCGCCTGGAACTGGCCGACGCCACCTATCCCAACGAACGCACGCGCAATGCCTACTACGCGGAAAACTTCCTGCCGCTCACCGATCTGTGCGGCCGGAGCAGCAGCCCGTTGCAAGCGATCAGCGGCGACGCGCAGATCACGCCCGCGGTGCGCGTGCAGGTGACGCCGGGACACACGCGCGGCCACCAGATCGTGATCATCGAAAGCCAGGGCGAAACGGCCATCTTCCTGGGCGACGCGGTGGGCGCGGCCATCTATCTGGAGCGGCTGGCATGGGTGCCGGCCTTCGACGTGGAGCCGCTGGTGAGCATCGAGACGAAGCGCGCGTTGCGCGAATGGGCCTGGCGCCGGGAAGCGCTCCTCTTCTTCCAACACGACGTGGCCATCCCGGCCGGCCGCCTGCGTCGGGAAGATGCAACCTCAGAGGGAAAAGGTCCCCTCTGGCGCGTCGAGCCGGTGCAGGCCATTTGAAATTTCGGCTCTGCGGCTTTGGGTGGGAAGACGGTAGGACTCGCAACTTGCGTGGCCCTATCCCCCGGCCCCTTCCCCGCCAAGCGGGGAAGGGGCGAGGCGAATAGCGGGGTATTTTGGCCGCCTTCGGCGGCCAAAATACCCCTTTCAAGGAATTCCCCGCCCCCACAAGCGAGGGGGGGGCGGGGTCAGGGGCGGGGGGGCCGCCGCCTCCGGAATTACCGCAATGCCTCTTGTCCCGCCAGAAGCTGGAGAACCACAATTTCCCACCACGGGAGGCGAACTCATGGAGCAAGCGCATCCGACCCTTTCTGTAGTGGCGCCGGTCTACAACGAGGAGGCCGTGTTGCCCGAACTGTACCGCCGCGTGGCCGCGGTCCTGGACGGCGCCGGCCTGACGTGGGAACTGATCCTGGTCAACGACGGCAGCCGCGACCGTTCGCCGCAGATCATGCGCGAGCTGCACGCCCGCGATCCGCGGGTCAAGGTGGTGGACTTCGCGCGCAACTTCGGCCATCAGATCGCCATCACCGCCGGCGCCGATTACGCCCGCGGGGACGCGGTGGTGATCATTGACGCGGATCTGCAAGACCCGCCGGAGACGATCCTGGATCTCGTCGCCAAGTGGCGCGAGGGCTACGAGGTGGTCTATGCGGTGCGAGCGGAGCGCAAAGGCGAGACCTGGTTCAAGGAGTTCACGGCCAAGGCCTTCTATCGGCTCATCTATCGCATCACCGACATCAACATTCCCATGGACACCGGCGACTTCCGGCTGATGGATCGCAAGGTGGTCGAGGCGCTGAAGCAGATGCGCGAGCACCATCGCTTCATGCGCGGGATGTCGGTGTGGGTCGGCTTTCGGCAGACCGGCGTCAAATACGTGCGCGCCGAGCGCTATGCCGGCGAGACGAAGTATCCGCTGAAGAAGATGGTGAAGTTCGCGCTGGACGGCATCACCTCTTTCTCGTATCTGCCGCTGCAACTGGCGATGTACCTGGGCTTCATCGCGGCCGGCCTGGCGATCCTGGGGATCATCGCCGCCGTGATCCTGCGCCTCTCCGGCAGCCACGCGTTCTACGGCCAGGCTTCGACCCTGGTGAGCGTGCTCTTCCTGGGCGGCGTGCAGTTGATCTGCCTGGGGATCATCGGGGAATATCTGGGGCGCATCTACGATGAGGTGAAGAACCGGCCTCTCTACATCGTGCGCGAGACACTGGGGTTTGCCGAGTAACGGTGCAAGGTGGGGAGGCCATGATTTGAACGTTCGAACGTTCAAACGTTTGCCGAGTAGATGAGAGGGCCGCCGCCGGCATCACGCCTTGGGCGTCGCCGGCGGCTGGCGGCTCGCCCAGATCAAGACGGCCAAGACGGCTGCTCCTAACCCCACTAGAGCGATCAGCTTGAAGAGGCGCGTGCCCAATCCGAGCGCCAGCATCCCGCACGCAGCGCAAAACACGTAATACCCGACCACGATCTGGCGCTGGGTGAAGCCGAGGTCGAGCAGGCGATAGTGCAGGTGATCGCGGCCCGCGGTCGAGGGCCTGCCGGTCCGACGCCAGCGATTGTAGATGAGCCACGCGACATCCAGGATCGGCAGGCTCATGACCAGCAGCACGGTCGCCATCTTGGCCCCGCCGATGATCGCCAGCGCGGCCAGGGTCCACCCCAGAAAATAAGAGCCGCCGCTCCCCATGAAGAGCCGCGCCGGGTTGAAGTTGAACGGCAGGAAGCCGAGCGTGGCGGCCAACAGCGCGGTCGGCAACAGCGCCACGCTGTACTGACCCTCGCGCAGCATGTGAATCAGCAGAAACGCGGCCAGGATCGCCGCGATGCCGCCGGCCAGCCCGTCCAGCCCATCCAGCCAGTTCACCGTGTTGATCATCCCCATGAACCAGAAGATCGTCAGGCCGCCGACGACCGGCCACGGAAAGACGACCTGCCCCGGGCCGAAGGGGTTGTTGATCCGCTCGATGAAGATGATGAACGCGATGGCAATCAGCGAGAGCGCAAACTGGGCGATGTACTGGGGCCGGCTGGGGAACTGAAAGCGATCGTCCAACAGGCCGAAGAGGAAGGCCGCCGTCGCGCCGACCAGCAAGCCCGCCAGCCGATAGCCCTCCTTCGGATCCAGACGCGGGGGAAACCACTCCTGCGGCAGGAGCACCGTCGCCAGCACGGCCACCATGAAGCCGCTGTACAGCGCAATCCCGCCCAGCCGCGAAATGACGCCCCGATGCCGGCGGCGGCCGCCCGGCCGATCCACCAGGCCCAGCCGCCGGCCGAGCCGGTCCGTTGCCGGCGCCGTGATGAGGCTGACGACGCCGGCCAGGAGAAAAACCAGCCAAAATATGCCGGGCAACAAAGAACTCCGCCGCAAATCAGGGCAAACGAAGGGCGATTGACGTTGCCCTTCTCACGGGTTCAACCGTCCCAACATCCGCGGAAACGCGATCGTCTCCCGGATGTGGTCGAGGCCACAGAGCCAGGCAACCGTGCGCTCTACGCCCAGGCCGAAGCCGCTGTGCGGCACCGACCCGTAGCGCCGCAGATCAATATACCACTGATACGGCTCGCGCGGCAGGCCGTGGCGATCAATGGCCGCCAGCAGCAGATCGGGGTCGCTCATGCGCTCCGAGCCGCCGATGATCTCGCCGTATCCTTCGGGCGCCAACAGATCGGCCGAGCGACACACTTCGGGCCGGCCCGGCTCCGGCTCCATGTAGAACGCCTTCACCGCGCTGGGGAAGTGATGGACGAAGACCGGCTTGTCGAACTGCGAGGCGATGAACGTCTCATGCGGCGCGCCGAAATCGTTGCCCCACTCCAACGGCGGCAACGGCTCATCGTGCGGCGGCACCGTCACCCCGGCCGCAGCGGCCTCGTTGATGCGCGCAATCGCGTCGTCGTAGGAGAGGCGCGGGAAAGGCGGGATCACCTTTTCCAGGTGCGCGGTGTCGCGCTCCAGCAGCTTCAGCTCGGCCGCGCGCTCCCGCAGGGTCGTCTGCACGATATAGCTGACGAACTGCTCTTCGATCTCCAGCAACTCCTCCAGCTTGCACCAGGCGATCTCCGGCTCCACCATCCAGAACTCTTGCAGGTGGCGCCGGGTCTTGCTCTTCTCGGCGCGGAAGGTCGGGCCGAAGCAGTAGACCTTGCCGAACGCGAAGATGTTGGCTTCGTTGTAGAGCTGGCCGGTCTGCGCCAAATAGGCCGGCGTGCCGTGATAATCGGTCTGAAAAAGGGTCGTCGTGCCCTCCGCAGCGGCCGGCGTCAGGATGGGCGTATCTACCAGGAGGAAGCCGTTGTCGTCCAGCCAGTTGCGGATGGCCCTGACGATGGTGGCCCGCACGCGCAGGATCGCCCACTGGCGGTTGGAGCGCAACCAGAGATGCCGATTGTCCATCAGGAACTCGACGCCGTGTTCCTTCGGGCCGATGGGATAGTCGGCGGCGGCCTCTTGCACCACTTGGAGGCTCCGCACATCCAGCTCATAGCCGCCGGGCACACCGGGCGCGCGCGCGTCGGCCCTGACCGCGCCGCTCACGATCAGGGAGGATTCGAGCGGCATGCGCCTGGCCGCCTCGAAGTCCTCCTCCGAGACATTGCCGCGGAACACGACGGCCTGGACGATGCCGGTGCCGTCGCGCACGCGCAGGAATTGCAGCTTGCCCTTGCCGGTCTTGAGTTGCAACCAGCCGCGCAAGGCGACTTCCTGTCCGTCGTAACGGGCGATATCTTCGATGCGTATGATGGGTGGTGTCACGGGATAGCTCCGTTCGCGAGTGGCTTTTCGCATTACCGCACGAGGCGATTATAGCATCCCTGGCCGGATTTGTCATAGTCCCGGTGTGGCGTAAAGAGTAAATGTTCACAGTTACGTCCTACGGCCCCCCACCCCTAACCCCGCCCCCGCAAGCGGGGGCGGGGAATTCCTTGAAAGGGGTATTTTGGCCGCCTTCGGCGGCCAAAATACCCCGCTATTCGCC
>JBBIKA010000261.1:0-5223 GCA_037445695.1 Chloroflexota bacterium
GCCGCCGTCAGGCGAGCGGGAGAGGGGAGGGGCAAGGGGAGGGGTGAGGGTGATGCAACAGGCCTATTGGCAACCTTAACTTGATGCCAATGGGCCGAAGCCCCGAATTCCATTGGGCTGTCAAGTCGCTGTCATACACCTGTCAAGCACACGCCATCCGACCGTTATAGGTTAAGTTATCCTCTCCTTATCGTTTATGGGGAGGAGTTTTTTGTTGAGCCGTACTGGTCCTCATCTGGGCAAGCGCGGCACCGGCCGATTCGCCGCTCATTTAGCTTTGCATCGAGGTCTATTATGCCTGAACCCGGAAGATTGCAGCCGCGACGCAGTCCCGATCCTCAGTTCCCTTTCCACGATCGCGACTCCGAGAAGGAGATCATCCACTCTAAGCTCGAACAGATATCTCAAGGCGTGCCGGGCGCGTTGCCGGTGATGTGCTTTTGGGGAGCTGCCGGAACCGGCAAGAGCTGGCTCTTGCTCGAACTGGAACGCCTGTATCGCCGCGATGGCCCCGAATCTTCCCGCTTTTCCCGGCCGACGCTCACGGCGCGCCTGGACCTAGACCGGACGATCCCCTCCCCGCTCTGGCGAGAGGGCCGGCTCGACCGCTCGCGCCTGATCGGGGAGCTCTGGCGTCAACTGGCCGGGCAGCTTGGCATGGCCGCGGCGGCGGAAGGGGTCTCTTCCCCCGAGGCGCAGGCCGACGCGTTGGTCCATGCGGTGACCGCCTGGCTGGATCGCTTCACGCCCATCGTCCTGCTCGACACTCTTGACGATCTGGTCCGCGACGACGAAGAGAGCTTCTTTTGGCTGGAAGAGCACCTGATCGAGCGCCTGGCATTGACCGATCGGGTGCTCTTTGTGTTTGCCGGCCGCGGAGAGCTGCGCCGCTGGCGGCGGTTCCAGGTGCGCCGGCGGGTGGACCTGTATCCCCTGGTGGCCTTCGACGAGCTGACGGCGAGCCGGGCGGTCGGCGCCGGACCGCAAGTCAGCCGCCTGCTCTATCGCCATGCCTTCGGCCATCCGCTGGCCACCCGCTTCCTGGCCGAGCTGCTTCAAGCGCGCCATCTGGATTTGCAGGCCGCTTCCGAGGACGAAGTTGAGCGCGCCCTGACCCCTTCGTTGTTGCAGGTCGTGCTGCGGCAGACCGCCGATCACATCCTGGCGAAGGCTCCGGAGGCGATGTGGCCCCTGGTTCGGTCGGCCGCCGTGCTGCGGTGGATCAACGTGGAACCGCTGCGCCATCTGGCCGAGGAATTGAAGCTGGAGCCGCGGGGGGAAAGCGATGCGCACTATCTCGACCTGATCGGCCAGCTTCAGGCATGCCATCTGGTGTATTGGGATGCCGGGAAGGGCGTGTTTGTGTTTCCGTGGGCCACGCGTTCTCTGTTGGCCCACGATCTGGAGCTGAGCGAGTTCAAGCGTTTCCAGGCGGCTCATGTGGCCGCCTATAGCTTCCATTGCGGCCACGTGCAGGCTTTCCCCGCCTATTTGACGCACTACGTGCCTGAAGCAGCTTATCACTGGGGCATTTTAAGGCGGTTTGAGGAACGTCCACCTGCGCCAGCCGTGATAGATTTTCCCAGTTGGTGGCGGGACCGGCTCCAAGATACATTCAAAGACGCGGCGCTGTTGGCCGAGTTGAGAGACGTGATCGCAGCGGATAGGGAACTCCAGGAAGTATGGCCGGAAGTGGTTGACGTTCTTTTTTCCACAGTAGAGATCCCGCACAGGAGTCGGCGCGATGACGAATTGGATTCCCAGGAAGTTCCTGCGCGACATCTCCGAGGCGATTGACGCGCAGGATAGATCTACCCACGTTTTCTATATCACGGGCAATGCAGGGGTCGGCAAGACGGTCCTCTTGCGCCAAGTCGGCCAGAAGCTGGGCAGTCGGGACGGCATCGCGCCCCACTTCCCCTGGTCGGGCATCCTCGACCTGTATCATTCGACCGTCAACACGAACAGCGGCCTGGAAGAGCGCCTGATGAAGGCCCTGGAGACGGCCGACGAGTTCAGTGCTTTTCGGATGGAGCGAGATGAGTTTGCTGCCCGGCGGGCGGCCGGCCTGCTGGCGCAGGAGCTGGAGGAGGCGCGGGCGCACCTGGCCGCCACTTTTGCGGATTGCCTGAATCGGGTGACCGCCTTTCATCGCGTCGTGATTGCGCTCGACACGACGGAGCGGATCCAGTACGGCGTGGATCAGGTCCAGGTGCTTGGCGGGTTCACCGAGGAGAGCACGACCGTCAGGCCGTGGCTGTTCGATCAGTTGGCTCGCTGGCGCAACTGCGTCGTGCTCCTCGCCGGTCGGCCCGATCCTTCCCTGGCTGCGGCGCTGGCAAGCCGGCTGGCCGGCGCGGCCGGTGTTCGCTTCGCGCCGCGCGATCTGACGGGCTTCGATGAAGACGAGATGGCGCGCTACCTGGACCTGCGCAGTCGCGATATGCCGGCGCTGGCCGCCTTTTCGGATCAAGATCGCCATCGCTTGTGGGCAGTGACCGAGGGCCGCCCCATTCGGGTCGAGCTCTTCCTGGAGATCTTGAAATACGGACTTGGCTTCGATCGGCTATGGCAGAACATCACGCGGGCCTTGCCGGCCGAGGCGCGGCAGGAGATTGACCGCTGGCTGATGGCTGCGATCATGAACGACCCGGCCTATGAGCTGCACGACGTGCTGCAGTATCTGGCGGTGGCGCGCAAGGGCCTGGATGCCGCGCTGTTGCGCCACCTGACCGGCTGGGACGACAGACGCTGCGGCAGGGAGCTGCAGAACCTGGCTGGCCGGACGTTCGTCAAGATCCGACCCGACGACGGCCGCCTTTTCTGGCACGACGAGGTGTTCGATTTGTGCGACAGCTTCTTGGCCGTCAGGGCCGGCGATCTGAGCCAGCGCATCGCGGCGTGGTACGATCAGCAGATCGCGGCCCTGGAAGAAGTCGCCGGCAGGCCACAAAGGGCGGAGGAGCGCCGCGAGACGCAGCGCAAGCTGCAAGATCTGCGGGTGGATTCGCTGATCTACCGGCTGCGGGCTGATCCGCATGCCGGGTACGAATGGTACACCCGCCAGGCCGAATACGCCATTCGGGCGGCCGAGGTCGGCTACGATATGCGGCTGCGCAACGAGCTCCTGGCGTTCGTGAACAGCGCCAGCGAAGTGGATCGGCGGATCCTGCCCCCCTCCTCTGAGCTGCGCCAGATGGTCCAGTACGACGCCGCCGCTCATTGGGTCAAGCGTTACATGATCCGCGGGGAGAACGAGAAGGCCGCGGCATTGGCCGAACGGGTGCAGCAGGCCCCCGAATTTCGGCCCCTCTTCACGGAACCCTCCTTGTCGCTGGCGCGCGCCGATCTGGGCGTGTATCATGCTCAGGCGTTGATCTATATTCATCGGGCCGACGAGGCGATCGCGCTGCTCAAATCCATCATCGCCGAGCTAGAAGGGGATGCAGCGCCCGAAGAGCTGGCCGGCCGGGATCCGAAGTCGTTCGCCGGCTGGCGGCGCAACCTGATCCTGGGCCGCGCCCACAACAATCTGGGCTACGCGTACTGGATGGTGTTGCGGCGCTACGGATTGGCCCTGCAGGAATTCCGCAAGGCGTTGCCCTATTTCCGGGCGTCCGACCTGCTGGAGGAGACGGCCAACACGACCGATAACATGGGCCGGGTCTACGCGGCGCTCTATCGCCGCAGCCAGGCCGAATCGCTGGTCGAGGATGGCCTCCAGTTGCGCAAACGGCTGGGTCGGGACTATCGGGTGGCGCTCAGCCTGAACTCGCGGGCCATCGTCCATTCGGCGTTCAACGAGCCGCATCGCGCGGCCGCGGTGGCCAAACAGGCTCTGGAGATCTGCGAGGGGCTGGAAACCAAACGCGGCATCGGCCTGGCCGCGCTGGTCGTCGGCCGCGCGGCGCGGCAATTGGGCGCGCTGTGGGCCACGGGCGTCTACGGCTACGAGGCCAGCAAGAAGTTCCTGGCCGAGGCCAGGCAAGCCGACGAGCGGGCGATGGGTATTTTCAAGGAAGTGACCGAGCCCGTGCGCCTGATCGAGGCGTACAATGAACTGGGATGCACCTATCGCGAATGGGCCGCGCTGGAGCGAGACCATGACCCTGCTTCGCCGTTGCCGCGCGCGCTGAGTGCTACTGCCCTGCGCTGGCTGGAGGAAAGCCTCCGCCTGGCCGAGGAGGTGGGGAGCTGGGTGCAATATACGGACACCTGCGAAGATATCGCCGAAGTGCATGTGCAACAGGGCGATTTTGACAGGGCGGAGCTCTGGCTGCGCCGCGCCGAGGAGAAGATCCCGGACGCGTATAAGATCGTCGAGGGTTATGGCTTGCCGGACGTGCCCCTGGCAGAGCGCGTCGAGGAGTACTGGCAGATCCTGGGCAAGGTGGAGCTGCGCCGCGGGCACATCACCTATGACCGCGAGGATGCGGCGAACCAGGGCAAGGTGACGCGGCCGGCCCTGGAAGAGGCCATGAAGCACTATGCCTTCGCTGCCACGTACTTCGAACGCTATTCGGCCCACGCGGTGCGGCTCGAAGCCACCCACAAACAGGTGTACAGCCGCATCCGCCGTTGCAAGCTCGAGGATCTGGAATATATTCAGGGAACCTTCCTGCCGTCCTTGAAAGACCGCTACGGGCTTGATCCCGCGACGCTCGGTCGCTTCTTCGAGGAGACCTTGGGGTTGGCCTTGCAAGCGGAGTAAGGCGTTTTGGCCCTTTCCCCGCTCCCCTGTGGCGCGGCCTTCAGGCCGGCCGCGAGGAGGGCAAAGTCGCCGGGGGGTTTTGGGGGGGGGGGCCGCGCCCCCCCACCCCCCCCACACCCCCCCCCCCCCCCCGCCCCGGTGGGGGGGGGGTTTGCGGCGGGGGGCGCGGCGGCCAAAACCCCCTCTAGCCGCCCCCGCTCTCCCCGAAAGGGGAGAGCGGGGGCGGGCTAATAGAGGGGGTATTTGGCCGCCGAAGGCGGCCAAATACCCCTTTCAAGGGACTCCCCCCCCGCAAGCGGGGGGGTCAAGGGAGTGAGGGGCTCACTCCAGCCGGAATTGCCGAAATGCCTCTTGTCCCGCCAGAAGCTGGAGAACCCAAATTCTTACACAGCACCAGGAAAAGTGCGGGCCCCACGGGGCCGCACCTTTTTTTCGTGTTTTAGTTTCAGGTTTACAAAAGAGGAGGTGATAAAACGCTCAAACCTAACGGACCGCGCGCGCGGAAAAAGTGG
>JBBIKA010000262.1:0-5214 GCA_037445695.1 Chloroflexota bacterium
CTCGTGCCCGCCGGCCAGGCCGCGCCCAAACCGATGGCCGTCGCGCGCGCGCAGGCCCCGGCGCAACAGGCCCCCGCGGCGGCCGCCGCTCAGCCGACCGACCCGGCCAGGAACAGCACCCTCACGCTGCCGCTCATCGGCCCGGTGGACCTGGCGACGCAGTCGCTGGCGATCAGCACCGCCATCATTGCCTTCGTGGACGGCTTCAACCCGTGCTCGCTGTGGGTGCTCTCGGTGCTGCTGGCCCTGACCTTGCATACCGGCTCGCGCAAGAAGGTGTTCATCATCGGCCTGGTGTTCCTCACGGTCACGTCACTGGTGTACGTGCTGTTCATCGCCGGGCTCTTCACCATGTTCACGGTGATCAGCTTTGTGGGCTGGATTCGCGTCATCGTGGCGCTGGTGGCGCTCTTCTTCGGCGCGGTGAACATCAAGGACTATTTCTGGTACAAGGAGGGCATCTCCTTCACCATCGCGGACGAGAAGAAGCCCGGCCTCTACCGCAGCATGCGCCGCGTGCTCAATGCCGGCGAATCCATGCCCGCGCTGATCGGCGCGACGGTGGTGATGTCGGCCGGCGCGTCGCTGGTGGAGTTCTCGTGCACGGCCGGCTTCCCGGTGCTGTGGACCAACCTGCTGGTGGCCCAGGGCGTGACCGCGCTCACCTTCGTGGCGCTGCTCATCCTCTACATGCTGATCTACCAGATTGACGAGATCGGCATCTTCCTGGCGGCCGTCTTCAGCCTGCGTGCCAGCAAGCTGGAGGAGAAGCACGGCCGCATCCTGAAGCTGATCGGCGGCGCGCTGATGTTGACGTTGGCCGCGGTGATGCTGGTCAACCCGAACCTGATGAGCGACATCGGATCGGCGTTGCTGGTCTTTGCCATTGCCTTTGCCGCCGCATTGCTGATCCTGTTGCTGCACCGCACGATCTTGCCGCGCCTCGGCATCCACATCGGCAGCGAGTTCGCGGGCAAGAGGCCGCGGCGGAGGCGCGCGGCCGAATGAGTGAGGCAATTATGCTGATCCAAGACTATGACGTCGAAGTCTTCACCCCGCCCTGCGAACCGGGCGCGGAACGCTTCTCGGCCAGGGCGGTGTTGACGACCGATATCTCGGAAGTCCTGCCGTATTTGAACGCAACGTTGCGTGGGGCAATCTATAACCGCAGCGCCAACGCGCTGACCTGGAAGAAAGGCGGGCACAACATCGCCTTCCACCCCTACGAAATCGCCACCAGCAACGTCGAGGATCGCGAGGCCGCGCTCAAGGAGCTGGAGGGGCTGATTGACCTGGTGAACCGCACCTGGGAGCGCCGGGGCGAGATCACGCCCGACACCACCGAACGCCGGCGGCCGACCGCGATGGCGCTCTACAAGCTGCTGCCGGGCACGAACTGCCGGCAGTGCGGCCAGCCGAGCTGCTGGAACTTCGCGCTCAAGCTGGCCGCCGCGCAGGTGGAACTGGCCGCGTGCACCCCCCTCTCCGAGCCGGCCTACGCCGAGCGCCTGGCCGCGTTGGAGGCGTTACTCGTGCCGATGCCGGCCATCGGGCCGCGGGAGTCGTAAAAACCTCTACAACGCCTTTGCGCACAGCCGTCGCAGCTCGCCGGCCGCCTTGCCCTCGGCCACGACGACCAGCACATCGCCGGCCTGGAGCCGGGTGTCGCCGTGCGGGATGAGCAGCTCGCCCCCGCGGCGCACGCTGGCGAGCACGGCCGCGTGCGGCCAGGCCACCTCGCGCACGCGGCGCCCATCGCACGCAGCCCCGGGCTCGATCGCGATCTCCTCGACGCGCAGGGCGCCGGTCGAGGCGTCCAGACGCGCCTGGTGTGCGCGGTGGCGCAGCGCGGCCCGCCGGCTGAGCGCGATGTCGTAGGCCCGCACCAGGTCCACCCGGCGCAGCACGCCCAACAAGCGGCGGGGATCGTCGCGGGCCACCACCGGCAGCCGGCCCACATCGCGGCGGCTCATGCGTCGCAGCGCCGCGCCGATGCTCTCGTCGGGATAAGCGACCAACAGATCGCGCGTGCAGACCTGTCCCACCGTCGCAACCTGCCCCACCGACCTCGCCTGCGCGGCCTCCAGGTCTTGCACGGTGAACACCCCCACCAGCCTGCCCGCAGCGTCCACCACCGGCAGGCCGTGATGCCGGGTCTGGGCGAAGATCTCGGCAGCCGCTTCCAGCGTGTCCTCTTCGTGCAACACGCGGCCGGCGAGCTCCATCACCTCGCCCACGGTGATCCCCTCCAGCACCTCGACATCGCGGCCGCGCTCCAGGCGCAGCCCCTTGCGCGCCAGGCTCAACGTGTACACCGAATCGCGGCGCAACGCCTGCGCCAGCAGCATGGCGATGATCACCGCGAACATCAAGGGCAGGATGATGCGGTAATCGTGGGTCATCTCAAACAAGAGGAGGATGGCCGTGAGCGGCGCATGGACCGACGCGGCCAGCACCGCGGCCATGCCGACCATCGCGTACGCGGGCGGCGCGATGAGGAGACGCGGGAACAGTTGCCCAGCGACCGTGCCGTAAGCCCCGCCCAGCATTGCGCCCAGGAACAGGGACGGCGCGAAAACCCCGCCCGGAAACCCGCCGCCGATGCTGACCGCGGTGAGGATGAGCTTGGCCACCAGCAGCAAGAGGAGCAGCACAACCGTCATCTGAGGGCCGTTGAAGACCGCATCAATGGTGTCGTAGCCCACGCCGAAGACCTGCGGCAGCCAGATGCCGACAACCCCAACGGCCAACCCCGCAGCCGCCGGCTTCAGCCGATCGGCGATGCGCCAGCGGCCGAAGAGGTCTTTCGCCGTGTACAGGGCAGCAATGTAGGCCGCGGCCAGCGGCCCGGCCAGCAGCCCCAGCCCCAGATAGAGCGGCAGTTCCACGGCCGAATGAAACGCGTATTCGGGCACGCGGAAGGCCGGCTGCGGCCCCGATACCGATTGCGTGAAGACCGCCGATGTCACCGCAGCCAGCACGACCGCGCCCAGCCCGCCCCCGCCGCCGATCTCGCCCAGCACGATCTCCAGCGCGAAGAAGACGCCGGCGATCGGCGCGTTAAACGCTGCGGCAATGCCGGCCGCGACGCCCGCGGCCACCAGGGTGCGGATCCAATCGTCGGAGAAGCGCAGCTTTTGGCCCACGAACGAGCCGAGGTTGGCGCCGACCTGGACCGAAGGGTCCTCCGGCCCGACCGAGGCGCCGCTGCCGATGGAAAGGGCCGCCGCAACCGTCTTCACAGGAGCCAGGTGATATTCCAGCCGGCTGCCGGCCAGCGCCACGGCTTCCATCACGCCGGCCACCCCATGATACCGCTCCTGGCCCACAAAGCGCTGCCACAGCCAGCCGACCGCCAGGCCGCCGGCCGCCGGCAGCAGGGCCACAGTCCAGGGCCCCAGCCGTCCCAGCGCGCCGGCCAGCCACCCGAAGGCCGCCGTATGCACCCAGCCGATCATCTGCTTGAAGAGCCAGATCCCTGCGCCCGCAGCCAGCCCGACCGCCATCGCCGCCAGGCCGAGCAACATCGGGCCGGAGGGCGTCACCCGGCCCAGCCAGGCGCGGACAAACTCCCTGAAACGGGCCCCGCCGGACGTGTCGGGCGCTTGCGAAGCGACCGGCACGCGAGCGCTTTCACCCCATGCCATGTACATGCCTCCGAAGGCAGATTCGCGCTGTGCAGTATACTACGGTTTTTGCGTCAAGGGTGAATCAGCAGATAGTGGAGCGCCCCGGCCGCGGCGCCGCCCGCCACCAGCCAGAGCGTATCGGCCTTGAAGCGCAGCAGCGCCGCCAGCCCCGCGGCCAGGATCAGCGCTGTCCAGAGGTCCACAATGGCCGCGCGGAAGAGGGCGATGCTGACCGCCAGGATGAGGGCCACCACAGCCGCGTTCACCCCGCGCAGGAACGCCTGCGCGACGGGCGAGGTGCGCAGCCGCGGGATCCAGGGGCCGATCAGCGCGGTGATGACGAAGGAAGGCAGGAAGACGGCCACCGTGGCAACGACCGCGCCGGGCACGCCGGCCACCAGGTAGCCGATGAAGGTGGCCGAGGAGAGCACCGGCCCGGGCGTCATCTGGCCGACCGCGATGGCGTCCAGCAGTTGTTGCTGGGTCAACCAGCCGAAGCCGGCCACCACGTCGCGCTGGATGAAGGCGAAGAGCACCATGCCGCTGCCGAAGATCAGCGCGCCCACCTTGAGGAAGAAGAGGCCCAGCCGCAGCAGGCGGTCATCGGGCCAGGCGATGGCCGGCAGGAAGGGCAACGCCAGCGGACCCCAGGCCAGCAACGCGACCGGCGGCCGGCGGAGCGACTGCCACGGCCGCGCGTAGAGCAGGATGCCGGCCAGGCCGGCGGCCAGCAACACGACGACCTCGTTGGCCCCTGCCAGCGCGGCCGCCAGGGCGACCAGCCCGATGCCGAGGTCGCGTATGTCGCGCAGCGCGGTTCGGCCCAGGCGGTAAGTAGCGGCCAGGATGATGGCGATGACCGCCGGATTGATGCCGTAGAAGAGCGCCGCGGCCTGTGGCAGGGCGCCCAGGCGCACGTAAGCGACGGCCAGCGCCAGGCTGATCGCGAACGCCGGCATAATGAACGCCACGCCGCCCGCGACCAGCCCCGGCCAGCCGGCGCGCACGAAGCCGATGTGGATCGCCATCTCGGTGGCGTTGGGGCCGGGCACCAGATTGGTGGCCGCCAGCAGGTCCAGGAAATGCTCGCGGCCCAGCCAGCCCCGCTTGCGCACCGTCTCCTGCTCCATGAGCGCAATGTGGGCCGCCGGGCCGCCGAAGGAGATGGCGCCCAGCTTGAGGAAGAGCCCGGCAACGGCCAACCAGCGCGGCCGGGTAGACGAAGAGATCTCGCTCATAAGCCCCGCCGCCGCCCGACCTCGTGCAGCCGCAGTCCCGCTGGCCGGCAGCGGGGCGGATCGCCGCAGGAGCCGGCCTCGCCGCGCGTGGCAGTGGGCAGATGCACCCGCACCCCGCGGTCGGCCAGCCGCGCCAGCGTCCCACCGGGGCGGAACGCTTCGTCATCCGGATGCGCGAAGATGGCCAGGAACGCGGGGGACCGGCGCGACATGGGAGGACCCTACGCGGTTTTCTTAAGATCTGTCAGGTGCTCCTCCACGGCCGCGACCTCGGCCCGCAGCTCGGCCAGATACGCCTCCAGCGCTGCGATGCGCTCGGCCCGGCTGACGAAGCGCCGGCGAAAGCC
>JBBIKA010000263.1:0-5102 GCA_037445695.1 Chloroflexota bacterium
GGCGGCCAAAATACCCCTTTCGAGGGGTCCCCCGCCCCCCGCAAGCGGGGGGCGGGGGCAGGGGTGGGGGGCCCACTGCATCCGGAATTGCCGAAATGCCTCTTGTCCCGCCAGAAGCTGGAGAACCGGGTTTTATAACGTGCCAGGCATTTTGCAAGTATCTGGCACGTTATAAAAGAAGATCATAGTTGTAAGCGTTGGGGAAATGTGCATAAATCTTGCGGGCGGCGCTTTTCGCCCCTAGATATTGGGGCGCGCCTCCCTGAGAACGGCACAGCTTGTCGGCAGGACAGGATGGGGCGTGTGGATGGACTGTGGAAAAAGGCCTGCCGGCGCTGTGTGCCTTACGATACAAGTCGCAGGGCCGATCATCGGCGCAAGGGCGCTATTTAGGCCGCGCGGCGTCGGGCGACCTATATATCGTGCCGGCGTCGCGCACGGAACGTTTTGTGGCCTCCTGGGGGATGTGATGAGATGTGGATAAGTAGGGGGTTATCCACAGAGGTATTCACAGCCTGTGTTTTGTCGGTTGAAACAGCTCAGGACGGGGTTGGCAATCGGCGAAGCCGTCCGCCAACCCCGTCTGATTTCTGTCCCGCGGCGCTTTGGGATATCCGCCGGAGCAAAGGGGAATTTGGAAAAATCTGCGATATCTCCCTTGACAAACGAACAGATGTTCGCTATAATATACTCGAACAGATATTCCAGTAGCGATCGGCCATAGCGGGCGGGCCAACCGGGAGAGGATCTCATGATGCTATCGCAACGTCAGCAACACATGCTGGACTTCATTCGCCACTACGGGGAGGAGCACGGCTTTCCTCCCACGATCCGCGAGATCGGCGAGGCCGTAGGCATTTCTTCGACCTCGGTCGTGAAGTACAACCTGGACCAACTGGAGAAGAAAGGCTTCCTGGAGCGCAGCTCTGAGATCTCGCGCGGCATCCGCCTGAAGGCTGCGGCCGCACCGCGAGCCGACTCCGCCGGCCAGTTGCGCGTCATCCCCAAGCTGGGCGTGATCTCGGCCGGCGCGCCCATCCCGGCGGTCGGCCAACAGGATAATCCCTTCGGCGACGAGGTGCTGACCCTCACCCAGGACCTGGTGCCGGCCTCCGGTGAGCTGTACGCGCTCCAGGTAAAGGGCGATTCGATGATTGACGCGCTGGTCTACGACGGAGATTGGGTGATCATCCAGCATCAAAACACGGCCCAGCCGCGCGATATGATCGTCGCCTGGATCAAGGATCGTGAGGAAACCACCTTGAAGTATTATTACCCTGAAGGCGAGATGGTGCGCCTGCAGCCGGCCAACCCGGCCTATCAGCCGATCCCGGTGCGGGCCGACCAGTTGGAGATTCAGGGCAAGGTCGTGGCCGTGTTCCGGCAACTGGCGCATTAAGCTCCTCATGACCCGCTTGCCCCGTGCTTTCTTCGACCGGCCGACGCCGGTCGTGGCCCGTGATCTGCTCGGCCGGCGGCTGGTGCGCGTGCTCGATGGTCAACGTTTGAGCGGCCTGATCGTCGAGGCGGAAGCTTACGGCGGCCCGGACGACGCCGCGTCGCACGCGCATCGTCGCACTCCGCGCAGTGCGATCATGTACGGGCCCCCCGGACACGCCTACGTCTATTTCATCTACGGCATGTACTTCTGTCTCAACGTGGTGACGGAGGCCAACGGCCGGCCGGGCGCGGTGTTGATCCGCGCCATCGCGCCGCAGGAGGGCATCGAGATCATGCGCCGGCGTCGCGGGGGCGTGCCCGATCGGCATCTGGCCGATGGCCCCGGCAAGCTCTGCCGGGCGCTGGGCATCACGGCCGGCCACAACGGCCTCGACCTGATCGCCAGCCCGGAGCTCTTCATCGAGGAGGGCGTGCCCGCGGCCGCGGCCGAGGTTGAGGCCACCCCGCGCATCGGCGTGCGAGGCGACGCCGACGCGCTTGGCCGGCTCTGGCGCTTCGTGTGGCGGCCCCCCGGCCTCAGCGCCTGATCCAGCGGCGCACCATCTGGACTTCGGGCATGCGCAGCGCCCACGCGGCGACCAGATAGATCAGCATGCCGAGCACCAGGCCGGCCGTGCCAAAGAAGAGCGCCGAGCGCCCGGCCGCAAAGCGGTCGAGCCAGAGCAGCACCGCCATCAGCGCGGCCGCGGCGGCCGCGGCGCGGCCGGCCGTCGCGCCGATCGGCGACCATTCCAGCCCGGCCAGCCGCCGGCCGAGCAGCCAGAGCAGCGCGACCATCTCGAGCAGCGTGGCGATCGTGTTGGCCAGCGCCAGCCCTGCATAGTCGAGCCAGGGCAGCAGCAGCACGCTCAGCCCCACGTTCAGCGCGACGCCCGCCAGCGTCACGCCCACGGGGGTGCGGGTGTCGTGAAGGGCATAGAACGCCCGGGCCACGATCTCGACCACCGAATGGCCGATCAGGCCGAACGCGTAGAATGCCAGGGCCGTGGCCGTCAGTTGCGTCGAGGTCGCAGTGAACTCGCCCCGCTCCAGCAGCAAGCGGATCAGCGGCACGCGCCAGGCGTAGAGGCCCGCGGCCGCCGGAATCGCCAGGAAGAGCACCCCGCGCAGCGTCTGGCTGACGATCCGGCGCAGTTCGGCAAGCTGGCCGCGTGCCTCCAGCGCGGCAAACGTGGGAAACGCGGCCGTGGCCACGGCCTGGGCCACGATCCCCTCGGGCAGGAGCATGAGCAGCCACGCGTAGTTGAGCGCCGAGATGCTGCCGGGAGAAAGGCCCGAAGCGAGCAGCGTGTTGACCCAGAAGTTGATCTGCACGGCGGCAAGGCCGAGCACGCGCGGGGCCATCAGCCGGCCCACCTCGCGCACGTGCGGATCGCGCAGGCCGAGCACCCACCGATAGCGCGCTCGATACCACCAGAGGCCGATGATTTGGCAATCCAGGTGCAGGAACGCGCCGACCACGACGCCGCTCACCAGGCCGTAGACGCCGATGCGCGGGGCCAGAAACCAGGCCCCGGCGATGATGCTGAGATTGTAGAGCACGGGCGCCAGCGCGGGCAACAGGAAGTGCTGGAAGCTGTTGAGCGCGGCCATCATGATCCCGCTCAGGCCGAAGACGACCGTGCTGATGAGCATCCAACGCATCAGCGACACGGTGAGGGCCTGTTGGGCGGGAGTGAAGCCGGGCGCCAGGAGGGTGCGGACGAGGAGCGGTGCGGCGAGCGCGGCCACCAGCGCCAGCGCCGCCATCAGAAGCCACACCAGGTTGACGATCGCGCTGAGCAGGCGCCAGGCCGCCGCCAGCTCGCGACGGGCCACCAGGCCGGCGAAGACCGGAATGAACGCCGAGCCGAGCGCGCCGCCGGCCATCAGTTGAAAGAGCAGGTCGGGCACGCGGAACGCGGCGAGATATGCATCGAGCTCGGCGCCGGTGCCGAAGCGCGCGCCGATGACCATTTCGCGCGCCAGGCCCGTGATGCGGCTCAAGAGGAAGAGGGCCATGACCAGCGTGGCCGCCCGGAAGATCTGGCGTGTGGCAATAGCGGTCGAAGTCACGGTGTGATTATAGCATACATGCGTTGAAAGAGGTTCCGATGGGCCGAGAAGATCAGGGCGTGGCGCGCAGCCACGAGCGCTATCAGGTGATCCCGCGTAGCCTGTGTTTCATTACCTGCGGCGATGAGGTGCTTTTGTTGCGCGGGGGGCCGCACAAACGATTGTGGGCCGGCCGCTATAACGGCGTCGGCGGCCACATCGAGGCGGGGGAGGACGTCTATACCGCGACGCTGCGAGAGATTCGCGAGGAAACCGGCCTGAGCGTGCATGGCTTGCGCCTGTGCGGCGTCGTGCACGTAGATGCCGGCGATCCGCGCGTGGGCATCCTGTTTTTCGTCTTCACGGCGCGCACCGAGAGTCGGGCGACGGCCGCGTCGCCCGACGGCGCCCTGGAATGGTGGCCCATCGAGCGCCTGCCGCTGGCGGACATGGTCGAAGACCTGCCGATCTTGCTGCCGAAAGCGCTGAGCCTGGGCCCGGCCGATCCGCCCTTCTTCGCCGTCTACCGCTACGACGCGCACGACCGGCTGGTGATCGAGTTTGGCGGGCAGTAGGCCCTATCTGACCGCGCGAATGAACTCGCGCAAGGCCGCGTTAACCGCGCGCGGGTTTTCCATGGGACTCATGTGGCCGGCGGACGGGATGACCACCAGCCGCGCGTCGGGGAGCGCGGCAGCCATGGCCGCCGCATCCGCGGGCGGGGTCAGCGCATCCTGCTCGCCCACCAGCACCAGGGTCGGCACGCTGATCGTCGGCAGGGTGGGCCGGCTGTCGGGCCGGTCGCGCAGACCGGCGAGCGCGGCGATGACCGTCTCGGCCGGCTGGGCCAGGATCATGGCGCGCAGGCGTTCCGCCAGGCGCGGGTGGGCCAGGTTGGCCGGCGCCAGCAGCCGCGGCAACATCTCGTCGGCCAGCGCGGCCATGCCCGCCTGGCGCACCTTTTGCGCGGCGGCCTCGCGGTTGGCCCTGGCCTGGGGCGCATCGGGCTCGGCGCGGGTGTCGGCCAGGATCAGCGCGGCCACGCGCGCGCGATGGCGGCGCCAAAACGCGAACGCGATGTAGCCGCCCATGCTCAGTCCTCCCACGATCGCGCGCTCGATGCCCAGCGCATCGAGCAGCGCGGCCAGGTCGTCGGCATGCCGCTCCATGGTCAGCGGGTCGGATACGGCTGCGGCCGAGCGGCCGAATCCGCGCAGATCGGGCGCGATCACGTGCGCCTGCGCGGACAAAGCCACCATCTGTGCCATCCACATGCGATGATCCAGCGGGAAGCCGTGGATGAGCAGGAGCGTCGTTTCATGCGTTTGCCCGCGCTCGTAACAGGCGAGCCGGCCGCCCGCTATGTTCTTCATATTATACATGGGAAAGCCCTCCGCGTCTCTGGACTCTCTGCGCATGTAGGGCGCCAGCATATCTTGCGCCGCACACGCGCACCCGCCATTCTACCCCGGCCGTAACGTCTGGACAAGTTCGGCTTTCCGGTTCCTGGAGGGGAGAGGACCACCTAACCCCCCGACCCCCTTCCCTCGCAGGGAAGGGGGCATCCTCTCAAAGGGGGTTTTGCGGCGGCTACGCCGCCGCAAAAC
>JBBIKA010000264.1:0-5096 GCA_037445695.1 Chloroflexota bacterium
GGGGTCGGGGGTGGGGGTCAATGCGGCAAAATGCAAAATCTAAGCTAACAAAGCACTACTTCCAACTCCCCAACACCTTCATGTAATTCGCGCGCTCAAACGCGGCCGGCTCGGCCACGTTGCGCTGGCTGAGCGCGCCCTTCATTTGCGCCACCGATTCGTATTCGTGGGCCTCCATCCACTCGGCGAACCCACGGACCAACTGCGCGACGTAGCCGGGCCCGTTTTCCAGCAGCGCCGAACAGACGTTGGCGATGTCGGCGCCGGCCATCACGGCCTTGACCGCGTCTTCGGCCGTGTGGACGCCCGTGGTGAGCGCCAGCGAAGCCTGAACGTGGCCGTAGAGGATGGCGATCCAACGCAGCGGCAGCCGCATCTCATTGGAATTGCTCAGCACCAGGTGCGGAACCACGGTCAGCTCTTCCAGGTCGAAGTCGGGCTGGTAGAAGCGGTTGAAGAGCACCAGCGCGTTCGCGCCGGCCCGGTCGAGCCGGTAGGCCATGTTGGGCAGCGCGCTGAAGAACGGGTTGAGCTTCATGGCCACCGGAATCTTCACCTGCGCCTTCACCTCGCGCAGGATCTCCAGGTAGGTGTTCTCCACGCCGTCGCTCGTCAGGGTCGTGCGGGTCGGGATCAGGTAGACGTTCAGCTCCAGCGCGTCGGCGCCGGCCTCCTCGATCAGCTTCGCGTAGCGCGTCCAGCCGCCCGGCGTCACGCCGTTCAGGCTGCCGATGACCGGCACGTCCACCGCGGCCTTCGCCTGGCGGATCAGCTCCAGGTATTCGTCGGGCCCGCGCACAAAATCGGCGGCCTTCGGGAAATAGGCCGTCGCCTCGGCCGACATAAAGACGGTTTGTTCGAGGAAGTGATGGCGGGCCAGCGCCTCCAGGTCAATCTGTTCCTCGAACAACGAATACATCGTGATCGCGGCCGCGCCGGCATCTTCCAACTGGCGGATCGTGCTGAGATGCCGCGACAACGGCGACGCCGACGGCACGATGGGGTTTTTCAGGGTCAGGCCCATGTATTGGGTAGTAAGATCGGGCATCTCTACATTCCTTTCGCGGTGATCTGGGAAACAAGGAAATAAGTAGACAAGGAAACAAGGAAACAAGTAGACAAGGAAACAAGGAAACAAGTAGACAAGGAAACAAGGTCACCTTGTCTACTTGTCTACTTGTCTACCTGTCTACCTGTCTACCTGTCTACTCCCTACCTGTCTACCCCCATTGCCGCCATCTGTTCATACTGTCGCCAGCGTTTGTTTACGTCCTCCTGCGCCAGCTTGAGCAGCATCTCGGCCCGTTCTTCGTCGCGCTGGGCCAAGGAGAAGAAACGGCTCTCGTTGTACACGTAATCCTTCAGCGGGATCTTGGGCGCCTTGGAGTCGAGCTGCAGCGGGTTCTTGCCCTCGGCGGCCAACGCCGGATTGTAGCGATAAAGCGGCCACGCGCCGGATTCCACCGCCAGCTTCTGCTGGTTCAGGCCGTGCACCATATTGTAGCCGTGGTTGATGCAGTGGCTGTAGGCGATGATCAGGCTGGGGCCGGGGTAGGCCTCGGCCTCCAGGAAGGCGCGCACGGTCTGGTTGTCGTTGGCGCCCATCGCCACCTGCGCCACGTAGATCGAGCCGTAGGTCATGGCGATCATGCCCAGGTCCTTCTTCGCCGAAGGCTTGCCGGCCGCCGCAAAGCGGGCCACGGCCGCGCGCGGGGTCGCCTTCGACGCCTGGCCGCCGGTATTGGAATAGACCTGCGTGTCGAGCACCAGCACGTTCACATCGCGACCCGAGGCCAATACGTGATCCAGCCCGCCGTAGCCGATGTCGTAGGCCCAGCCGTCGCCGCCGATGATCCACACCGAGCGCTTGACGAGCATGTCGGCGATGCCGGCGAGCTGAACGGCCCACGGCTCCTGGATGCCGGCGAGCTTCTGCTTGAGCACCGCCACCCGCGCGCGCTGATCCGCGATGCCCTTCTCGGTGGACTGGTCGGCGTTGAGCAGCTCATCCACCAGCACGTCGCCCAACACGTCGCGATGCGCATGGATCAGCTCGCGGGCGAACTCGGTCTGCTTGTCAATCGTCAGGCGGAAGCCCAGGCCGAACTCCGCGTTGTCCTCGAAGAGGCTGTTCGACCAGGCCGGGCCGCGGCCGTCTTGATTGACCGCCCAGGGCGTGGTGGGCAGGTTGCCGCCGTAGATCGAAGAGCAGCCGGTGGCGTTGGCGATGATCGCCCGGTCGCCGAAGAGCTGGCTGACAAGCTTGACATAAGGAGTTTCGCCGCAGCCCGCGCACGCCCCGGAGAACTCGAAGAGCGGCTGGAGCAACTGCGAGTTCTTGACGTTGTTCAGCGGGATGACCGTGCGATCCAGCTCGGGCAGGCCCAGGAAGAATTTAAAGTTATCCCGCTCGGTGAAGCGGAGCGGCGGCTGCGGGGCCATGTTGATCGCCTTGAGCTTGGGTTGGCTCTTGTTCTTGGCCGGGCAGCTCTCCACGCACAGGCCGCAGCCGGTGCAGTCTTCCGGCGCCACCTGGACCGTGAACTTCATGCCGGGCAGCTCGCGGCTCTTGTAGTCCATGGACTTGAACGTCTCGGGCGCGCCCGCGAGCGCCTCGGCCGGGTAGACCTTGGTGCGGATGGCCGCATGAGGACAGACGAACGCGCACTTGCCGCACTGGATGCAGATGCTCGGATCCCACACCGGGATCTCCAGCGCGATGTTGCGCTTCTCCCACCGCGTTGTGGCCGCGGGCCAGGTGCCGTCCACCGGGAAGGCCGAGACCGGCAGCTCATCGCCGTAGCCGGCGATGATCCGGCCGATGACATTGCGCACGAACTCCGGCGCCTCCTCGGGCATCGGCGGCACCATTTCGATGGTGCTGGTTACCTGGTTCGGGTATTGCACTTCGTACAGGTGCGACAGGGCATGGTCCACGGCCGCGAAGTTCTGTTGCACCACCACCTCACCGCGGCGGCCATAGGTTTTGCGGATCGCCTCCTTGATCTTGGCGATGGCCTCGTCGCGCGGGAGCACGCCCGAGATGGCGAAGAAGCACGTCTGCATGATGGTGTTGATGCGGATCCCCATGCCGGTATCGCGCGCCACCTTGTAGGCGTCAATCACGAAGAAGCGCAGCTTCTTGTCAATGATCTGCTGCTGCACCTGCCGCGGCAGGTGATCCCATACCTCGTCCGGGCCGTAGGGGCTGTTGAGCAGGAAGACCCCGCCCGGCTCGGCTTTGGCGAGCACGTTGACGCGCTCCAGGAAGACCCACTGGTGGCAGGCGATGAAGTTGGCCGACTCGATCAGGTTGGACAGGCGGATCGGCTCCGGGCCGAAGCGCAGGTGCGAGGTGGTCATGGTACCCGATTTGCGCGAGTCGTAGACGAAGTAACCCTGGGCGTAGTTGTCGGTCTCCTCGCCGATGATGCGGATCGAGTTGTGGTTGGCGCCCACCGTGCCGTCGGCGCCCAGGCCGAAGAACATCGCCCGTACACCCCGCTTCGACTCGACGCTGAAGCTGGGATCGTAGGCCAGGCTGGTATGCGTCACATCGTCGTGGATGCCGATGGTGAAGTGGTTCTTGGGCGCTGCCGCGGCCATGTTGTCGAACACGCCCTTGGCCATGGCCGCGGTGAACTCTTTGCTCGCCAGGCCGTAGCGGCCGCCGAGTACCTGGATCGGCCGGCCCGCCTCGGCCAGCGCCGTGACGCAATCCATGTAGAGCGGTTCGCCGGCCGCACCCGGTTCCTTGCAGCGGTCGAGCGCAGTGATCACCTTGACGGTCGGCGGCAACGCGGCCGCGAAGTGGGCGACGCTGAAGGGCCGATAGAGGCGCACCTTGAGCACACCGACCTTTTCCCCGCGGGTCACCAGCGCGTTCACCGTCTCGTGCGCCACGTCCGCGCCCGAGCCCATCATCACGATCACCCGCTCGGCGTCCGGCGCGCCGACGTAATCGAACAGGTGATACTGGCGGCCGACCAGCTTTGCGAAGCGGTCCATGTACTCCTGAACGATGGCCGGCGTGGCCAGATAGAAGGGATTGCACGCCTCGCGCGATTGGAAGAAGACGTCGGGGTTCTGGGCGGTGCCGCGGATGAACGGCCGCTCGGGGTTGAGCGCCCGCGCCCGGTGCGCCTGCACCAGCTCCTCGTCAATCATGGCGCGGATGTCCTCGTCCGCCACCTCTTCGATCTTGCGGATTTCATGGCTGGTGCGGAAGCCGTCGAAGAAGTGCAGGAACGGCACGCGCGCCTTGAGGGTGGAGGCTTGCGCGATCAGCGCCAGGTCCATCACCTCCTGCGGATTGTTGCTGCACAGCATGGCCCAGCCGGTCGAACGGGCCGCCATCACATCGCTGTGGTCGCCGAAGATCGAGAGCGCGTGCGTGGCGATGGCCCGGGCCGCGATATGGAAGACCGTCGAGGTCAGCTCCCCCGCGATCTTGTACATGTTGGGGATCATCAGCAAGAGGCCCTGCGACGCGGTGAAGGTGGTGGTCAAGGCGCCGGTCTGCAGCGCGCCGTGCACCGCGCCGGCCGCGCCCCCCTCTGACTGCATTTCGATCACCAGCGGCACCGTGCCCCAGATGTTCGTTCGGCCTTCGGCACTCCAGGCATCGGCCCACTCGCCCATGTTGCTCGACGGCGTGATCGGGTAGATGGCGATCACCTCGTTTGTCTTGTGGGCGATATAGGCCGCGGCCTCGTTGCCGTCAATCGTAACGTAGTGTCCTTTGGTCATCCTGAATTTCCCTCCGTAAAATTCCACACGCCCTGCTCCGGCGTGGCACTGACAGTAAGTCTTGGCCGGCACAAAGCCATAGGTTAAAATAGCACCGATTGGCCCTCAGGGGGTATGACAGGCATCATAGAGGGTTTGTTGCATTGCTCTTTTGGGTGAAACACGGTACACTATGGCGGCTTGAGTGCTGTGTGCTTGGATTTTGCACTTTGCCGCATTGACCCCCACCCCCGGCCCCGCCCCCTGAGAGGGGGCGGGGAGAAAGCGGAAGGGGTTTGCGGGCAGCGAAGCCGCCCGCAAACCCCCTTTTCAGCGGCCCCGCTCTCCCCTTTAAGGGGAGAGCGGGG
>JBBIKA010000265.1:0-4968 GCA_037445695.1 Chloroflexota bacterium
CGTGCGCTTCGTAGGTGGGATAGACGTTCAGGCGCAGGGTGGCGGGGATGACGCCCCCGCGGCCGTTGGCCGGGACATGGACGCATTTCCCGCCGGCGTCGTATTCGAAGCCGTGGAAGGGACATTGCAGGTGGTCATCCACCACCGCGCCAAGGCTGAGTTGGATGCCGCGGTGGGGGCATTTATCCACGACCGCATGGACCTTTCCGCTGCGGTCGCGCCAGAAGACCATTTTCTCGCCCATGCGGGTCACGCCGATCGGCTTGTCGCGCACTTCGTCCGATTCGAGCAGGACGTACCACTGGTTGCGAATCATGGATCTACCTCTTCTATTGCGAGGTTTTGGGGCCGCAAAGCGGCCCCAAAACCATCACCATAAAGAACTTCCCCTCTCACCCCAGGCCCCCGCTCTCCCCTGAAAGGGGAGAGCGGGGGCACTGAGGAGGGGGTTTGCGGCCGGCGAAGCCGCCCGCAAACCCCATTCAGCCTTCTCCCCGCCCCCGTTTCGCGAAATTTCGCGAAACGGGGGCGGGGTCGGGGGTGGGGGTCAATGCGGCAAAACGCAAAATCTAAGCTCACAAAGCAGTAGTCCAAGTATATCATGGACCGGGGCATATGCTACAATAGATATAATCACCATCAAGGAGCGTTTCATCCATGACCGAAAACATCCCGCGGCCCGAATATCCTCGTCCTCAGTTCGTGCGCCCAGACTGGCTCTGTCTGAACGGCGTCTGGCAGTTCGAACTCGATCCAGGCGATAGCGGCCTGGCGCGCGGCCTGCGCGATCGCAACCTGCGCGATCAGATCCTGGTTCCGTTTTGCCCGGAGTCCGTGCTTTCGGGCATCGGCCATACCGACTGGATGAACGCGGTCTGGTATCGGCGCACGGTGCAGATTCCGCCGGAGTGGCAGGGCCGTGAAGTCCTGTTGCATTTCCAGGCCGTAGACTACGATGCTACGGTATGGGTGAACGGCATTGAGGTGGCCCGCCATCGCGGGGGTTTCACGCCGTTTTCCTGCGACCTGCGCGGAATCGCCGGACCGGGCGAAACCGCCACGATCGTTGTGCGGGCGCGCGACCCGCGTGAGGGCCCCAAGCCGTCCGGCAAACAATCCCCGCGCTACGAGAATTACGGCTGCATGTACACCCGCACCACCGGCATCTGGCAGACGGTGTGGCTGGAGCCGGTGCCGGCCATGCGCCTGGGCCGGCCGCGCATCACGCCGGATGTGAGCCGGGGCCTGTTTCATCTGCAAGTGCCGGTGATCGGCGCCCGGCCGGGCGCGGAACTCGGCGCGGCCTTGCGCGTCCAGGGCGAGATCATCGCCAAGGCGACCTGTCGGCTCGGCCTGGATTTCAACCCTTGCCTCGACCTGATCATCCCGGAACGGCATCTGCGCCTCTGGAGCCCGGCCGATCCGTTCCTGTACGACCTGGAGTTCGCGCTGGCCGACGCGGACGGGGTGATCGTGGATCGGCTGCTGAGCTATGCGGGGTTGCGGGGGATCAGCATCGAAGGCCCGGCGATCAAGCTCAACGGCAAGCCGCTCTTCCAGCGGCTGGTGCTCGACCAGGGCTATTATCCCGACGGCATCCTGACCGCGCCGAGCGACGAAGCGCTGCGTCGCGACATCGAACTGAGCCTGGCGGCCGGCTTCAACGGCGCCCGGCTGCACCAGAAGGTGTTCGAGGAGCGCTTCCTTTACCATGCCGATCGGCTGGGCTATCTGGTGTGGGGCGAATTTGCCGATTGGGGCTGCAATGGCTATGGCCCGGAGGGCGACAATCAGCAGCCGGGCGCAACCTATATCACGCAATGGCTGGAAGCGCTGGAGCGCGACTACTCGCATCCGAGCATCGTCGGCTGGTGCCCGCTGAACGAGACCGCGCAGCTCCTCACCGATCGCATCACCGTGCTGGATGACGTGACGCGCGGCCTCTTTCTGGCGACCAAGGCGATGGATCAGACCAGGCCGGTGCTCGATGCGTCCGGCTATGCGCACCGCGTGCCCGAGGCCGATGTGTACGACAGCCACAACTACGAGCAGGACCCGCTCCGCTTTGCGGCCATGATGGCGGGCCTGGCCGAGGGGAAGCCGTACACCAATCTGCGCAATGGCCAGGCGATCTCGATCCCCTATCGTGGCCAGCCCTATTTCTGCAGCGAGTTCGGCGGCACGTGGTGGAACCCGGAGGCCGCCGAGGGGGAAGACTCCTGGGGTTATGGCGATCGGCCACGCTCGCTCGACGAATTTTACGCGCGCTTTACGGCCCTGTGCCACACCTTGCTGGACAACCCGCGCATGTTCGGCTATTGCTACACCCAGCTCACCGACGTGTTCCAGGAGCAGAACGGCATCTATCGGTTCGATCGTCGCCCCAAGTTCGCTGCCGCACGGCTGGCCGCCATCCAGCGGCGCAAAGCGGCCATCGAATGAGGCGGTCGGCTCGACTGCCCGACGAAGGATCAGGTCGGCTCGGCGCTCGGATCTACTTCCATGGCGTCGGCCGCGGAAATCGTTGACATGTAGGGCCGGTTTCCGGCCGGCCCTACATCGGGCCCGGCGGCTACCGGCGAAACACCAACGGCAGATAGAGGCGTTGTTCCGGCGTGGGCGTCGTTTGCGGCGCAGGCCCCACGCCGCCGAGGGCCACCACAAAGGCATCGTATTTGCCGGCGTTGCTCCCCTGATGCGCGTTCGCGGTCGTGTTGAAGTCGCCGGAGGTGGTGCCGCCGGCCACGTGGACCTTGCCATCCGCCGCCAGGTCAATGCCCATGGCCATGTCGAAGCCGGTCTCGCTTTACATAATTCTGTTCATCCGTGTCGCCTGGGGCACGCGGCCGACCGCGGCGCCGACCCAGGCCCCGGCCGCGGCGATCGTGACAGGCAATCTGACCCAGAGCGCGGAAGCGGTCGCGGTAACGGTCGCGATCACGCCGCGATCCTAAAGCCAACACCCTGGATTTCAAGGTCGCCATGAACACGCATTCGGTGGGCTTGAGCGCCGACCTGGCGAAGCTGGCGACCCTCAAAGTCGGCGATGTCGGGGTCGCCGCCCAGACATGGCAGACGCCGGCCGGCGGCGGGCATCAGGGGAGCGTCGTCGGCCACGACATGGCCGGCATGACCGGCAGCGCGGGCATAGCCGGGCACCTGGCGCCGATCCCGGCGGCCGGCGTGCCGGACGCCACCGCCAAAATCGGCGGCCAACCGCTGGCTTTCAAGATCGGGAATGGCGTCAGGGTCTTCGATCTGACCGCGCGTCCAGGAAGGGGAGGAAGACCTGCCGTAACTGCGTCTGCCGCCCACTCCCGTAATTATCGCGGCGATAGCGCGGCCAGGCGGCCGTGCCATATTCCTGCAGGCCGCTGTTGCGGATGACCGTCAGCGCGCCGGTCGTGTCCACGACGTAGATCACGCCGTCGGCAAGCATCGGGCTGGCGACAACCATCGCCTGCGAAGCGAGCGCGTAGGTTCTGACCACGTTGCCGCTCAAATCGCGGATGTGCAGTTGGCCGCCCGCAATCGTCAAGATGTACCGGTCGTCCGCCAGCACGGGCGTACTGGCGCCGCCCCGGATCAAGTCGGCCAGTTTCGTCCCCTGACAGCCAGGCGTCACCTTCCACAACTGACCGGCGCTGTTTGGCCCCACACCGGTGGGCGAAACGTTGACGTACACGTTGCCGTCTTTGTCAATCGTGGGCGATTGGTAGTAGCCCATCATCGTCAGCGGACCACCCGCCAATTCAAAGACACACATCTGCTGCAGATCGGCGTCCAGATGGTACATGCTGAACATATTGCGGCTGTCCACGGCGTGCGCAAAGACCACCCACCCCGAACCGTCTGCGGCAATGACGACTTCGCCGGCGACCGCATCTTCATCGTTCTGCTGAGCGCCGGTATGGTGACAGCCCGCATCGCCGGGGTCGAAAGAGGCCAGGATGTTCAACTGTAGGTCGAGTTTCACCACCGAACAGCCGTAATAGCCCGGCGGCTCGCTGTCACCCAACCAGTGCGGCGATCCGCCCACGTAGATAGATTGTCCGTTGGCCGTCAGCCCGGCGCCGATCCACGAGCGAAAATGATCCTGCACATTCAGGCTGTTCACGATGTTCCCGTTGGCGTCCATGGCAAACACCCCGCCGCAGTTCTCGTTGACGGGCTGCTGACAGAAGGACGAAGGCGGGTTGATCGTGCCGAAGTAATACAGCCCATTCAGGTAGATCCCCGACGCGTCCGAGGTGACGCGAAAACTGGTAGGCAAACCGGCGACCTCCGCAAAGGTTGTTGCGTCCAGCACGGAGACCGTCCCGCCGAAGACGATGTTCTGAAAGACGCGGCCGATATCCGGTTGGTAGAGCAGCGTGGCTTCCGAACTGCCGGTGCGGCCCAGCAGGTAGAGTTGGCCGTCCCTCACGTTGTAGCCCAGCAGGGCATCTTTGTAGGGGCTTGCCGTGCATCCATTCGACATGCCGTCGTGGTTCGCCCACACGATGAAATCGCCCACCTGAATCGGCGAGGCGTAGACGGCCGCGCACGATCCCGCGGGGATGGTGATGGTCGTCACATCGCCGTTGGTTTGGTAGACCGCATCGGCGACGGGCGGGAAGGAAACGTCCGTTGCCGCGCCGCGGGCAAGCCGCTCTGTCGCCGATCCGGCCGGGCCCTGGAACTGGGCGGCTCTCCCCGGCGACGCATAACTCAGCGCCAACGTCAGGCTGAACAGGATGAACAGAACAGGGGGCACGGCTAAACGTTTCATGGTGTTGGTCCTTTCGTCTTTGCCACAAGATGTTCAGCTGTGATCGTATTTCGACCCGGCGCAAGGCCGGGAGTCGCGCCTCAGCGCTGGATCAGCGGCAGGAGCTGGCGGAAGTCGTCGTCGTTGCGGATGGTGGCGCTGTTGACGTTGCCGGCGACCGGCGCGCTGGGGTTCTTGAGCTCGGCCCAAAAGATCTC
>JBBIKA010000266.1:0-4961 GCA_037445695.1 Chloroflexota bacterium
GAGCGGGCGATGGGATTCGAACCCACGGCCTTCTCCTTGGCAAGGAGACGTTCTACCACTGAACTACACCCGCATGCGTCGCATCAACCGACGACTGGCCTTATTATACGCATTTCGTTGCGCCTGTCAAGATGCAAGCCGGTCGTTTTGCGGCCCGGCCAGTGGACCCGACCGGATTCGAACCGGTGATCTCCTCCGTGCAAGGGAGGCGCCTTCCCGCTCGGCTACGGGCCCAAAACCTTTCCCATGCCGACGGGGGGATTTGAACCCCCACGCCTTGCGGCAACAGATCCTAAGTCTGCCGCGTCTGCCATTCCGCCACGTCGGCGCAGAAGTCAGAGAGTCGCCCGGTCAGATAGTCCGCGCCCACTACGGGCAGTAGGCGCCGAATCCGACGCGACCGCGCGACGGCATGACCATCGGACTTGCCGGCCGGCCTGTTGGATCATACTCCCGATTCTGTACACCCCTTGCGGGGCTGCCGCCATCTGTCTCGCCCATCCGGCGCACCCCGTCTTCCGGACTACGGCTGGACGGAACACCGCATGGGCGGCCGCGTTTGGCCTGGCCGGCGTAACCGACCCTCACCGCCGCGGCTGCGATGAGACCGAACCCCTCGCCATGCTCAGGGCCCGGCCCGCTCACCTTGCTCCCGGCCGCACGCTCGCCTAGCCGGCCGCATCGCTGCGGCCGCTGGTGGGCTCTTACCCCACCGTTTCACCCCTCACCCTCAACGGGCGGGCCTGCTTTCTGTTGCGGTTGTAGTCGCCCGGCCAGGCCGGGCGCCCTCACTTGCGGTTTCGTGAGGCAGCCTTCCTCGTCGAACGAGGCGGGAGTCGGGAAGTTCCTCCCTGCTCGCAGCAGACGAACAGGGCGGCGGCTCACCAACAGGCGAGCTTATCTTAGCATGAAGAGGAGGCCGTGTCAAAATCGCGGTCGGCAGCTCGCATGGGTCAAACGCCCCATGCAAAGATGGTGAAACTGCCCAATGGATTTGCCCGCTCCGCCATGCTATGCTGGATGGTGAAAAGGGAAAGGAGGACGCCATGGAAGCCATCACTTTTCTGTTGGGCGTGACGTTGCGTATCATCTTGCCGCTCGGCCTGCTGTTCGGGATCAGCGCGGGACTGCGGGCCTGGGATCAGAAACGAGGTGCGCTATGTTGAGCTTCACGGAATGGCTTGCCGTTGCAGGGCTGTTCGCGTTGCGCATCGGCGTGCCGATCCTCATTACCGCGGGCCTGGTCTATCTGCTCAAGCGGTTGGACCGCAAGTGGGAGGCCGAGGCCAGGATGATGCAGGAACGCGGCCGGGAAGTCGCGCCTGCGGGGACGCGCGTCCGCGTGCCCGTCTCGCCGCAGCCGATCCTCCCCTGGGTACCGCCGCCGGCCATCAGGCCGACCATCGCGGCTCAGCCACCCGGCTTGTTGGCCGCGGCCGCGCCTCAGCCGTGTTGGACCGCCAAAGGGTGCAGCGAGGAAAAGCGCGCCAACTGTCCCGCGGGGCAACACCCCGAGGTGCCTTGCTGGCAGGCGCGTTTCGATGCGGAAGGCGCCATTCCCGAGCAATGCACCAACTGCGACATCTTTCAACGCTATCCCATGATATGAAGGAGCACTTGTCCATGAAAACGATCTTTGCCCAGTTGCGCGCGCACAGGAGCGGATGGCCGGCCCTATTGTTGCCGCTTTTGATTGCCGCGGTGGTCCTGGCGTTGACCGAGACGACGCAGGCCGCGCCGTCGCTCGCACCGGCCATCAGCCCCTCTGACCATCTGACCTTCCAGCAATCGCAGCCGACGTGCCAGAGCTGCCACCCGCAAGAGTACGCCGATTGGCAAAACACGGTGCACGCGCGGGCTGCGCTCGATCCCGCCTTCAAGGCCCAATTCGACAAGAGCCACAATCAGGGCGATTGTCTGAAGTGTCACACGACCGGCTTCGACAAGGACAGCGGCAAGTTCGTCTGGGAAGGGGTGACGTGCGAAGCGTGTCACGGCCCGTACAAGCAGGGCCATCCGGCGGCCGAGACGATGCAGTTGCCCATGGAATCCGACACGTGTCGCCTGTGCCATCAGGCGGCCTTCGAGGAATGGGAAAAGAGCAAGCACGCCCAGAAGAACATCGAATGCTTCGACTGCCACCGGGCGCACACGCAGGGATTGCGCACCGGCAGCGCCGAGACCTTATGCGCGGCCTGTCACAACGACCAGCAGACCCGCTTCGCGCATTCGCTGCACGGCATCGGTGGAGTCGAATGCGGCAATTGCCATATGGCGTCCACGCCCAAGAACACGGCCGGCACGACTTCGTTGGCCGGCGCCGAGATTGAGGCGAAGAGCCATCTGTTCCGAGTGCCCGCCGATGTCTGCAATCGCTGTCACAGCAACACCATTCATCCGGCGGCCGGTACATCCCAGTTCGACGTCGCCCGGCCGGTAGCCCTGGCGCGGACGAGCGATCAGGCGGCGTCGGCCGTCGGCGCGGCGCGCGAGGCCGAGCTTGAAGCCCAGGTCACGGAGCTGCAGGGCCGTCTGACCGCCCTGCGCGATGCGGCGGTGGTCAGCATAGGCCTCTCCCTGGGCTTCGGTGGATTCATCGGCCTGCTGCTGGGCATCGCCGGCATGTCACTGTGGTCGAGGAGGCGGTCGTCATGAGCACAGCACAGAAGGAAGATCGGCGCTTATCGCGACGGCAGTTTCTCAGGCTGTCGACTGCGACGGCCGTCGCAGCCGCGACGGCAAGCGCCCAGGCGCGCGGTGCGGCCGCGACGGCCGGCGTCAATGGGGCCGAGCAGCCGGCCATGTTGATAGATATCAGCCGTTGTACCGGCTGCGGCAACTGTCAGCGCTCTTGCATCGAGGCCAATAACCTGCATCCCACCAGCGAGCAGCTCGGCCAACTGAGCGCGCAGACTTTTACGGTCGTCCAGCGCTACGAGCTCGCGGACGGCAAGATCCGTTTCGTGAAGCGCCAGTGCATGCACTGCGTAGATGCCGCGTGCGCGTCGGCGTGTCCGGTGTCGGCCCTGTACAAGACGCCGGAGGGGCCCATCGCCTACCGGCCCGATCGGTGCCTGGGCTGCCGCTACTGTATGGTGAGCTGCCCGTTCAACATCCCGCGCTTCGAATGGGACAAGGGTGTCACGCCCGAGATCCGCAAGTGCATGTTTTGCATCGAGCGCCAGCGCGCGGGCCAGCTTCCCGCCTGCGCGGAGCACTGTCCATTGGGCGCGTTGAAGGTGGGCCGCCGCGCGGAATTGCTGCAGGAAGCGCACGCCCGCATCAACGCCAACCCGCACTTCTATGTGAACCACGTCTATGGCGAGGATGAGGCCGGCGGCACGTCTATGCTCTACATCTCCGATGTGCCGTTCGAGTTGCTCGGCTTTCGCACCGACGTCTCGACGCGGCCCATCCCGGCCTACACCTGGGACGTCATGTCGAAGTTGCCGTGGGTGGTGGGCGGCCTGGCCGTCTTTCTGACCGGCGCGTCGGTCTACACCCGGCGCCGCGGGGGTGGCCATCACGACGATGTGCCGCCGTGGGAACGGTAAGAGAGGAAAGAACCCATGCTACAAGATATCTTGATGCTTGCTGCCTTTTTCACCCTGCGCATCGGCGTGCCCTTCCTGCTGGTCATCGGGATCGGCTA
This sequence comes from Chloroflexota bacterium, assembly GCA_037445695.1. GTDB lineage: Bacteria > Chloroflexota > Anaerolineae > CG2-30-64-16 > CG2-30-64-16 > CAKZKT01. The sequence goes on from JBBIKA010000266.1 coordinate 3,653, forward strand.
TTCGCTGTTGCAACGCTTCTACGGCGTCAAGCTGGACTTCTCGCCCAGGTTCGTCACCGGCGTGGGGCTGGTACTGGCGCTCTGGGCGCTGGCTGCCATCACGCTCATCCTGCGCTTCACGAGCGGCCTGGGCTCGGTTACCAACCTGAGCGATCAGTTCCCGCTGGGGCTGTGGATCGGCTTCGACGTGATGGCCGGCGCCATGTTGGGCGGTGGTGCGTTCGTGTTGGCCGGTCTGGTCTACGTGTTCGGCATCGAGCGTTACCGGCCGATCCTGCGCTCCACCATTCTGACGGCGTTCCTCGGCTATGCGCTGTTGATCGTGGCCCTGTTGATTGACGTGGGCCGGCCGCAGAACATCCTGCTGGCGCGGCCGGTCTATTTCATCAACATCCACTCGGTGCTGTGGGAAGTGGCCATGTGCGTGCTCTGCTATACGATCGTGCTCGCGCTGGAGTTTTCGCCGGCACTGTTCGAGCGGCTGCGCTGGCGCCGCGCCTGGCAGATCACCCACAAGGTCACGTTGCCGCTGGTGATCGTCGGCATCCTGCTCTCGACGATGCACCAGTCGTCCCTCGGCTCCTTGTGGCTGATCGCGCCGGGCAAGCTCTACGGGCTGTGGTACTCGCCGTTGCTGCCGGTCTTCTTCTGGATTTCGGCGGTCGGGGTGGGCCTGGCGATGGTGACGGTGGAGTCGAATCTCAGCTCGCGCGCGTTCAAGCGAGGACTGGAGCAAGACCTGCTGGCGAGCCTGGCGAAGGCCAACGCCTACCTGCTGGGGTTCTACGCGGCCTTCCGCCTGGCCGATCTGGCGGTGCGCGGCCAGTTCCACCTTGCGCTGACGCCCAATCTGCCCATGGTGCTCTTTTGGCTTGAACTTGGGCTAGGTGCCATCGTGCCGGCGGCGTTGTTGGCGCGGCCGCAGATCCGGGCCAACAAGAACGCGCTTTTTGCGATCTCGGCCGTGATCGTGAGCTGCGGCATCCTCAACCGCTTGAACGTGAGCATCTTCAGCCTGTATAGTTACACCGGGCCGATCTATGTGCCTTCGTGGATGGAGATCGTGTTGACCGCCGCCATGTTCACCTTCGGCGGCGCGGTCTTCGCCGTGTTGGCCCGCCTGTTGCCGGTCTTCCCGGCCGAGCATGGCCGGCCGCCGCGGTACAGCAATAGGGGCGACATCGTGTGACGGGCGACCGTACGGCCATAAATGGTCCGTGCTACGAGGCTGCGCCCGCTGAAGCAGGCTGGGCGCCCATTCGCATCAAGCTAAGCCGTTCAACAGAGGTTGGAACGCGGGAATGATTCA
>JBBIKA010000267.1:0-4958 GCA_037445695.1 Chloroflexota bacterium
TCGCGCCCAAAGTGTACCCAAGAGTCGAGCTATAGCAACTTTTCAGACAAGCTCTTACAAGCCCAGGGCATCACCTTCGCGAATCTCACGACCGATCAGGGCACGGGTTTGCTGGCCGGCGTGCGCGCAGCCGAGTTGACGATGCCGTTGTACGCCGATGTCTTTCACCTGGTGTACGAAGGGCCGCGGTTGACCGCCCAGCTGGACCGCCGTGCCTATCAGGCCATGGCCGCAGCCGAGCGCCTGCGGCGTGCCGCACGTGAAGCGCAGGCCGCCAAACGCCGCCGCGGCCGGCCGCTCACGGTCGGCGGCACGCGTGCGGAGGCGGAAACGACCGAAAGCCAGGCCATCCAGTGCGCCGATGGCTGGCGGTGGCTGTTTACGGAGCTGCGTCAGGCCTTGGCGCCGCGCACCCCCCAGGGCGACTTGCAGTCCGTGACCGCCGCCCAAGCCACGCTCGAAGCGGCCCTGGCCCTGCTGCGGGAATTAGGCGTTCCCGCCATCACGGCCTATGCCGACAAGGTCGCCCGGCAATTGCCGGCCCTGCTGGCGCCGCTGGCCGCCCTGAACCAGCAACTGGCCGCCTGGTGTCAACAGCTCGGCGCTGCGACGACTGCCCTCGTCGGCTGGACCTGGCAACATCGCCAGGCGCTGGCGCTGACGATTGAGCAGGACTGCCCGGCCGCACTCCAGCCGTTCGTGCGCACGTTTTGGAGCACCTTGGCCCTCTATCAGCGCACCTCCAGCCTGGCCGAGTCGCTGCACAGTTGGCTGCGACCGTTTCTCAGCATGCATCGCGGCATGCCCCAGTGGTTGCTACCCTTGCTCCAGTTGTTCTGGAACTACCATGAGTTCGAGCGGGGCAAACGGGCCGGCCACAGCCCGGCCCAAGGCGCCGGCAATGCGGACGCCCCAACCCTGGCCGAGATCCTGGAGCAACTGTTGCAGTCAATCAAACAGCCAGCCTGAATTATCAGGGCACCGAAAGTGTCAACCTATTTCAACCTGAAAATGAACCATCCCCAAAGTTCATCAGGGGAGAGCGGGGGTGCTTATGCCGCGGCCCGCTCCCGGAAGAACGCCACCGTCTGGGCCAGCCCGGCCGCCAGATCCACCGCGGGCGTCCAGCCCAGCTCCGCGCGCGCCTTGCGGGCATCAAGATAAGAGTACCGCACCTCGCCCGGCCTAGCCGGGCCGTGCACCTCGGGCAGCGTATAGCCCGTGATCTCGGCCAGCTTGCGAAAGATGGTGTTCACGTCGGTCGGCACGCCCGTGCCGATGTTGTAAACCCCCTGGCCGCGCGATAACGCCAATACGTTGGCGGCCGCCACGTCGCCCACATAGACGAAGTCGCGCGTCTGCAGCCCGTCGCCGTAGATGATCGCCTGTTGGCGGGCCAACATGCGTGCGGAGAAGATCGCCACGACGCCCCCCTCCCCTTCCGCATCCTGCCGCGGACCATAGACGTTGGCGTAGCGCAACACACAATATTCCAGGCCGTAGTTGCGCCGATAGGCGGCGATGTAGTATTCGCAGGCCAGTTTGCTGACCCCATACGGATCGAGCGGCCCCAGCGGACACGTCTCGGTGGCCGGCAGTTCGGCCGGATTGCCATAGAGCGCGCCGCCGGTGGAAGCGAAGACAAACCGGCGCACCGTCCCGGCCGCGCGGCCGGCCTCCAACACATTGAGCGTCCCGATCACATTGACGGCCGCGTAGCCCACGGGATCGCGCAGGCTCTCGCGCACATCGGCCAGCGCGGCCTGGTGGATCACCGCCTGGGGTTGTTCCCGCGCAAAGACCCCGGCCAGCGCAGCCGCATCGCGAATGTCCACCGCATAGAAGCGGGCAGCGGGATTCACGTTTTCCCGCTTCCCCTTGACCAGGTTATCCACCACCGAGACCGTATATCCGGCCGCGATCAGCGCATCCACGATGTGCGAGCCGATGAAGCCCGCGCCCCCGGTGACCAGCACCCGTTCGATAGCCACTGTTGTGCTCCTCATTCGCCGATGATCTTCACCAGGACCCGCTTGGCGCGGCCGCCGTCGAACTCGCCGTAAAAGATCTGCTCCCACGGGCCGAAATCGAGCCGACCGTCGGTGATCGCCACCACCACCTCGCGGCCCATCACCTGGCGCTTCAGATGGGCATCGGCGTTGTCCTCGCCGGTGCGATTGTGCCGATAGCGGCTGACCGGCTCGTGCGGCGCGAGCTGTTCAAGCCAGTCGTCGTAATCCTTGTGCAGGCCCGACTCGTCATCGTTGATGAAGACCGAAGCAGTGATATGCATCGCGTTCACCAGGCATAGCCCCTCTTTAATCCGGCTCTCGCGCACGCACGCCTCAACTTGCGGCGTGATATTGATGAAGGCCCGTCGGCCCGGCACATTGAACCAGAGCTCCTTGCGGTAGCTGATCATGGTATTCCGTCCTCCCTCTATGGTCTCGGCCGGTCACACCGGCGCGTTCGACGCAACGATCACGGCCCCATACTATAACAGCCAAAAGCAGACGCGCCAAATCAGACGCGGTCGAACCCGTTCACCATTGCCCCGCATGTTGTGCGACCAGAGCAACGCCCTCACCCCCGGCCCCTCTTCCGCAGGCGGGAGAGGGGTGGCGGCCCCTACCCCCTGACCCCCTCTCCCGCCAGGTGGGAGAGGGGGAATCGGCTAAGAAAGGGGTTTTGGGGGGGGGGGGGGCGGCCCCCCCACCCCCCCCCACGGCGACCCCCCCCCCCCCCCCGGGGGGGGGGGGTGGGGGGGGGCCCCCCCCCCGGGCGGGGGGGGGGGCGGGCCCCCCCCCCAAAACCCCCCTTCGGCTTCCCCCCGCCCCCGCAAGCGGGGGCGGGGACGGGAGTGGAGGCTGTACGATGTAACGAACCAGGAAATAGACGTGCCAGGCACTTTCGAAGTGCCTGGCACGTCTATCGTTGTTCATTTCGGCGATTTGACATCCACGCGCAGGTCTGGTATATTAGCGGCCAACCAAATACGACAACCCTCAACGGCTATGAAGAGGACGAGTACGCGTCGGACCGATGGTCCAGAGAACGGGGGACAGGTGAAAGCCCCGTCCAGGCGGCGGCGCCGAATGGACCTCAGAGCTGCAAGGCGAACGTCAAAGCCCATTGGCTTTGGCCAGTAGCCCGTGCCGGAGTTGCCACCGTTATCAGGGCAAAGAGTATAAGCCGCGCGGCGACGCTGCGGCCGTACTCGAACGAGTGAGGCTGGCTTTGATCACCCCGTCGTCATCACGGCGGGGTTTTTGTTTCCCGAACGGGAAACGGGCCGGCCTAACCAGGGTGGCACCGCGGGCAAGCCCTCTCCCGTCCCTGAGACGCGAGAGGGCTTTGTGTTTGTCAGACCCTTGCGGAGGTTCACCATGGTGCCAGAAACCACTGTTGTTGCGGCCACCCCACCCGGGCGGGTCCGCCTTGTCCCGATCGTGCGCGAACTGCCGGCCGACCTGGAGACGCCCGTCTCCGTCTATCTGCGCCTGGCCGGCGAGGGACCCTCCTTCATATTGGAAAGCGTAACGGGCGGCGAGCATGTCGCGCGCTATTCCTTCATCGGCGTCCACCCCACCCAGGCCATCGTGCTCCGCGGCCGCCACGTCGAACGCCATACCGCCCAGGGCATCGTCCACGAATACGTGCCGGCCGACGCCAATCCGCTGGCCGTGCTCCGCCGCGAGCTGAACCGTTGCGCGGCCGAACCCGTTCCCGGCCTGCCGCGCTTCGTCGGCGGCCTGGTGGGCTACCTGGGCTACGAAACGATGCGCTTCTTCGAGCCCACCCTCTCCTTGCGGCCGCACCCGACCCACCCCGACGCCATCTTCCTCCAGGCCGATACGGTGATCGCCTTCGACCACGCCTATGGCCGCCTGCTGTTGATCGCCAACGCCCGCGTGACGGACGACGAGGCGGCCGCGCGGCAAGAGGCCGAGGCGCGGCTCGACGCCCTGGAGCGTCGCCTGGCCGGACCGCTGCCGCCGCTCCAGGCGGCCCCAGCGCAACCGGCCCCCGGCGCCTTGCGCTCCAACGTCACGGCCGAACAGTACATGGCGGGTGTCGTGCGGGCCCAAGAGCACATCGCGGCCGGCGACATCTTCCAGGTCGTGCTGTCGCAGCGTCTGAGCCGGGAGACGAGCGCCGCGCCGTTTGCCATCTATCGGGCCTTGCGGCGGCTGAACCCCTCGCCCTACATGTTCTTCTTCGACTTCGGCCACCTGGCCGGGCCGGAGCCGCTGCGCCTGATCGGCGCCTCGCCCGAGGTGCACGTGCGGCTGGAGGGCCGCCAGGCGCTCCTGCGCCCCATCGCCGGCACGCGGCCGCGCGGCCCCGATCCGGCCGCCGATCAGGCCCTGGCGCGCGAACTGCTGGCCGACCCGAAGGAGCGCGCCGAACACGTCATGCTCGTGGATCTGGCCCGCAACGACCTGGGCCGCGTTTGCGAGTACGGCTCGGTGCATACCCCGGAACTGATGACCATCGAGCGCTACTCGCACGTCATGCACATCGTCTCCCAGGTCGAAGGCCGGCTCCAGGCGCAATACGACGGATTCGACCTGGTGCAGGCCACCTTCCCGGCCGGCACCGTCAGCGGCGCGCCCAAGATCCGGGCCATGCAGATCATCGCCGACCTGGAGCCGGAGCCGCGCGGCATCTACGCGGGCGCCGTGGGCTACTTCTCCTACGACGGCTCCCTCGACACCTGCATCGCCATCCGCACCCTCGTCATGAGCGGACAAACCGTCAGCGTCCAGGCCGGCGCCGGCATCGTCGCCGACTCGATCCCGCAAAACGAGTACCACGAAACCCTGAACAAGGCACGCGCGCTCATTCGCGCCGTCGAAGCGGCCGAGGAAGATCTGCATGCCGGCAAAGTGTTTTGTTAATTTTGGCTCTGCGGCTTTTGGTGGGAGGGCGGTAGGACTCGCAACTTGCGTGGCCCC
>JBBIKA010000268.1:0-4939 GCA_037445695.1 Chloroflexota bacterium
CGGCGTCGGATCTAGCCCCGTTCACGGGGCGTCCACATCGTAGCCCGACCGTTTACGGTCGGCCGGGCCGGCGCGGGGCGGACCGCCGCGGGCCGTCGCGGCGGTCGCCGGAGGTTTCTCCCCGCCCCGATCAGGCGGCGAGGACGGTGATGGGGGTAAAACCGCTCCTTGGCATCGGGGACAGCCTGTAGGACCGCATTAATTTGACACAAAGGGAGTGGTTTTTATGGGGCAGATCGCAGTGAAATGGACCGGCGATGACAGCCGGCTGTTCGTGGGCCGCGACAGCGGCGGACGAACCGTCACGGTCGGCTACTGGCAGAAGCCGGATGAGGCGGGCTGGACCGACTGGCGCGGGGCCAAAGCGTCGGATTTGTTGGTGATCGCGCTCTGCGCCTGTTCGGGGTACGACGTGGTGGACATTTTGCAGAAGCAGCGGGCGCAACTGACCGGTTTGAGCGTAATCGCGGATGCCGAACAGGCCCCCGAACCGCCGTGGCCCTTCGTGCGCATCCACTTGCACTACGTGGTTTCCGGCCCCAACCTCGACCCCCAAAAGGTCGAACGCGCGATCAAGCTCTCGGAAGAGAAGTACTGCTCGGTGGCTGCCACGATCCGCGGGGTGACACAGATCACCCACGACTTCGAGATCCGGCCATAGCGCCGCGCTGTCCCTCTAGCAGCCGCTGGAGGATCAGCACGGCCGCTTGTTTATCCAGCGGCTGGTTGAAGTTGCCGCACTTGGGGCTTTGCACGCAGCCCGGACACCCGCTTTCGCACGGGCAGCCGCGGATCACGTCGAGCGTGGCCGCCCACAGCTCGGGCAACAGCTCGAAGCCCTTCTCCGCGATGCCCACCCCGCCCGGAAAGCCATCGTAGATGAAGATCTGCGCGGCGTCGGTGTCGGGGTGGCGCGGGGTGCTCAGCCCGCCGATGTCCCAGCGGTCGCACATGGCGAAGAGCGGCAGGATGCCGATGGCCGCGTGCTCGACCGCGTGGAGGCCGCCCAGGAAGTCCAGCCCGCGGAGGGCCAGCTCGGCCGGCAGCTCCGGGGGCAGATCCCACCACAGGCCGATCGTCTCGTATTCGGTGACCGGCATGTCCAGCGGCTCCTCGCCCAGCACCGCCTCGGTGAACTGCTGGAGGCGGCGAAAGCCGATCACCTGGCCCCGCACCCGCACCTTGCCCAGATAGGCCGCGCCGGCCGATAGCGGCCGGTGCCGCAGCGATCGCACGATGCGCACGTCGTTGACCTCGCGCGGCTGGGTGTAATAGTCCGCGTTGACCGGCTTCACGATGGCGTGGCGCAGCTCCGCGTTGTATTCCGTCACCAGGTACGACTCGCCCTGGTGCAGGTAGATGGCGCCGGGATGGACGCGAAACGCCGCGGTTGTGCTGCTGATCTCCTCCAACATGCGGTAGCCGTTGGCTTCGTTCAAGATGGCGAAGCGCTCCCCCTCGGCATCCCGCAGGCTGACGTCTTGCGCCGGATAGTCGGCCCGCGCATAGATCCACCGCTCGCCGGTGAAGCGCAGGACGCCGCTTTCTTCGAGCGCCACCATCGCGTCCACGAAGCCGGGCCCGAAGAGCGTCTCGTCGTCCGGCCCGTTCTGAGCGGCCGCCGCCTGCTCTTCGGCCGCCACATGCAGGGGGATCTCGTGCGCGGCGCACGGCAGATGGCGCTGCAGGATGTAGACGTTGTCGGGGTCGAGCAGGGCGTGTTCATGGGGTCGGCCCAGCAGCTCGGCCGGATGGCGCATGTAGTACTGATCGAGCGGGTCGTCCAGGCCGATCAGGATCGTCAGCGAGGCCGCGTCCCCGCGGCCGGCGCGGCCGGCCTGTTGCCACAGGCTGGCGATGGTGCCCGGATAGCCGACCAGGATCGCCGCGTCCAGGCCGCCGACGTCAATCCCCAGCTCCAGCGCGCTGGTGGCCGTTACGCCCAGCAGCCGGCCGCCGAACAGCTCCCGCTCGATGCGGCGGCGTTCCTCCGGCAGGTAGCCGGCGCGATAGGCCGCGATGCGGCCGGCCAGATCGGCCGTGGCGCGATTGCGTTGTAACGCGGCGCGCGCGTAGCGCAGCAACAGCTCCGCAATCACGCGCGCCCGCGTGAAGGCGATCGTCCGCACCCCTGCGGCGACGAGCGCGGTGAACAGGTCGCTCGCCTCGTGGTTGGCGCTGCGCCGGGCCGTGCGACTGCGATCGAGGAAGGGCGGGTTCCACAACACGAACGTCCGCGGGCCGTGCGGCGAGCCGTCGTCGGCGATCACCGTCGCCGGCAAGCCGGTCAGCAGCTCGAAATGTTCGGCCGGATTGGCGATGGTCGCCGAGGTGGCGATGAAGAGGGGGCCCGACCCGGAAGGCCCGGCCCCGCGGCTTTCGACCCCTGCGCCCCGGCCTGCCGCGCCTGGCCATCGGCTTCCTGTTCCTTGATAGAGCGCGCACACTCGGCGCAGCCGCCGCAGCACACAGGCCACCTGCGAGCCGAACACGCCCCGATAGGTGTGGGCCTCGTCTATGACCACATATTTGAGATGGCGAAAGAACTCGGCCCACAACGGGTGATTGGGCAGGATGCCGGTGTGCAGCATGTCGGGGTTGGTCAGCAGCACGCGCGCGGTCTTGCGCACGCGGGCGCGCGCCGCTTGGGGCGTGTCACCGTCGTAGGTCGCCGCCAGCGGGTTGACGATCCCCTCGCCGGCCCCGGCGACCAGCGCCTGCCATTTGCCGAGCTGATCCTGGGCCAGGGCCTTGGTCGGGTAGAGATAGAGCGCCCGCGCCAGCGGATCGCGCGCCAGCGCCTCCAGCACCGGCACGTTGAAGCAGAGGGTCTTGCCGCTGGCCGTGGAGGTGGCGATCACCACGTGTTGGCCGGCCAGCGCGGCGTTGATCGCCGCGGCCTGATGGGTGTAGAGCCGCTCCGCGCCGGCCGCGGCCAACGCCCGGCGCACCGCCGGGCTGAGCTGCACCTGCAGTTCGCCGAAGCGCGGCGGCCGGGCCGGGATCGTCTGCGCGTGGACGATCTGCCCGGCGTAGTCACGCCGGCGACGCAGCTCGTGCAAAAAGGCGGACGGATCGAAAGCCATGCGGGTAGATGACATCAAGTTGTCTGTTGACCATTTTTCCTCGCCACTACGATCAGCAGTAGCCCGTAGAGTACTAGCTCGACGCCCAGGGCGGCCGCCACGAAGATCACCATCACCGCCGGGCCGATCTGGTCGAACAATTGGCCGATCAGCAGCGGCAGCGTCATGCTCCCCAGGCTCGATCCCGCCAGGAAGAGGCTGGTGATCTGGCCGGTGATCGTCATGTGGCGCTGGGCGAACGAGATCATCGTCGGGAAGATCGAGGCCATGGCAAAGCCCGCGCCGCACGCGGCAATCCACAGGACGGCCGCGGAATGGGGGAAGAGCAGGATGAGGGCGACGAACCCCAGGCTGCCGACCAGGTCGGCCAGCAGCACGGTGCGCTCGGTGAAGCGGGTGGCGAGCGGGATCGAGACGAGCCGGCCGGCGGTGAACGCGCCCCAGAACGCGGAGGTCAGATACGCCGCGCCGGCCGCGTCGGCCAGGCGGAGCTTGACGGCGTAGGTCGAGAGCCAGTTGCCCAGGCTCAGCTCGGCGCCGACGTAGACGTAGAACGAAAGCACGAGCAGGAGCAACATCTGCCAGTTGGTGCGGCCTGAACGCCGCGCTTCGGTGACGACCTGCCGTTGGGGGCTGGGCAGCCGGCCCAGCCACACGAGGGGCGGCAGCATCAGGACGGCCAGCGCCCAGTACGCCAGCACGATTTCGCCGGTCGCCTGGATCGCCTGCGCCACGATGATCGGTGAAACGAACGCGCCCACGCCGAAGAAGAAGTGCAGCGCGTTCATGTACGGCGCGACCTGCTCCCGATAGACCCACACCAGGAGCGTGTTGCCGCCCACGTCCAACGCGCCTTCGCCCAGGCCCAGGATCAGCAGCGCCGCGGCCAGGAGCCAGAGCAACGGCACGATCGGCACCAGCAGCAGCATCCCGGCGATCACCGCCAGCACGCTCGCCATCACCCGATGGCCGGGCAGCCGATCGTACAGCCGGCCGCCGATCAGCGAGCCGCCGAAGTAGCCGAGCGCCCGCGCGGTGAACAGGAAGCTGATCTGGCCGAGCGTGGAGCCGGTGTGCGCCGCGAGGCCGAGCAGGGTCGGCCCCATCACCGCGCCGACGAGGCCGAGCGCCACAAAGCCGATGTAATAGGCCGCCGCATAACTGAATTGCCTGGTGCGGGCAAACGCCGGCAGTCGGTCTGAAATCACGCTCATTGCGCCAACTCGCTTTCGATGAATTTCTGCCAGGTCTCGTTCGGCTGCCAGACCTGCGTCAGCTCCGCCAGCGCGGCGGCCGGCGGCCACCCCAGGCGGTGGATCCGGTAGAGCGCCATGAAGACCGAGGCGCGATAGTTGGCGACGCAATGCACGAAGACGCGGCAGTCGGCGTAGCGTTCCAGCGCCGCGCAGAAGCGGACGAATTCGGCGTGGCCGGGGCTATCCCAAACCACGGGGATCGGCTCGTAGATCATCCCCAGCGCCTCGACCGCGCCGCGCTCATCGGGCAACGCATAGCGGGAGGGCTGCTGATCCAGGTTGATGACCACCTCGAAGCCGGCGCGGGCGATGTCGCCCAATTGCGCCTCGGTCGGCATGCCCGACGTGGCGATCCGGTCGGACACGCGGCGATAGTTGGGGAGGGCAGTCAATGCGGCATCATCCATATGTTAGACCTCACAATAAAGATGTATATCCAGCCCGATTTGTAACTACCTGCCTCGCTCCTCCTCCCTCCTCTCTCCTGGCCGAAGGCCAGGAGAGAAGAGGGAGAGATAATGGGGTTTGGAGGCGGCGGCGAAGCCGCCGCCTCCAAACCCCTCTTTGCTTTCCTCCTCTCCCCCGAAACGGGGGAGA
>JBBIKA010000269.1:0-4926 GCA_037445695.1 Chloroflexota bacterium
TTGGTAGGTTGGTAGATTGGTAGGTTGGTAGATTGGTAGGTTGGTAGATTGGTAGATTGGTAGACCGGGGGTGATGCCCACTCTACCACTCTACCACTCTACCAATCTACCAATCTACCAATCTACCATGCTACCATTCTGCCGTCTGTTCCGACAGGATGAGCGCCTTACAACCATCTGACATGCCGCATCATCAGGGACGCAAGGTCCCTTCTCAAGCAGTCGAAGCCTGACTTGCTGTGGCGAGTCCCGCGACAAGGGCGTGTCCCCGCTTTGGATTACGGGGTCATGACCCTGCTTTGGCTTCGCTCGCGCGCAATCCAAAAGCGACGCCATGGCGTCGCAATCCAAAGACGGCGCCGGCGCGTCGCAATCACGGAGGATAAGGGCAGTCTGGCTGCCAGTCTCTCATTATGCCCCTACGCTGCATCGCGCAGCAACAGCGCCTCGGCGCGGCGATAAGCCGCGAAATGTGCCGCGTAGAGGGCGACGCGGTCGGCTTGGGGCTCCCGCCGATCCAGCGGCGGCCCCATTTGAGCGCGCGCCTCGTCCGGCGACGCGCACGCGGCGCACCCCACGGCCGCCAACATGGCCGCGCCCAGGCCGGCGGTCTCAACCGTGGCGGTCCACGCGATCGGCCGGCCCAGCACGTCGCCGATGATCGCGCGCCATAGCGCGCTCTGGGCACCTCCACCATAGAGGATCACCTCGGCCGCCGGCCCGGCAATCTCTTCGGTGATCTCCAGGTTTGCGCGGATCTGATACGCCACCCCCTCCAGCACCGCGCGCGTCAGATGTCCGCGGGTGGTCGCCAGGCTCAACCCGTGGAAGGCCCCGCGCGCCGCATTGGCCCAATGGGGGCTGGTCGCGCCGGCCAGGTGCGGATAGAAGCGCACTCCCTCGCTGCCGGCCGGCACGGCCGCCGCCTCTGCATCCAGCGCGGCATAGGCCATGCCCGTCGCGACTGTGTTGCGATACCAGCGCAGGCTGCCGGCGGCCGTCGCCACCACCCCCTCCAACACCCAGCGCGCCGGCCGGACAAAGGGGAAGGTGGGGATCCGCAACTGTGGGTCGGTGGCCGGCCGATCCATCATCTGTTCGATCGCCGCCGCTGTGCCCAGCGAGACGGTTGCCGCGGCGTCCGTCAGTCCTGCACCCAGCGCCGCGCACTTCTGATCCTGCCCGCCGACCGCCACCACGACATCGCGGCGCAGTCCCAATTCCCCGGCCACGGACGGCAACAGCCCGCCGACTGCCGCGCCTGACCAGCGCACCGGTGGAAGCAGGTCGCGGGGGATGTCGAACGCATCGAGCAGTTCCTGGCTCCAGTCCTGCCCGGCCAGATCGTAGAGCAGCGTGCCGCCGGCCATCGAATGATCCGTAGCCCGTTCGCCGCACAGCCGGTAAACCAGATAGTCGTGGCCCATCAGGATCATGCGCGCCTGGCGCCAGACCTCTGGCCGGTGACGACGGATCCAGAGCAGCTTGGGGAGCACGTAAAACGGTGCGGCCCGCTTGCCGGTGAGCCGAAACAGCTCCTCGGCACCATAGCGGTCCAGGATGAGCGCACACTCTTCCGTCGCGCGGCCATCCAGCCAATTGATCGCATTGCCGAGCGGCCGACCGGCCGCGTCGAGCAGGACGAACGAGATGCCCTGCGAGCTCACCGCGATGCCGGCCACGGTCGAACGATCGGCATCGGCCGCCTCCAGCGCCAGGCCGATGGCGCGCTGCGTCAGCTCCCACCACGCCTGCGGATCCTGCTCGATCATCACGTCCGACAACGTGATCAGGCCGTACTCCAGATACCCTTCCCCCAGCAGCCGGCCGTCCGTACGATAAACCACCGCCTTGCAGCCGGTCGTGCCCAGATCAATGCCGATCACCGTCTGCATCTCTGCTCCCTCCCGCTCCTTCACCTGCTATGTTGGACGCTTCCCATCGCGCCTGCCGCGCAACTCATTGGCGCGTGCCCCCTTATCGTCGTCGCAATGGCTGCACATCGCCGGCCGGCTCGACCAGAATCACCTCGATCCCCTGGCGGCGCAGCGCGGCCACATCCTCGGCCGGCGCAGCCACATCGGTGATGATCTTGCGGAACGCGGTCACCCTGGCCACCAGAAAGCCCGACGCTCGACCGAACTTGGTATGGTCGGTGATGAGGATCGCCTCTTCCGAGATCTCGATCAAGGTGCGCTTGATCTCGGCCTGGAGCAGGGCCGCGTTGGTGATGCCGTCGGCCACCGTCAATCCCGATGTGGTGATGAACGCCTTGTTCGGCCGGAAGTTGCGGAGCGCGGCGACCGTCAACGGTCCGACAAAGGAGAGGTCGCCGCTGGCCAGATTGCGATCCTCCACCGAGAGCGCGCCGCCGGGGCAGATCAGCGCGATGGCGGTCACGTCGTGTAGCTGATCGAGGACGCTCAGCGAGTTGCTGATCACCGTCAGCGGATAGGTGTTGCGGAGCGCCTGGGCCAGGTACGCGGCCGTTGTGCCGGTGTCAATGGCGATCACCTCGGCCGGTTGCACCAGACCGGCCGCCGCCCGGGCGATGGCCGTCTTCTCGCGCGCCTGCTGCTGTTCGCGTTGGCCGTAAGAGGGGTAGGCCGGGCCGCGATATTCCTGAACCCGTAAGCTGATCGCGCCGCCGTGGATGCGCTGGCAGATGCCCCGCGCCTCCAGTTCATCGAGGTCCCGGCGGATGGTCATTTCCGAGGCGCCGAGCTCTTCGGCGAGTTCTGCAATGGTGACCGTGGGGCGTTGGGCAAGTCGCTGTTGGATCTTTACGCGGCGTTCTTCGGGGATCATGACCGGCTCCTTTGCTGTACAGCACACAATGCAATCGAAAGCGCCCGGCCTTTCCAGACGGCACCAGGCACTTGCCGTCTACAGTATACTACGATCCGCAGCGATGTCAAATACTGTGAGATTCTTGACAGATTCTCACATCTATGATATGCTGATATCAAAGTCTCACATTGCCGCGCGGAAACAGTTGCCGTGACTGCCATCCCTGCTTACCTGGACGTCGTCCGCCGGGGCCGCGTCTTCTCCGATCTGGTCGCAGCTCGCGCTGCCGGGCCACTCCCCGGCGACGCGATCCTCCTGCGCGACCTGGGGGTCGAGCCGGCCGGGCCGCAGCGCGGCCGATGGTGGTCCCGGCCCTATGTCCTGGCCGATGGACAGGTCGGCCGCCTGCTCATGGTGAACGACCTGGCCGGCGACGATGGCCCCGCGGCTCTTCCTCCCACGATCGAAATCCCCCTCGATCTCCCGGGCTGGTACGCCATCTGGATCGGTGTCCCGCGGCTGGATCTGCGGCCGGTGCTCTGGCAGGCGCTCGACGGCGTGGATGCGGCCCTGGACGGCGATCCGGCCTTCGTCCACGTGTTCCCCGAACGCGGCACGCGGCATGGCCGGCCCATGGGCCCCCTGGGGGTCGAGGTCATGTGCTATTGGACTTGCGCCCGCCTGGACGGTCGAACGCTGCGCCTGCGCGTGCCCTACGGCACGTTCTGCTCGCAGCCGTGGGGCCTGGTGCGCGGCGCCGTCTCGGCGGTGCGGCTGGACCGGTTGAGCGACGAACAGGTTGCGGCGTATCGGCGGGACGCGGCCGACCCCGGCCACAAGCGGGTCCTCTTCTTTCACGATGGCTATAGCCCCTATTGGCAGGCGGGTGTACCCGGCAGCGACATCGAAGCCCGCTATGGGCAGACCTTGCGCGATAGCGACGTGCGGGCGATCATCCTGCAGTCGCCCGCGACAGCCGTGACCAACTGGCCGAGCCGAACGGCCGATCTGGTCGGCGCAGCGGTTCGGCCCGACCAATGGCCCCTGTTGCGTCGCGGCGACCGCCGCGCGCACGACTATCTGCGCTGGGCGTGCGCCAACGGCCGGGAGGGGATGCGTGTGATGGCCCAGGCGTGCCATGCGGCCGGCGTCGAATTTCATGCCGGCCTGCGCATGAACCTCTTCTTCACCAACGGGCCGCTGGGCCGGGCGGTCGAGGAATGCTTCAACGGTCGGTGTTGGCAGGAACATCCCGAGTGGCGCAAGCCCGGCCGGCCGCAGTGGGATTATGCCCTGCCGGCCCCGCGGCGCTTCATCGCCGACCTCTTGGTCGAGCTGGCGAGCACCTACGATGTAGACGGCATCAATCTGGACTTCACGCGCTGGCCGCCCGTCGCCGACCCGGAGCGCCACGGCTACGACGTGTTGACAAGCCTTCTGGCCGAGATCCGCGGCGCGCTGGATGCTGTAGCGCGGACGCAGAGCCGGCACATCGGCCTCAGCGCCAGCGTGGTAGACGGCTATCACGCCTTCAGCGATCTGGCCGGCCAGCGCATTGACCTGGAAGCGTGGCTGGCGAACGGCGTGCTCGACTTTATTTGCGTCCAGGCGTGGGATATGGCGCCCTATGCGGCGTTGGCGCGACGTTACGGCGTGCCGCTCTACGCGATCCTGGATCAAGAGTCGGTGGACGAGCCGCGCGGCAAGCGCTTCGATCCGGCCTGGCAACAGCCGACGCGGCCCGACGAAGATCCCGTGCCCGGCGAGGAACTGGAAGCTGCGCCGCACGTCAACAGCACCCTCGATCCGACCGAATACGACCGGGCCGCGCTGCGCGCCTATCGCGCCGGCGCCGACGGCATCGCCCTGGTCAACGCCTACGGCGCGTACGGCCGGCGCCTGGGCCACATCGAGGAGATCGCTCGGCGGGTCGCCGAGGGAAGCATCTTCGGACAGCCGGCCGCCGGGACCACGGCGATCCGCAGCCTGGCAGCGTGACGTAACGTCCGGCTTGCGAGTATGTAGTGCTTTGTTAGCCAAGAATTTCTCTTTCGACCACCTTACCTCTCTCACCCTCCGGTCCCCCGCTCTCCCCTGAAAGGGGAGAGCGGGGGCGCTGAGGAGGGGGTTTGGGGG
>JBBIKA010000270.1:0-4901 GCA_037445695.1 Chloroflexota bacterium
TTCTCGATCTCGTCGAAGAGGATCACCCGATAGGGCCGGCGGCGCACGGCCTCGGTGAGCTGGCCGCCTTCTTCGTAGCCCACATAGCCCGGCGGCGCACCGAACATGCGGCTGACGGTGTGGCGCTCCTGGTACTCGCTCATGTCAATGCGGATGAGCGCGTCTTCATCGTCGAACAGGAACTCGGCGAGCGCCTTGGCCAGCTCGGTCTTGCCGACGCCGCTGGCGCCCAGGAAGATGAAGCTGCCGATCGGCCGCTTCGGGTTCTTCAGGCCGCTGCGCGCCCGGCGCAACGCGTCGGCCACGGCCTTGATCGCCTCGTCCTGGCCCACGATCCGGCGGTGCAGCTCCTCTTCCATCCGCAACAGCTTGGCGGTCTCTCCTTCGAGCATCGTGTTCACCGGGATGCCCGTCCAACGGGCCACCACCGCCGCGATGTCCGACGCTTCGATCACGTCGTCCAGGCCGCTGCTCTTGCGCCACGCCTCGCGTTCCACCTCATACTGGCCGGCGATCTTCAGGCGTTCGCTCTTCAGCTCGGCCGCCCGGGCGTAATCGTTGGCCAGGAACGCGGCGTCCTCCTCGGCCTTCAGCTCGGCCAGGCGCTTCTTGGCCCGGCGCAACGGTTCGGGCATGGTCTGCAACGCCACGCGCAGGGCCGAGCCGGCCTCGTCTATCAGGTCAATGGCCTTGTCGGGCAGGCGGCGGTCGGTCACGTAGCGGTGCGAGAGCCTCACCGCGGCCACCAGCGCGTCGTCGCTGAAGGTGACCTGATGGTGGCGTTCGTAGCGGTCGCGGATGCCGCGCAGGATCTCGATGGCCTCCTCCACCGTCGGCTCGTCTACGTAGATCGGCGCGAAGCGGCGTTCCAGCGCGCTGTCCTTTTCGATGTGCTGGCGATATTCGTCCAGGGTGGTGGCGCCGATGCAGCGCAACTCCCCGCGCGCCAGGGCCGGCTTGAGCATGTTGCTGGCGTCCATGGCGCCCTGGGCGCTGCCCGCGCCCACCACGGTGTGCAGCTCGTCAATGAAGAGGATGATCTCGCCGGCCGCACGTTGGACATCCTCGATGGTGGCCTTCAGGCGCTCTTCGAACTCGCCCCGAAAGCGGGTGCCGGCGATCATCGCGGCCAGGTCGAGGCTCATCAGGCGCTTGCCGATCAGCAGGTCGGGCACATCTTCGGCCACGATCTTCTGCGCCAGCCCTTCGACGATGGCGGTCTTGCCGACGCCGGCCTCGCCGATGAGCACCGGGTTGTTCTTGGTGCGTCGGCTGAGCACCTGGATGACCCGCATGATCTCGGCATCGCGGCCGATGACCGGGTCGAGCTTGCCTTCGCGGGCCAGGGCGGTCAGATCGCGCGCGTATTTCTCTAGGGTGCGGTAGCGGGTTTCGGCCGCTGGCGAGGATGCCCGCTGTCCCCCGCGGCTTTTTTCGATGGCCGCCAGGATCATGTCGCGCGTGATGCGGGCCTCGCGCAGCAGGCCGGCCGAGAAGCCGGCGCGCTCGCCGGCGATCGCCAGAAGGAGGTGCTCGGTGGAGACGTACTCGTCTTTGAGCGCGCGCGCCTCTTCCATCGCCTGGTCTATCACGCGTTTGAGCCGCGGGGTGATGAAGACCTGGGCCACGGCCTGGGGGTACATCATCGGCCCGGCCGTGCGCGGGGTGCGCTGCAGGTTATCTTGCAACCGCTCTTTGAACAGCGCCAGGGGCGCGTCCATGCGCTCCAGCATCTCGGCCACCAGGCTCTCGGGCAGCTCCAGCATGGCCAGGAAGATGTGCTCGACATCCACCTGGCTATGGCCGTAGCGCTGCATGATTTCGTAGGCCCGTCGCGCGGCCTCTTGGGCTTGGTCGGTAAATCGGTCAAATCGCATCATGACTACAATCCTTCTCTTCCTATGCGTGCCGGGCACTTCTAAGGTGGCCGGCACGTGAATGTCGGTTCTTCAGCTTCTGGTGGGACGAGAGATGTCTTCGCAATTTCGGATGCAGTTAGCCCCCCACCCCTGACCCCGCCCCCCGCTTGCGGGGGGCGGGAAATCCTCTGAAAGAGGTATTTTGGCCGCCGAAGGCGGCCAAAATACCCCGCTATCGCTCTCGCCCCTTCCCCGCCTGGCGGGGAAGGGGCTGGGGGATGGGGCGATGCAAGTTGCGAGTCCTACCGTCTTCCCACCAAAAGCCGCAGAGCCTGAATGTCCTGCAAGGGCCGGCAGCGGCCGGATCAATAGCGCAAGACTGCCGCGATCCCCCCGATCTCATTCAACAGCGGCCCCGGCTCCAGGATCGAGATCTTGACGCCGGTCTCGACGGCCTGATGGAGCGCCAGGTTGACCACGTCGGCGGTGGGGGTCAGGCCGTTGCCGCAGTAGGGGCACGCGCTCAGCGGTTCGATCACCAGGGCGTTGCAGTGGGTGCAGTGATGCCCCGGTACATGCAGGTTGCGGCTGAGCAAGAGCTGGTGCGCCCGGCCGGCCTGCATGGCCACCAGGGTGTCGGCCAGGCCGGTGGCGGCCGCGCCGCCCTTGCGCGCCACGGTGACCACCTCTTGCAACAGGTCGTCTTCGGCCTGTTTCTGGGCCGCCTGCGCCACGGCAAAGGCGTGCTCCCACACCTCGGCGGCCGAGGCGTTCATGTCCAGTCGCATCTCGCCGACGATCTTTTCCAGCAGGCTGCGCGGGGCCACATCGCGGAAGAGGGCCAGGTTGCCCTCGCTGCCCGAGACGATGATGCGCGGCACCTTGCGCTCGCGCAGATAGTCGTCGGCCCAGGCCGCCGCCTCTTTGAGGTTGTGGGCGGCCGCCTGATCCTCGTAACGTTGCAGTTTTTGCGCGGCCCAGCCGCCTTGTTTGTGCCGCTTGACCTCTTCGCCGAAGGTGCCGGCTGTGTCTTCCAGCGCGCCCAGGTGATAGATGTGCACGCGCGCGCCCTCGCGATCTATCATCACCACCCCAAACCGACCGTAGTTGTCCATCACATCGCTGAGCGGCTTGATATAAGGCCGCGGGCCCAGGAACACAAAGTCTTCTACCGGCACCAACAGCTCATACTTCCGCCAGAAATCCTTCTGTTGAAGGCTGAAACAGGCTACTCCGCGGCCCTGGCGGCTATACTCGTGATCGAAGAAGCGTTCGATGCGCGCAATATCGGCCGGCGCTGCACCCTGATCTTCCGCCTGGGAAAGCAACTGGCGCAACGATAGCCTGTACTCTTCATTGGAGCGACGATGCGGGTCCACGTTCAGATACAGGCTCAGGACGGGAGCTTCGGGGCTCACCAGTTCTGCCAGCTCTTGTAGATCTCGTTCTTGCATCATGGGATACGCTCCTTATTGTAGGATTCGGCGTGACCTCACGCCGGATAACCCGCCCCGGCGGGTTCGCGCAGGGCAGGAGAACGTCGGCGGGCCGCAGCTAGATAATACGGGCTAACTGCGCCTCTAAAGCGGTGATCTGTGCTTCCAGCTCGGCGCGCACGCGCTGCAGGCGTTCGACCTCGGCCTCCAGCTCGTTGATGCGCCGGTTGAGGCGCAAGATCACCTCGATGCCGGCCAGATTGAGGCCCAGCTCAGTGCTGAGACGGGAGATGTAGCGCAACAGTTCCACGTCGCGCGGGGAATACAGGCGACGTCCGGCTTTGCGCGCGGGTACCAACAGGCCGAGCTCCTCATAACGCCGCAGCGTCTGCGGGTGGAGCTCGACCATCTCCGCGACGGCCCCGATCGCATAGCAGGGTTCATCCCAAAGATCGGAAGAGGGTGTCATGGCTCACACCGCAACGCCGCGCAGGGCGGCCCATTCACGGACAAGTTTTTGTTCGCGGTCGCTCAGCTTTTCGGGCAGGACGACGCGCACCTTAGCGTAGAGGTCGCCGCGTTCGTTGGCCGCGCGCAGCCGGGGCATCCCCTGGCCGGCCAGGCGAAACGTGCGGCCCGATTGCGTGCCGGGCGGAATGCGCAGGACAACCGATCCGCTCAACGTCGGCACGCGCACCTCGCCGCCCAACAGCGCCACGAACAGGTCTACCGGCACTTCGCAATACAGGTCGTCCTCGCGGCGCTCGAACACCGTATGCGGCAGGACCTTGATGCGCAGATAGAGGTCGCCGCGCGGCAATCCCTTGATGCCCGCCGCTGGCGCTTCGCCGGCCACCCGCACCCGCGATCCGGTCTTGACCCCCGGCGGGATCTTCACTTCCAGACGGCGGCCATCCAGTTGCACGATGCGCTGCGCGCCCCGAAACGCCTCTTCGAGCGTGATCTCCACTTCCTGCTCGATGTCCTGGCCGCGCATGGTTGCGCCCCCTCGGCCGGCGCCCATGCCCATGCTGCCGAAGATCGCCTCGAAGAAGTCGGAGAAGCCGGTCCGGCCGAAGATCTCGTCGAGGTCGCCGTAGGCCACTCGCGTGCCGGCCGGCCCGCCGGCGGTCCACTGCGCCCAGTCGAATCCGCCGGGTCCGCCGCCCGTTTGTTGCCAGCGCTGATAGCTCTGGCCCAATTCGTCGTATTTGCGCCGCTTCTCCGGATCGCTCAGCACTTCGTAGGCTTCGTTGATCTCCTTAAAACGCGCTTCGGCGGCCTTGTCACCAGGATTCACGTCAGGGTGAAACTGGCGAGCCAGCCGCCGATAAGCCTTCTTGATCTCTTTTTCGTCCGCGTCCTTCGCCACACCCAAGATCTTGTAGTAATCCTTATACTCCATACGTCGCCCCCGAAACCTTGACGGTTTCCCTCAGACGATTCGAGTATAGCACTTTAGCATGTGCTTGTCAAGAGTGTGATCGAAAGGTAACTGCTCACTGTTATCCCGCGCACTGCGCCTTGGGAGCGGACCCTCACCCCCCTCTGTCCCCCCTCTCCCCTTGGCCGCAGGCCAAGGGGAGAGGGGGGATAATGGATGAGG
>JBBIKA010000271.1:0-4836 GCA_037445695.1 Chloroflexota bacterium
CTCTTGCGAAAAACGTATTTCTATGGTATAATATATACGAAAACTAACATCATATCACGCAATTCGTTGGCATTTCGTATTCCGGGCCGCCGCTCTCGGTGTCGCGACGATCCGGGCCCCACGCCGATGACCGACCGCGAGGCAAGCCGATGAACAACTCCGTGATAGATGAACTCGACCGCCAGATCATCGCCCTGCTCCAGCATGATGGCCGGATGGCCAACGTCGAGATTGCGCGCCAACTGGGCGTGGCCGAGGGCACCGTGCGCAAACGCATCGAACGGCTCCTGGCCAATCAGATCATTCACATCACCGCTATGGCCGACCCGAATCTGCTCAACCTCGCCGCAGTCGTCCTGGTCGGCATCGAGGTGGAACCTCAGCGCATCCAGGAGGTCGCCGATCAACTGGCGCAATTGCCCGAAGTCAACTCGGTCGCCATCGTGACCGGCGCTTACGACATCATGATCGAAGCCGTCCTCCGTTCCCGGGAGGACCTGCTGTCCTTCCTCACAAAACAGGTCGCCCGGATCCCTGGGGTCAAACGCACGCAAACCTACCATGTGCTCAAAGCGGTCAAATGGGCGCGCGACTGGGCCCTGCCGGAAGGCTTTGCGTTGGGCGAATCCGACCTGATGGCCGCCCGCGCGCTTGGCAGCTCGCTGCCCTCCTGGCGACGTTATCCGCTCAGCTTATCAACCAATGGAAGGAGTGACGCGATGATGGGAGCGATGAAAACCGTCCAAGACATCCTGCAACACAAAGGGCGTCATTACTGGTGGATCTCCCCCGACGCTACAGTGTACGATGCCCTGCGTCTGATGGCCGAGAAGGAGATCGGCGCGGTCCTCGTCATGGAGGAGGCAAAACTGGTCGGCATGTTCTCCGAGCGCGATTATGCCCGCAAGGTGATCCTGCACGGCAAATCGTCCAAGGAGACCCTGGTGCGCGAGATCATGACCCCGCGGGTCGTCACCGTGCGCCCCAACACCCCGATCGAGGTCTGCATGGATCTGATGACCCAGCATCGCATCCGCCATTTGCCGGTGGTCGAGGACGGTCGCGTGGTCGGGGTGGTCTCGATCGGTGACGTGGTCAACGCGATCGTGACCGAACAGCGTTACGTCATCGAGCAATTGCGCGCGTTTCACGACTATGATCTGCCGTGAACAACGGCGAAAGGAGCCGCGCGATGGATCTGAAGCCCATAGATGCCATCATCGAGCGCTATCGAGGCGAAAAGGGCGCCGCCGTGGCACTTCTGCAAGACATCCAGGAGGTCTATCACTACTTGCCGAGGGAAGCGTTGGAGCACGCGGCCCGGCAGCTCGACATCCCCTTGGGGCACCTCTATCAGGTGGCCACCTTCTTCAAAGCCTTCAGTTTGAAGCCGCGCGGAGAGCACGTGATCCGCGTGTGTTTGGGCACGGCGTGTCATGTGCGTGGGGGAGCCCGCAATCTGGCCAAACTTCAGAGCGACCTGGGCATCCAGGTCGGCGCCACCACGCAAGATGGTCGCTTCACCCTGGAGAAGGTATACTGCCTGGGCGGCTGTGCCCTCGGGCCGCTGGTCGTGATTGACGGCAAATACTACAGCAAAATGAATCCGCGCAAGATCGAGACAATCATCAGGAGCTACATCACAGAAAAATCAAGCAACCTGACACGCGTCTCCTGAGCATCACCGCGGACAAGCGCGGCAAATGCCGAAGGAGAAAGCCATGAAGATTCGGACTTTGCACGACCTGGAAGAGGCCAGAGAGGCCGGCTTGCGCTCTCTCTATCCGGCCCGATTGAAGATTGCCGTAGGCATGGCGACCTGCGGGCTGGCTACCGGCGCCGGCGAGGTGTACGATGCGCTCTGCAAGGCGATTGCCGCGCATGGCCTGCCCGCCATCGTGACCCGGGTCGGCTGTCTGGGCTTCTGCCAGATGGAGCCGCTGGTAGACGTGCTCATACCCGGCCGGCCGCGCGTCCTTTACGCCGAAATGACCCCCGAACGGGCCACCGCACTGGTCGCCGCCCTGGCCCAAAACCGTCTCCCCGCCACGAACGCCCTGGCACGCATGACGGGCGAGGAATACATCCTGGAAAACCGCTGGCACAGCTATCCCCTGGACGGTGGAGCCGACGAACTATCCGAGGTGCCCCTCTATCAGGAACTTCCCTTCTTCGCCCAGCAGAAGCGGATCGTACTGCGCAACTGCGGGCTGATCAACCCGGAGCACATCGAAGAATACATCGCGCGCGGGGGGTATTTCTCCCTCTACAAGGCCCTGCACGAGCTGACCCCCGATCAGGTGATCGAGATGATCGACCGGGCAGGCCTGCGCGGCCGCGGGGGCGCGGGCTTCCCGACCGCCGCCAAATGGCGGGCCGCGCGCGAGGCGCCGGGCCAGGTCAAATACATCATCTGCAATGCCGACGAGGGGGATCCGGGCGCATACATGGACCGCAGCGTGCTAGAAAGCGACCCCCATACCGTGATCGAAGGGATGATCATCGGCGCATACGCGATCGGCGCACATGAAGGGTATATCTATGTGCGCAACGAGTATCCGCTGGCCATCACGACCCTGCAGCAGGCCCTGGAGCGAGCTACCGAGATGGGCCTGCTGGGGAGCGACATCCTGGGTTTGGGCTTTGATCTGAACCTGAAGATCGGCCGGGGCGCCGGTGCCTTCGTGTGCGGCGAGGAAACCGCCTTGATCGCCAGCCTGGAAGGCGGAGCCGGCGAGCCGCGGCCCAAGCCGCCCTTCCCGGCCGAAATCGGATTGTGGGGCCAACCCACCTGCATCAACAACGTCAAAACCTGGGCCAATGTGCCGGCCATCCTGGCGCGCGGGCCGGAATGGTTCAGCAGCATCGGCACCGAAAAGAGCAAAGGCACCATGGTCTTCTCGCTGGTGGGCAAGGTACGCCATACCGGCCTGGTCGAGGTGCCGATGGGATTGCCTTTGCGGCGCCTGATCTTCGACATCGGCGGCGGTATCGCCGGCAAGCGCGCCTTCAAAGCTGTTCAAACCGGCGGCCCTTCGGGCGGCTGCATCCCGGCCAGACATCTGGACCTCCAGGTGGACTATGAACAACTGGCTCAGGTCGGTTCCATCATGGGATCGGGCGGCATGGTGGTCATGGATGAAGACACCTGCATGGTGGACGTGGCACGCTTCTTCCTGACCTTTACTCGCGATGAGAGCTGCGGAAAGTGCGTGCCTTGTCGGGAAGGCACCAACCGCATGCTGCAGATCCTGACCGCCATCAGCGAAGGCCGCGGCACCGAAGAAGACCTGGCCCGGCTCGACCTGCTGGCCAACACCGTCAAGAATGCCGCACTGTGCGGCCTGGGCAAAACCGCGCCTAACCCGGTCCTCACCACGCTGCGCCACTTCCGAGAGGAATACCTCGAGCACATCCGTTACAAGCGCTGCCCGGCCATGGTATGTCGCCAGATCATCGCCACTCCGTGCAAATACAATTGCCCGGTCAAGACCGATGTGCCGACCTTCATTGCGCACATCGCCAGACGAGAATATCGCGAGGCCTTTGAGATCATCCGCAGCTCCAATCCCTTCCCGATCTCTTGTGGCTATATCTGCCACCATCCCTGCGAGGATCGTTGTCGCTCCCTGGAAACAGGCGGCGAGCCGATTTCCATCAAGGCCTTGAAGCGTTTCGTGGGCGACCATATGCTGCGCGATGGCTTCCGGCCGCTGCCCGCACCCCACAGACCGCGGCTGGAGCAAGTCGCCATCGTGGGATCGGGCCCGGCCGGCCTGGCCGCCGCCTTCGATCTGGCCCGCCTGGGCTATCGGCCCACCGTGTTCGAGGCGGCCGCCCGGCCAGGCGGCAATCTGGCACTGGCGATCCCGGAATTCCGATTGCCCCAGCGCATCCTGGATATAGAGATCGAAGCGATCAGCAAGGCCGGCGTGACCATTCGCACCCACACGACCATCGGCCAGGACCTGAGCCTGGACGATCTCCTGGTCCAAGGCTTCAAGGCCATCCTGCTGGCAGTGGGCGCCCACAAAAGCCTGCATCTGGACTTGGAGGGCGATCGCGCGTCGGGCATCATAGACGGGCTGACATTCCTCAAAGAGGTCAAATCGGACCGCAAGGTAGCGTTGGGCAAGCGGGTGGGCATTGTGGGCGGCGGCAACGCGGCCATTGACGCCGCCCGCACCGCGCTGCGTTGTGGCGCTGCCGAAGTCACCATCATTTACCGGCGTACCCGCGAAGAAATGCCGGCCATCAAGCGGGAGGTCGAAGCCGGGAGCGAAGAAGGGGTGAAGGTGCTGGAGCTGGCCCAACCTGTGCGGTTGGTGCGCCAAGACGGCCACTTGACGGGGGTCGTGTGCACGGCCATGCGCTTGGGCAGCTTCGACGAAACAGGCCGCCGGCAACCGATCCCTATCCCCGGCTCGGAGTTCACCGTGCCCCTCGACAACCTGATCTTTGCCATCGGCGAACAGCCCGACCTGATGCCCCTGGTTGCCGACACAGGACTGGACCTCTCTCCGCGCAACACGCTCCAAGCCGACCCGGAAACGCTGGCGACCCATCGGCCGGGCATCTTCGCGGCCGGCGACTGTGTCACAGGGCCTTCCACCATCGCCGACGCGATCGCCGGCGGCAAACTGGCCGCGCGCAGCATCCATCAATACCTGCGCGGAGAGCCGATCCATCGGGAATATCAGGTCGTTCCGCCCCCGCCCTATGTGCCGCCCGTCGAACACGGCGAAGAGGAAGAGATCGCGCTGGAGCGGGCCGTCATGCCCTGTGCGCCGGTCGCCGAACGGGTGAAAAACTTCAGGGTAGTGGAACTGGGCCTCG
>JBBIKA010000272.1:0-4822 GCA_037445695.1 Chloroflexota bacterium
CCGACGCCGCTTTGGCTTGCGGCGGCCCGACGCCGCTTTGGCTTGCGGCGGCCCGGCGCCGCTTTGGCTTGCGGCGGCCCGACGCCGCTTTGGCTTGCGGCGGCCCGACGCCGCTTGCGATTCAAAGCGGGGACATGTCCCCGCAATCCACAGAAGGAACCTCAGCGCACCACGAAAGCCGGCAGATCCACCGCATCGCCGCCGGTCATCAACTGCGACCGGCCGCCGTCAGCTCGGCTGTAGATGCCGGTACGCCAGCGATAGGTCCCCGGCGGCAGCGTCACGGCGTAGGGCTGAATAAGCACATCGCCCGGCCACCAGTCCCGGCTCAAGAGCGCCATGCCGTCGGCCTGAGCAACGGTTTGCCCCGCGGCATCCAGGATGTGGTTGAACGCGGTCATGTCGCGCGTGCGCACGTCGGCCGGCGGATCGAGCACCCGCCAGATCAACGTGACCGCGAACGGCTCGCCGCCGCGGGCCGCGGCCGGCAGACGATAGCCCACCAGCATCAGGCCGCAATCGAAGACCGGCGCCGCCGCGAACGCCTCGTAGTCCAGCTCTACGGCTGTAGCCGGCGGCAGACGATAGAGCCGCGCGGCCGGATGGCCGGCCGCCAGCTCGCCGGTCCAGACCAGCTCGCCCAGCTCGGCCAGCCGATGTTCGGTTTCCCCGGCGTCCACCGCCCACAGGTAGAGGCTCGGCCGGTCATGGGCCAGGAGGAGGGCCGGCGGCGCAGTCGGCGCGACGAAGCGGGCGAACGGCGGATTGCCGATCAACGCGGCCACCGCGGCCGGCTCCCCCTCGTAGCCGGGATCTACGCCGTTGACGGCCACGCGCACCTCTTGTGTGCCCAGGCGGCCGGCCCACAGCCGCGCGGCATCCACCGTCGCGATCCAGCGGCCCAACGTCGGGCCAAAGGTCGTCGCGCCGGCACTCCCGCGCACGGCCGCCAACAGATCGGCATAGGCGGCCGTCCACAGGCCGACCAGAAACCACGCGGCCGCCAGCGCTGGGCCCCACACGAGCGCGATCTGCTGTGCGCCGAAACGGCCGGCCGTCAACCGGCCGATCAGCTTCGCCCCGCCGAGCGCGGCCCACTCGATCCCCAGCGCCAGATAGAGCACCGGCAGGGGCAACAGGATCGTCCAGTATTGCTGCGCGGTGGGCAGCGGCCCAAGGAGCAGGGGGAGGACCGGCGCGGCCGTCCAGGCGAGGAGCAGCCGACTCCTCACCCCCCGCGGCCCGTCTTTCAGGCCGATCGCCGTCCGCAGCAGGCCCAACCCCATCAGCGCGACGACGGGGAGCACGAGCGCGGCGGTCATCTGCCAGGCCGGAGACGCGTGGCGCGGCAAGGCGGCGAGCACGTGCAGGCCGTCGCCCGCGAACAATCGCGCGGCGCTCAGGGCGGCGTCCGCGGCGCGCTGTCCGCCGGCCCGCAGCGCGGGCTCCAGCACGAACCGGCTGCTGCTGCGGCCGAGCGCCCAAAGGTAGGGCGCCAGGAGGATGGCCCCGACCGCCAGTCCGCCGGCCAATGCCCGACGGCCGGCCCACCAACGCCGCGGGGCGATCAGCACGCCGGCGAGCCAGCTCAGGCCCTGGAGGAGCGCCAGCACATGCGCCAGGAGCTGCAGCGCGGCAATCACGGGGAACCAGAACGCCGACCGACGGCGGCCGTTCACGACCACATGCCAGGCGACCAGGAAGAGCGCGACGCTGAGGACGACCTGGATGTGGGCCCACAGCTTGCGGTCGTAGAAGACCAGCCATGGGTTGGCGGCCATCAGCCACGCAGCAAGCACGGCCGCGCGCGGGCCGGCGACCTGTCGCGCCGCGACGCTCGTCAGCGCGACGGCCAGCACGCCCAGCCCGGCCACCAGCCATACCGCGGCCTCGACGCGTCCTCCCATCGCCTTGAGCGGCAGCGCGAGCAAGTAGACGTCGAGCGGCCCGCGGGCGATGCCCAGCGTCGTGCCGCCGCTCAGCAGCGGTGCAGGGCCGCCGCGGGCCAGTTCAAGCGCCTGGCCGACGATATGGGCTTCGTCGTATTTGAATTCGACCAGCCGCGGTTCGGTCCAGCGCAACGCGGCCGCGAGCAGGAGCGCGCCGAGGAGAAGGATATGGCGTCCGCCGCGCTGCATCTCCTCACCGTTCCTTCCAGTTCACGTGATGGCAGGTGGCCTGGGCCACGGGATCGAGGCCGTGCGGGATCTCGACGGTGGGGCTGAGCGGCTCGCCCTGGGCGCCGATGATGCTCAGGTAGAAGCGCCGGGCCGGGCCGAAGATGGGGAAATCGTAGCGACCCACATCGTTGGCGACCGATTTGGTCGTCTTGACATCCGTGTTGCCGTATTCGTCGGTCAGCTTCAGGCGCACGTCGGCCAGCGGCCGGCCTTGGCGATCGGTTACGGTGCCGAGGATGTAGATGCCCGGACAATCGCCCGAGGAGTGCCGCACGGCTCCGGCCGGTTCATAGCGATAGGCGGCCGGCAGCGTCGCCGTGGGGGTGACGGTGGGGGTATCAATCGGCGTGGGCCAGTCGGTCGGCGTGGGGGATCCGCCAGCCAACCCGCGCGGGGTAGCGACGCCGGCCGCGGTCGCGGTCGGCGCGCGCGTGGGCGAAGTCGTGCTGGGGCGGCCGGCGGCTGCGGTGGGCGATGGGTTTGTTTCGACCGTCGCGGTGATGCCGGGAGGCGTCCAGGGGACCCGCGAGGCCGGCCCCGGCGTCGCGGCCGGCAACAGCGCGCGGCCGATCAGGTAGGCGGCGGTGCAAAGGGCCAGGAGGATCAACAGAAACGCAAGCAGGACGTAGCGTTGGTTCATGCGCGGCACACCTCTCATTTTGCATCTTTGACCGGATGGTGGTATAATAATTATTGCTTAGGGCGAGTAGCTCAGCTGGTCAGAGCGCACGGTTCACATCCGTGAGGTCGCGGGTTCGAGTCCCTCCTCGCCCACTGAGGGCCTCACAGATCATGATGATCTGTGAGGCCTTTTTGTTCCAGGTTTTTATGCTCAGCGGGCTTCGTATCTTCGCCATTATCGCATGACCTTCGCCAAACGCCAAGCCGTCCGGCGCGTCCAAAGCGGCGCCGGGGCGCCGCAAGCCAAAGCAGGGAGAATATGATTCGGTAGCTATCCCATGTACATTT
Organism: Chloroflexota bacterium; assembly: GCA_037445695.1. Lineage (GTDB taxonomy): Bacteria > Chloroflexota > Anaerolineae > CG2-30-64-16 > CG2-30-64-16 > CAKZKT01. The sequence continues at coordinate 3,150 of JBBIKA010000272.1, forward strand.
ACGAGGCGTGGCTACGATCGTCGTTTACGTTCGTGATCCCGATGGCGTTCATCAACTACTATCCGGCGCTGTTTTTGCTGGGCAAGCCCGATCCTTTGGGGCTGCTGACGTGGACGCCGTTTCTGGCGCCGTTCATTGCCGTCGGGATCTTCCGCGTGGCGCTGGCGGCCTGGCGCGTCGGCGTGCGGCACTACTTTAGAAGATCCTGACGGGCATTCTGGTGCCCACGGCCGGCGAGGTGCGGGTGGATGGCCGTGTGCCGTGGGAGGAGCGCCAGGAGCACGTGCGGCACATCGGCGCGATATTCGGCCAGCGCACGGGCCTATGGTGGCACCTGCCGGTGATCGAGTCGTTGGATCTGCTGCGGCACATCTATCGCGTGCCGGCCGACCGCTACCGAAATTATCGCGTGCTGGATCTGTCGGTGCAGGAACCGGAGATCGCAGCCGTGGTGCAGCGGGTCTACGAAGGGCAGCTCTTGGCCTCTGCGGAAGAATCTTCGCTGCAGGTGTAAGAATTCCCCTCTCCTCTCGCCTCTTTTTTATGGAAGGCCGGCCGGAAGGCCACCGGTCGGCCCCCCTCTGCTGGGTCGAGCGTTCTGATCAGGCGGCTCCGGCCGAGGAATAGGCCGGGACCGCGGGGCCCCGACGCTCGGTTCTCCGATCTCACCGAAAGGAGGCCGAGCCATGAAGGAACGCTTGCTCATCGTGTTGGCGACGGCAGCGCTGGTCATCGCCGCGCTGCAGCCGATCCTGCCGTCCGCCCCGATCCGCCTGCCTGTCGTTCCGGTCGCTCCCTATGGCGACTGTCAGGACAACGGCCAGTGCGGGCATTGATTGCGTAGGGGCGCAGTAGGGGTGTAGCAATGTTACGCCCCTACACCTGCGGGATTGGCCCTCACCCTATCCCCCTGCCCCCTTTCCCTCTCCCAAACTTGGGAGAGGGAAAGGGGGTTGAGCACTCCAGGCTGCGCGCCAGGTTGGTGACCGTAGCGCACCAGACGACGGTATGGACCCCCACATCCGGCCCTTCATGCAGGAGGGTGACGAACTGCTGAGCCGGGTTGGGCGCGGCCGGCTCCTCGCCGAATCCGCCGAACCCGCCGAAGCCCATCTCCTCCTGGCGCAAGTCGCGTGCCCGCTGCAGGCTATAGAGGAACAGAAAGAGGGAGGGCTGCCCAGGCCATTCCTCCTCCAACCGTCGCTTGACCTCGGCGATCGGATCAACTTGCCGGCTTGATCATTATTGGCTCTGCGGCTTTTGGTGGGAGGACGGTAGGACTCGCAACTTGCGTGGCTCCATCCCCCGGCCCCTTCCCCGCTTGGCGGGGAAGGGGCCGGGCTAATAGCGGGGTATTTTGGCCGCCTTCGGCGGCCAAAATACCCCTTTCAAGGAATTCCCCGCCCCCCGCAAGCGGAGGGCGGGGCCAGGGGTGATGGGTTCGTAATCATTCCGTTGCCAGACGGGCGCGCTGGGGGTGCCGCGCAGGGCGTTGATACGTTTTGGTCGTGATGGATTTGAATGGCCACACAACGGCGGCCTGGAACCATTCGGTGTGGGCGATTTCGCCCCAGGCGTTCAACCGCATTGCGCCGTTCAGTACCTCACCGAACAGACGGGCGCGTTCGTGCGTGACGATGGTGATGAAATACCCGCCCGTCTGGGTGTAATCG
>JBBIKA010000273.1:0-4788 GCA_037445695.1 Chloroflexota bacterium
GGGCGCCCTTACCCCCCTCCCCCCCGCCCCCGCTCCCCCCCTGACCGGGGTGCGGGGGGGGGTTTCGGTGGGGTTTGGGGGCGGGCTGCGCGGGCCGCAAACCCCCTTTCCCCTTTACGACTTGCTCTTCCAGTATTCGTCCAACAGGGCCTGCAGCTTTTCATCCACCTTGGGCAGGACTTCGGCGGGCTTGGCCGTGCCGTTGTTGATCAGGTCCCATGCCACGGGCTTGACGACTTCGGCCCACATCTTGGAGCGCGGCACGCCGCTGACGACGTCAATCTGGCCCTCTTTGAAGGCATCCAGGAAGGCTTTGCCGTTTTCGATGCCGTACAACTCCTTGGCCCGCGGCACCCACCAGCTCTCGGCCAGTTGCAGGTTGCTGGGGATGCGGCCGGTGATCTCGGAGTACATCTTGTTGCCCTCCTCGCTCACCAGGAACGCGGCGAACTTCCAGGCCGCTTCGACCCGGTCGCTCTTGGTGCAGACGACCCCCTCGCCCCAGCCACGATGCGGCCGGCCGGCGGCTGCCCCCTTGGGCATGCGCACCACGTCGAAGGGCACTTCCTTCCCCTGCTCACGCAACTTGGGGCTGTTGAGCTGGGGCAGGAACCACGGCCCTTCGTACTTCATGGCCACTTTGCCCGTGTTGATGGTGTTCGCGCCCGAGGTGTCGGCCGGGCTGGGTGCTACCTTCATGGTATGCGGCAGATCGTAGGCCACGGTCTGGATCATCTCCACGATCTCGGGGGTGTTGAACTGCGCCTTCTTAGGATCAATGATGTTATCGAACTCGCGCTTGCCTGTCAACACGATCCAGCCGATGTCGCGGAACCAGTTGCCGTTCACCTGATAGCCGAAGAGCCCTTTGGCCGGATTGGTGAGCTTCTTGGCCGTTTCAACGAATTCAGCGAAGGTCCACGCGTCCTTGGGATAGGGCACGCCCGCTTCGTCGAAAATGCGTTTGGCGTAGAACATGATCATCACGCCCATCTGGAGCGGGATGAGGTAGGTTTTGCCATTGCGCTTGGTGCTCTGCTCCACGCTGGTGAAGCCTTGAGGATAGGGGCCGGTCACCTTGTCGCGCGCGATGTATTCGTCCACCGGGGCCAACAGGTTTTTGTCCGCGTAGACCTGCCACTCCCAACCCTGGAAAGAGGCCAGATGCGGCGGAGTCCCGCCGGCGAACATGGTCTGCAGCTTGGTGTAGAAGTTGTTGTTTGGATCGGCCACCGGGGTGATATTGACCTTCCAGCCCGGGTTCTTCTCCATGTAGGCCGGGCCCAGTTTCTCCCAGGCCGGGCCGTCGGTGGTATCGCCCCAGGCCAGGAACTCGATCTCGACCGGCTTGGGCGCCGGGGGCGCCTTGGTCGGCTCAGGTGCGGCCGGAGCCTTGGTCGGTTCGGCCTTGGCGGGCGCGGCCGGCGCGGGCGCGGGGGTCGGCTGCGCGCACGCGGCCAGCGCCGCGGCGCTCATGCTCGAGCCGGCCAGCATCAGGAACTGCTTGCGAGAGAGCTTTTTGGTCGTCATGGGGTCTCACTCCTTGAGTTTGGTAGATTGGTACACTGGTACACTGGTACACTGGTACATTGGTACATTGGTACATTGGTACATTGGTACATTGGTGTATTGGGACACGAAATCGGGCTTTTCATCGTCCTGTGACATTTCAATCAGTGCAAGCCTCCCCTCCTTTCGTCCTTCGTCGTTCGTCGCTCGTCGTTACGTCAACCGCAGCACCGGCAGCGCCAGCAGCTTCGCCAGCGCCAGCAGCTCGGCCACATAGTCGCCGTAGGTCAGTGCGATGTGGTGATCCAGCCCTTCGTCCATGATCGTCGCCAGCACCTCGGCCGCGGGGCGGTCGAAGCGCAGGACGCCCGACGTGCCGGAGAAGCTCAGCGGCGCCCGCAGCATCTCGCCCGCGCCGACCACCAGCGTGAAGCCGCCCTTCGCTTCGGTCAGCCGGGCGATGGTGACGCGGCCCGGCTTGAGCGGGAACTCCATCAGCAGCGGCAGCTTGCGGTTGGAGTGGATCGTGCCGCGCGGCCGGAATTCCGGGTCGGCCATGGCCAGCGGCGCCTGGCCGCAGTGCCAGATCACGGCGTTGTCCGCTGCCAGGTCGAAGCCCACCACATCGGTGCCGAACGCCGGCTCGCCGCTCAGCCATTGCAGGATCAACTGCGTGATCGTGCCGTTGACGTCCGCCTCGCAGGAGCACGGCGTCAGTTCGTCGCTCAGCAGCGACATCGCGCCGCACGCCGCGCAGCCCAGCTCGGTGAAGAACTCCGGCCAGCAGCGGATCGCCAGCCCGTCCAGGCTCTCCGCTTGCGCCAGCCGTTGGAGGGTGAGATACGCGGCGATCGTGCCGCGCAGCGCCCGTTGATCGAGCGCGTCCAGCCCCTCCACGCGGCCGTTCAACCCGGCGAGCGCGGCGGCGACCGCATCCGGGGCGGCCCTCTGCACGTCGGCAAAGACTTCGGCCAGCTCCTGGCGCACGACCCGGCTGCCGAAGCGCGCCGCGATCGCGTCGGCGTCATACGAGCAGGGGTCGAAGCCCATGGGGTGATCGCCGATCCGGCCGATCCGGGCCGAGCGCAGCAGCCGCCTCACCCGGCCCGCGCGCGCGAGCGTCAGCAGCTTGCCCCGCGCAGCAGGATCAGCGGGCTCGGCGTAGGCCCATTCGTACTTCAGGCCGGCGCGCGTCAGGCCGTGGCCGGCCAGATTGATGCCGCAGAAGGAGTTGAGCCGCAGCCGGCCGCCCGTCCGTTCCTCGGGCACGGCCCACAGGAAGAGCGGCGCGTCCACGGCCTGCGCCAGGTTGACGACCATGCTGCTGTCGGCAAAGCTGGCCTGAAACGCCAGGAGCAGATCGAGCGGTTGCCCGGCGAGCATCTCGCTGGCCGCCTGCGCGGCCGCGGCATCCATCACCAGCGCGTCCGGGCCGACGAGCTGGCAGCCCGCCGCCTGCAGCGCGGCGCGCGCCTTGCCGGTCACTTCGGCCGCCAACGCGGTGTCAAACGTCGGCCGGGCGATGGGCACAAAACCGATGCGCAAAGGTTCCAACGAGTCGTCTATCCTTTCCGCGGACCAACCGCCAACCGCGCACGTTTGGTGTTCGCGTTTTACGCTTCCTGCCGATAAAAGAACCGATCCAGCGCCAGCGCGGCCGCGCCGATCACGCCCACCTTGCGGCCGAAGGTCGTCACGCGCAGGGCCACCTTCTCGCCGAGGCCGGCGAAGGAGCGCCGCCGCATCGTTTCTTCGACGCGCGGCAGAAACAGATCGGCGCCGGCGGCAAACATGCCGCCCAAAATAATCATGTCAGGATTGACCAGGTTGACCAGGTTGGCGAGGGCGATGCCAAGATAGGTCGCGGCCTGATCGAGCAGTTCCAGGGTGGTGCGATCGCCGCCGCGCGCGGCCGCGAAGACCTGTTCAATGGGCGTTTCGGCCGGGCTCCGGCCGTTGGCGTCGGCCGAGTTCAGCTCGCCGGCGGGCCGATTCAGGAGCGCTGCCAGCAGGGAATCGGGCGTGCGGCCGGCCAACACCCGCGCCTGGCGCACGAGCTCCGGTTCGGAGACCAGGGTTTCCAGACAACCGGTGTTGCCGCAGCGACAGGGCGCGCCGCCGGCCGGGATCATGGTGGTATGGCCGATCTCGCCGGCGCCGGCCCGGCTGCCGCGATAGACATTGCCGCCGACCACGAAGCCCGCGCCCACCCCCACCCGGCCGTAGACAAAGGCCAGGATATTGACCCCGCGGCCGGCGCCGAACATGGCCTCGGCCAGCGCCATGGCCCGCACATTGTTGTCCACCATCACCGGCAAGCCCGTGCGATCGGCGAAGAACTGGCGCAGCGGCACATTGCGCCAGCCCAGGTTGGGCGCCAGCACGTTGACCCCCGTCTCCGGGTCCACCAGCCCCGACGCGCCGACCCCCAGCCCGACCAGGTCGCGGCGCGGCACGCCGGCCCGGCCGATCATCTCCTCGACCAGGCCGACGACCCGTTCGAGCAGGTCCTGGGGGGCGATTTCCAAGGGATGAGAGATCACCTGGTAGCTGTGCAACTGGCCGAACAGGTCGGTCACGCCGACCCGAACCGTATCTACGCCGAAGTGGACACCGACGGCAAAGCGCGCCGTGGGCCGGATGCTCACCAGCGTGGGAGGCCGGCCGGCGCCGGTGCGGTTATTGCCGCCGCGCGGGTCGGCGGGCTCCTCCTTGCCCGTCTCGGCGATGATCCCTTGCTCCAGCAGATCGGCGGTCAAATTGGTGATCGTGGTGGAAGAGAGGCCGGTGAGCTGGGTCAGGCGCACGCGCGAAGTGGGGCCCTGATGCAGCAAAGTGAGGAGTACTGCGCGCAGGTTGTGCGACTTGATATTGCCGATACTGCGGCCGGCCAACGCGAGCCGGGGGAAAGGGTCCTCGCGCGTCATGGTCGGGCAAGCCCCTTGCAGATAAATTTATTCTTCAAGAGACAAAAATAAACTTAAACTCATCATATCTCACATCGGTGAACCTGTCAAATTCGCCGAGTGCGCCGACCGATAAGACGAACGAAACGTTATTTTTTCTCGGCCCGAATTAATGTAGAGCTCTCCTCTTCCCCCTCCCCACCCCTACACAGAGAGAGGAGTAGGGACGTGGCATGCCACGCCACGCCCCTACTCGCAGGGAAGGGGGTCGGGGGGTTAGGTGCATTGGCATCAAGCTAAGGTTGCCAATAGGCCTGTTGCCGGTCATCACCCTCACCCCTCCCCTTGCCCCTCCCCTCTCCCGCTCGCCTGA
>JBBIKA010000274.1:0-4779 GCA_037445695.1 Chloroflexota bacterium
CCGAGGGCGGCGACGACAAGCCCGAGGGCGGCGACGACAAGAAGCCCGAGGGGGCCGGCGCGGCGACGACCGGCGACGATGACAAGCAGCCCGAGGCCGCGGCGGGCGGCGACAAGCCCGCCGGCGACGACAAGCCGGTTGGCCGGCAGCATCGAGCGGATCGCAGCCGCCACGCGCAGCGCGGCCGCCACCGCCACGGCCGCGGCCATCCCGCTTCGGCCCGGCGCGGCCATCACCCCCACGCCGACCGCTCGCCCAGATGCCGCATTGCGCCGATTGCCCGTCTTGCCCACGCCTACCCCATTGCCCGGCGGCGCAGAGCCGCGCCTGCTCAACGGCCTGCCGGTGGACATGATCGTGGTGATCTCGGACGAAACGGCCGCCAACGTGCGCCAGACCTACGCCCAGGGACAGGCGTTCGGACGCAATCCGCGCGCCTTCACCAAGGTGGGCGACAGCACGATGCTCTGGCCTCCGTTTATGTCAAGTTTTGACTGGGGCCGCTATCGGCTCGGCAGTTTCGGCCATTTGCAGCGGACGGTAGATCGCTTCGCCGGCTTCTTCGCCCGCGAGAGCGCGGCCGTGCGCAAGGGGATGCATAGCTGGGAGGAGCTCGATCCGGCGCAGGCCGATCCGGGCAAGTGTCTGCCGGGCGAGACGCCGTTGACGTGCGAGCTGCGCGCGACCAACGCCAGCTTCGCCCTCATCCGGCTCGGTGCGAACGACAGTTTGACGCCGGACCGGTTCGAGCCGGCCATGCGGCAGATCATTCAGACGTGCATCAACCTGGGGGTGGTGCCGATCGTGGGCACCAAGCCGGACCACTACGAGGGGCCGGAAAACACGATCAATCAACTCATCCGGCGCCTGGCGGCCGAGCATCGCGTGCCCTTGTGGGATTTCGATCTGCTGGCCGAGACGGTGCCCGGCCGCGGGCTGCAGCCCGATGGCCTGCACCTGAAGGAGGGGGGCACCGACGACTACACCGATCCGACCGCCTTCCAGCACATCGGGCCCCTGGAAGACCTTTCGGCGCTGATGGCGCTGGATGCCGCCGGCCGGGCGGCTGCCGGCGAACGCTAGGCGCGCCAAACGCCGCGGCCGGCGCCTCCCCGGCGCCGGCCGCGTTAGGCAGCGGCGATGCCCGCTGCCGGCATCTCATTCCCCCACCTGCGGCGTCGGTCGGATCGGCGCATTGAGCCGCGCGGCGATCGCTTCCCGGATCAACGCGGCGTAGTAGAGCGCACCTTCCGGCTTCAGGTGATGGCCGTCGTTCCAGAAGAGCTCGGGGCGTTTGGCGGTCAGCTCGTACCAGTCAATCAACACCGCGTTTCGATAGCGCTTTACCCCTTCGCCGATCACCCGGTTGTTGTTATCTTCCCAGGCCCGCGGCACCCGCACGTTGAGCACGACGACCAGCCGGCGGTCGGCGAGCACCTGCATGATGCGGTCGAAGCTCTCCTTGGGGTACACGCCGTTGTTGCCCAGATGGAGCACCACGACCTCGCCGAGCCGGCCGCCCTCTTTGGCCTCTTGCAACTGCGCCAGGAAGGCCTCCACAGGCGGCCGATAGACCTGGCGCCCCTTCTCGGCATCCACTTCGATCCCCGGAAAGGCCTGTTGGAGGGCCGGCGCCGCGCCCAGCATGACCGAGTCGCCGAACGCGGCGATGCGGTAGGTGGGCGTCGTCGGCGCGGTGAATGTGATCGTTGAGCCGGCGGTCGGCGTGACGACGGCGGCGGGCGTGGGGGTGGTGATGGCCGGCGTCGGCCGGCGCAGAACCCGCAGCGTGTCCGGCTCGTCCGTGCTTTCGGCGGCCGCCGGGGTCATCGTGTCGGCCGGCGGGGTCATGGCCGATGTCGGCGTTGCGGCCGGGGCCATCGTGTCGGCCGTCGGCGGGGCCATCGTGTCGGCCGCCGGGGAGGCCATGGCCGACGTCGGCATTGCAGCCGGGGCCGTTGGCGCGCTCGCGAACGGCGTCAAGGTCGGCATGGGAGATTCGACATTCGTCGGCGTGAGGGTCGGCAACGGCGGTGCGCCCCCGCCGCCGTCCCCCGGAATGGCCTGGGCTGGCGACACAGCGGCCAGCAGATAAGCGGGCGGCGCAGGCGGCTGGGCGCGCACGACCGAGGAGCCCAGCAGGATCGAACCGACCGCCATGACCAGCAAGCCGGCCGCCCAGCGAAAGGCCAGCAGGAGGCGCTGACGCCCCTGCGCATGTTGGAACGTCTGCCACGAGCGCTCGATGGCGCCCGAGCGCACCGGCGTCTCCACCAGCCGGAACGACAGCTCGGCCAGGATCAGCGTGAGCGCGAAGCGCACCGCCAGCAGCGGCAGGCCGTCGAGCGTCGTATCCAGTTGCGGCCGGGTGAGCATGAAGACCGGCCAATGCCACAGGTAGATGCCGTAGGAGCGCAGGCCCACCCAGCGCAACACGGCCGAGCCGAGGGCCGCCTGCAGCAGGCGGCCTTTGCGGTGCACCGAGGCCGCGATCAGGATGGCGGTACTCAGCGCCACCAATCCGAACCCTCCGCGATAGAGGAACGGATCGAACTCCGAGATCTTCAGGCACAAGACGAGGAGGGCGGCCAGCGCCGCGCAGCCGATGGCGCTGAGGGGCAACCTGGCGCCGAGGCCATCGGACCGGCCGGGCGCCCACACGAAGGCCAGCGCCACGCCGATCAGGATGCCGGCGGCGCGCGTATCCGTTCCGTAGTAGACGCGCGAGGGGTCCATGTCGGGCTGGTAGAGCACACCCATCAGGATGGCCGACGCCAGCGCTACGACGAGCACGCCGGCGAGCACGCGGCGCTCGCGCCAGCGGCGCATGGCAAACACGAAGGCCAGGGGCCAGAGCACGTAGAACTGCTCTTCCACGGCCAGCGACCAGAGATGGCGGAGCATGGAGGGCCGGCCCACCGTCTCGAAATACGACTTATGGCTGAAGATCAAGTACCAGTTGGTCGAGTAGCCGAAGGCCGCGGCCGCGTCCCCGCGCAGGCCGGCGACCTCGTCCGGCAGGAAGAGCACGGCATACGCCAGCACTAGGATGATCACGGCGAAGAGGGCGGGCAAGAGGCGCCGGGCGCGGCGCAGCCAGAAGTGCTTCAGCACGATGCGGCCCGTCTCGCGCCACTCGGAAAGGAGCAGCGAGGTGATCAGATAGCCGCTGATGGTGAAGAAGATCTCGACGCCGAGGAAGCCGCCCGGCAGCCAGCGCAGTCCGGCATGATAGATGAGCACTGCAATGACCGCGAGCGCGCGCAGGCCGTCGAGCGCGGGCAGGTAAGGCAAGCGTGCGCTGTGTCCTGGTGGTTTCGGCGCGGGCGGGCGGGGTGTGGCGACCATATCCATGTATCCAGACGTTCACATGGCCCGCAAAGTTGCAAAGCTCGGCGGACCGTCCTCTTTCTGCACCGCATTTTACCGCAAATCGGGGTTGAAGACAAACTCGCGCCCACATTCGAACTGTCAAAATGCCCGGCCCTGCGTTCGCAGCGCAATGAATCTTGTCAGTCATCAATAGATGTGCTATACTCTTGCAGTAGATATCGGTCGCGGAGCTTTCTTCGGGTTTGCATTGGGCGAATTCGCGCCATGTCCGTAACTACCTCCCCTCACCTCTTCCCCTGTCCTCTCCCCCTCTTCGGGCCTTCGGCCGGGAGAGGGGAAAGGAGGTCGTTATCCATGGCCGCATCTTCGAGCACGACTTTGCGTCCTTTTCTTCGGAGGTACGTGACACTTTGCGCAGAGATCAGATCCTGGTAGCCACGCTGAGCACCGAGCCGCAGGGGGTCACCCGCCTGTTGGACTGGTTGCTGGCCCAGGGGCATCCCATCGGCGAGGTGGCCGTCATTCACACCGGCGGCGACGTCATCCGGCCGGCCATCGCGCGGCTGGATGCCGAGTTTGCCGCCGGCGCGTACCCGGGCATCTGCTATCGCCGCGTGCCTGTGGTGGGGCGGCATGGCCTGGTGGCCGACATCCTGTCGGAGGAGGACGCCGGCGCGCTGCTGCGGACGCTGTACCGGACGCTGCAGGCGGCCAGGCAGGCCGGGCTGACCGTGCATCTGAGCGTGACCGGCGGCCGCAAGACGATGGCCATCTATGCGATGGTCGCGGCGCAGTTGTTGTTCGGCGAGCACGATCGGGCCTGGCACATGATCTCCGTTGCGCGCTGGCCGGGGGGAGAGAAGTCAATGCACGCCGGTCCGGACGAAGCGGTGAAAGTGGTGCCGGTGCCGGTGCTGCGCTGGGCCGACGCCGCCACGGTTGCCGCGGTGCTGGAGACCGACGATCCGTGGGAGGCGATCCGGCGCCAACAGGCCTTCGCGCTCAGCGAGGCCGCGCGGCAGCGCCGCGTGTTTCTGGAACATATCCTGACGCGCGCCGAGCGGGAGGTGGTGGAGCTGTTGGTGCGGGAAGGGCTGGACAACGCCGGCCTGGCGCAGCGGTTGCACAAGAGCGAAAAGACCATCGCCAATCAATTGACCCAGATTTACCAGAAGTTTGCCGCCTGGCGTGGCTTCCCGGACGGTTCGAGCGGCGGCCGCGCGGCGCTGATTGCCGAATTTGCGCCTTATCTGGCGGCGCGGATAGGAAATAGTTCCCAGGAAAGTTAAGAGCTATTGCCGATGCGCTGTGGGGGCGTCTCTGCTAAACTCTAGCAAAGCGGTCATACGTCTGCAGCGTGCAGACGCATGCGAACCCAGGAGGATGCGAATGTCAACCCAATTGAGCCATTTGACTCTGACGTTGGAGACGGTGACGCCGCTGTTT
>JBBIKA010000275.1:0-4718 GCA_037445695.1 Chloroflexota bacterium
AATAACTCCCCTCCCCGTGTAGGGGAGGGGCCGGGGGAGGGGTCTTCTCACGGGGGTGAGGGCGCGGTCGCACGACACGCGCGATACAGGTGCACACTTACGATTTGGGAAAGGACGATCGGTATTCTCATGCCCGAAACACAAGCGCTTCAAATCAACTGCCCGCAATGCGGCAACGTCTATCAGGCGCCGGTCCGCACCGTGATTGATGTGGGGCAAAACCCCCAATTGCGCCAGGCTTTCCTGGCCGGCCAGCTCAACCTGGCCGTCTGTCCGAAATGTCAAGCCGGCCTCGTGATCGAGGTTCCCCTCGTCTATCATGACCCGGCCGCCGAGTTCCTGGCGTTCTATTTCCCGCAGCAGCTCAATATCCCGGAGATGGAACGCCAGAAGATGATCGGCGAGACGACGCAGGCGCTTATGCGTTCGCTGCCGCCCGAACAACGCAAGGGCTATTTCCTGAGCCCCCGCCAGTTCCTCAGCCGTCAGGCGTTGGTGGATGCCGTGCTCGGCACCATGGGGATCAGCCAGGAAGAGCTTGACCGGCAGCGCAAGAAGATGAAACTTCTGGACCAACTGCGCGTGATGGCCGACGATCCGAAGGGCCTGGAGATGCTGCTCAAGGGGCAAGACGCGCAGATAGACGGCGAGTTCTTCGCTCTGCTTTCGATGTCGCTCCAGAGCGCCGACGCGGCCGGCGACGAAAAGACGGTCAAGCAGCTTCAGATGTTGGCCGATCGCCTGAAGACGTTGACTTCTTACGGCCGGCGCGTGGCCAAACAGGAAGCGGCCATCGCGTCGCTGCGGGAGATCAAGACGGCCGACGAGTTCTTCGATCGGGTGGTAGCTGCGGATCTGGACGAGGCCGATGCCATTGCCTTGGTCGCCCGGCCCATGTTCGACTACGCCTTTTTCCAGAAGCTCACCCAGCAGATCGAGGCCGCTACGGGCGAGGAGCGCGAGCGTCTGACCCGCCTGCGCAGCCGGCTGGTGCAGGTGACCGAACGGATGGACGAAGCGACCAAAGCCGACATCCAGAAGGCCACCACCCTGTTGCAGGAGCTGCTCGCCTCGGCCGAGCCGCGCAGCGCCGTGCGCGAGCACGCCGACGAGATAGATGACGTCTTCATCGCCGTCCTGACGGCCAACATGCAGGAGGCGGAACGGCGCCATGCCCGCGCCGCGCTCGAACGGATGTCGGTGATCTATGATGAGATCATGACCATTTACGAAGAGAGCATGCCGCCGGCAATGCAACTGATCAACGACCTGCTTGAGGCCCCTTACCCTGAAGGCACGCGCCAGATGCTGCAGGAACGCCGGCAAGAGATCACCCCTGACGTGCTCGAGCTGATGGACGAGCTGGCCGCTAACATGGCGCAGCGCGGCACGGACGAATGGGCGCAGACGGCCAAGCGCCTGCGCGACATCAAGGCACAGGCCACGCTGTTGATTTGAGATGAACGCGGAGATCGTCACCTCGGGCACCGAGCTGCTGCTCGGCGAAATCGTGGACACGAACTCTACGTATATCGCGCGGGCGCTGCGCGATGTCGGCGTGAACCTTTACTACAAGACCTCGGTAGGCGACAACGTGGAGCGCATGGCCCTGGTGTTGCGCCAGGGCCTGGAACGCTCCGACGTGATCATCACCACGGGCGGCCTGGGACCCACGGTGGACGACGTGACGCGCGAGGCGGTGGCGCTGGCCACCGGCCGGGAGCTGGTGCTCTATCCGGAGTGCCTGGCCGCCATCGAGGCGATCTTCGCGCGCTGGGGGCGTCAACTCGGCGAAAACAACCGTCGCCAGGCCTATCTGCCGGCCGGCGCCATCCCCATCATGAACCCGGTGGGCACCGCGCCCGGCTTCATCGTCGAGACCGAAAAGGGCACCATCATCTCGCTGCCCGGCGTGCCGCGCGAGATGCAACACCTGATGCAGTCGGCCGTCATCCCCTATCTCAAACGGCGCCTGGGCGCCGCCCAGGCGATCATCAAGGCCAGGAACCTGCGCACCGTGGGCCTGGGCGAAAGCTGGATTGACGAGCGCATAGACGCTCAGATGCGGCTGGCCAACCCGACGGTGGGCCTGGCCGCCCACTACGGCATCGTGGACATCCGCATCACCGCGCGCGCCGCGAGCGAGGCCGAGGCCGACGCACTGATCGCCGACGTCGAGGCACAGATCCGCAAAGCCATCGGTGACGAGGGCATCTTCGGCGTGGACGACGACACGCTGGAAGGGGTGACGGGCCGGCTGCTCGGCCAGGCGGCCGTGAAGCTGGCGCTGGTGGAGAGCGCTACCGCCGGCGAGGTGGCCCGCTTGCTGCGCAGCACGCCGGAAGGCGCCGCGGCGGTCACGGCCGGCCACGTGGTGGACGGCCCCGAGGCGCTGGCTGCACTGCTCGCCATGTCGCCGGCCAAGCTGGCCGCGTTCGGCTGGGTCAGCGAGATGGTCGCGGCCGAGGCGGCCGCCCTGTTGAGCGACACCTACGAGGGCGGCTGGGGACTGGTCGTGCTTGGCGACATGGATGTGCCGTCCGACGTGTACGGCGCAGAGGCCGGCCAGACGTTCGTGGCGCTGACCACGCCGACCACCACCGTGGTGCAGCGCTATCCGTATGGTGGCAGCGGCTTCCTGGCCCGGCAATGGGTGACGCTGCGGGCGATTGATTTGGTCCGCCGCCAGGTGCTGGCGCAACTCAAGCAGGAGAAAGACAAATGAACGACATCCCGTTCCAACTCAAGGTCGTCCAGATCGAAAATCCGGATCAGCTCAACATGATCCTGGGGCAAAGCCATTTCATCAAGACGGTCGAAGACATCCACGAGGCGGTCGTCACCAGCATTCCGAACGCGAAGTTCGGCATGGCCTTCTGCGAATCGTCGGGCGCGGCGCTGGTGCGCTCCACCGGTACCGATGACGCGCTGAAGGCGCTGGCCGAGCGCAATGCGCTGGCGCTCGGCGCCGGCCATACCTTCATCCTCTTCCTGCGCGACGCCTACCCGATCAACGTCCTGAACGCGATCAAGCTGGTGCCCGAAGTGGCGAACATCTATTGCGCGTCGGCCAATCCGGTCCAGGTGATCCTGGCCGAGACCGCCCAAGGCCGCGGCATCCTGGGCGTGATAGACGGGATCCACACGAAGGGGATCGAGGACGCCGACGGCGTAGCTTGGCGCAAAGGGTTTCTGCGCAAGATCGGATATAAAGCCTGAGCGATGAGACCGCGATCGGATGTGACCTCTCCCCCGACCCTTCTCATGACCTCTCCCCCGGCCCTTCCCCCGCTTGCGAGGGAGGGGAGGCCGGCTCCCCCTTCCCTGCAAGGGAAGGGGACCGGGGGGTTAGGTGGGAAGGCGGCCGGGGGGTTAGGTCTGCTCCTCTGTGTGCTGGCGCTCTTCCTGGCCGGCTGCGCCGGCGGACCGACTCCGGTGCCGGAACCCACGCCGATGCCGGCCACCGACCCGGCGACGGTGGAAGTTGCGACCTCCCGGCCTACGGCCACTGTCGGCGTGACCCCGCGCCCCACGCCCACCCCGACCCGCACCCAGACGCCGGCGGCTGCTCCGACGGTCACGCCGCCGTCGGCGGTCATCCTGATCCGGTCGACTCCGGCCGCGACCGCGGCCATCAGCGCCACCATGCAGCCGGCATGGCCCACGCCGATCTGGCCGGCCTCGCCCCTTGACCGGACCGACAACATTCTGGTGATGGGGATGGACCAGCGGCCGGGTGAAGCTGCCTGGCGCACGGATACGATCATGGTGGTCGCAGTAGACGCGCCGGCCGATCGGGTGGGCATCATCAGCGTGCCGCGCGATCTCTACGTGGACATCCCCGGCTACGGCATGGGGCGGATCAACCAGGCGGACTACCTGGGCGAGACGAGCGGGTATCCGGGCGGTGGCCCGGCCCTCTTGCGCCGGGTCTTGACCGAGACATTGGGCATTCCCACCCGCCACTATGTGCGGATCAAGATGGAAGGGCTGGTGCGGCTGGTGGATGCGCTCGGTGGGGTGACGGTCGTGCTCGATTGTCCGCTCTACGAGCGGACCCCGAACGATGCCTCGCCCAACGGCGTGGAGGATTGGACTCTGCCGGCTGGGCCGGTGGTGTTGGATGGCCAGGCCGCCAAGAAGTTCGCCACCTATCGCTATGTGACGAGCGATTTCGGCCGCGTGCGGCGGCAACAGCAACTGGTCTGGGCGATCCGCGATCGCGCGTTGCAGCTCGACATCATCCCGCGCATTCCGGAGCTGTGGCGGGCGCTCTCCGACATGTTCGTCACCGACCTGGGCCTGATGGACGTCGTCAGGTTGGCGAGCTTCGGCGCGAACCTCAAGCCGGAACAGGTACACGGCACAGTGCTCGGCGACGACGTGATGGAATATTACGTCACGGCCGAAGGCGCGTGGGTATTGACGATCGCGGATTACGATGGGATTGCGGCCCGGAAGGCCAATCTGTTTGCCGCGCGGCCGTTGGCGGCTGTGAACATCGGCAGCGAAGAGGGAGGATGTCCGCCGGCGCCCACGCCGCCGCCCACCTTCACGCCGACCCCCGCGCCGGGCTAATAGCAGGGCATTCCCCCATAGGCATCAAGCTAAGCCGTCCAACAGAAGTTGGAACGCGAGAATGGTTCAGAACGGGCTGGCATTGGCTGCGCCTGCCGATTTTTGGCCCCTCACCCCCTTTGTCCCCCTCTCCCCTTGGC
>JBBIKA010000276.1:0-4690 GCA_037445695.1 Chloroflexota bacterium
TGAACGTTTGAACGTCTAAACGTTTGAACGTTTGAACGTCTGAACGTTTGAACGTTTGATGCTTCACGTTTCACGCATCCCGCCCCGCAACATCTCCAGCAGCCCGCCCGCCGCGATGATCCGCTGCACGGAGGGCGAGAAGGGCTGGAACGGGAACTCGCCCGCCGCGCAGGAGACCACGCAACGGCCCAGGTCTACGGTGATCGTCTCGCCGTGTTGGATGGCGGGGATCGCCTCCGGGCAGACGACCGGCAAGAGGCTGTTGTTGACCGCGTTGCGGAAGAAGATGCGCGCGAACGAGGCCGCGACGATCACCTTCACGCCGGCCGCCTTCAGGCACGTCACGGCCTGCTCGCGGCTCGAGCCCGCGCCCCAGTTCCGGCCCGCCACGATGATGTCGCCCGGCCGCACGTTGGCCGCGAAGCTCGGGTCCAGGTCCTCCAGCGCATGTCGGGCCATCTCGGCTTCGTCTTTGATCGTGTACGTGTACTTGCCGGGGAAGATCACGTCGGTGTTGACATCGTCGCCGTATTTCCAGACGCGGCCGGTGAAGGAGGGGGATTGGGGATTGGGGGTTGGGGATTGAGTGTAGTTCAAGGGCGCGACGGCAGCAGCCTCTGACGCTTGGGGCGTTGCCCTTCTAGCAATGGTCCCCGGCGTTTGAGGTATTGTCTCTGTGACAATGGCGCCCGGCGCTTGGGACGTGGCCCCCGTGGCCGATCCTGCCCCACGCATCGCCTTCTTTCCACCCATACCCGATGCCCAATCCCTAACCCCCAATATTTCCTCCACCCCCACAATCCGTCCCGCCACCGCGCTGGCGGCCACCACGGCCGGGCTGGCCAGGTAGACGGCCGCCTCGGGGTTGCCCATGCGGCCGCGGAAGTTGCGGTTGCCGCTGCTGATCACCGTCTCGCCCGTGGCCGGCACGCCCAGGTGATTGCCCATGCACGGCCCGCAGCCGGGCACGCCGATCATCGCGCCCGCAGCGACGAAGGTCTCGATGTAGCCCAGCTTGAGGGCCTGTTCCAGCACCTCGCTCGAGGCCGGGATCACCACCAGCCGCGTGCCCGCGGCCACGCGACGCACCGTGCCGTCGGGCCGGCGCAACACCGCGGCCGCCGCGGCCAGGTCTTCCAGCCGGCCGTTGGTGCAGGTGCCCAGGAACGCCTGATCAATGCGCGTGCCTGCCACCTGCGAGAGGGGCACGGCGTTGGCCGGGTTGTGCGGCGCGGCGACCATCGGCTCCAGCGCGCTCAGGTCCACGACGTGGCGCTCCAGGTAGCGCGCATCGGGGTCGGGGTAGAGCGCGGACTCTTCGGGTTGCCAAGAACCCGAAGGCTCTGCGCGGCGTTCCGCCAGCCACGCGAACACCGCCTCATCCGGCTCCAGGTAGGCGCTCTTCACGCCCGACTCGGCCATCAGGTTCGGCAGGACCATGCGGCTCTCGATGCTCAGCGTGTGCAAGCCCGGCCCGCCGAACTCCAGCGCGCGGTAGATGCCGGCCTCGGGCCCCAGGAGCTTCAGCACCCACAGGCCCAGGTCCTTCGCGGTGACCCCCGGCGGCAGCTCCCCGGTCAGTTCGATGCGGATCGTCTCGGGCACGCGCAGCCACAGCTCGCCCGTGGCCCAGATGGCGGCCATCTCGCTGCGGCCCACCCCTGCGCCGAACGCGCCCAGCCACCCGATGTGCGGCGTATGGCTATCGGCGCCCAGCAGCAACTGGCCCGGCGCCACCAGCGCCTCCTCGCTGATCACCTGATGGCAGATGCCGCGGCCGGCCTCGTAGAAGTGCACGATCCCCTGCTCGGCCACGAACTCGCGCACCTCTTTGTGGTTCAGCGCGTGCTCGGCGTTGGGCGCGGGCACGGCATGATCGAGGAAGATCGCCAGCCGGTCGGGGTGCTTCACGCGGGCATAGCCCAGCTTGCGGAACAGCCGCGCGATCGCGGCCGTGTTGTCGTGGCTCAGTGCCATGTCGGGCCGCGCGTCCACGATCTGTCCGGCCACCGCATGATCCAGCCCGGCCGCGCGCGCCAATGCTTTCTCGGCAAATGTGTATCCCATGAGTTTTCACCCCACCCCCGCCGGCAGCGGCGATTCGATGGTCTCGTGGCCGTTCGCCCAGTTGCGCAGCAGACGGTCCACGTCGTCGAGCGTCAGCGCACGCTCATCGGCCAGCGCCTTGATGTGCTGCGTCAGCGCCTTCACCTGGTTGTCCGACAGATGGAGGTTGAGCTGCTCGGCGCGCGCCTTGACCGCGTTCCAGCCCGTCAGCCGGTGCGCGATGGAGATGTAGCGGGTCAGGCCGAAGTCGTGCGGATCGAGCGCCTCGTAGGTCTCCGGCGCGTTCAGGATCGCCTTGGCATGGATGCCGGCCTTGTGCGTGAACGCGCTGAAGCCGGTGACGTAGTTGTTGAACGGGATGTCCACGCCCACGATCTCGGCCACCATCAGCTCGAGCGGCCGCAGCCGTTCCAGGCGGTATTTGGCGCGGGTGGTGTCGCGATCGAGGGTGTACATGCGGGCGATCAGGCCACCGAGCGGAGTGATGCCGTTGCGCTCGCCGATGCCGAGGACGGTCGTGTCAATGTGCGTGGCGCCCGCTTCGAGCGCGGCGAACGCGTTGGCGATCGCGCAGCCCGAATCGTTGTGGCCGTGGAACTCGATGTCGCAGCGGGTCAGCCGGCGCAGCGTGCCCACGATCCGGCTCACCTGCGTCGGCGTGGCAATGCCCACCGTGTCGGCCGTGCCCAGACGATTCACCACGCCCAGCTTATCCACGGCCAGGTAGACGCGCAACAGCTCGGCCTCGTCGGAGCGGAACGAGTCCTCGGTGCTGAAGCGCAGCTCGATGTCCGGCGCCTGGCTGCGGATCCACGTCAGCACCTCGGCGGCCAGGTCAATGATCTCGTCAATGCTCTTGCCGTGGCTGAACTGCCGCAGCTTGGACGAGGTGCCGATCACCACATCTATGCCGGCCACGCCGGTATCCAGCGCCACCTTCGCGTCCTCCTTGTGACAGCGGATGTGCGTCAGGATGCGCGCCTTCAGCCCCAGCCGGGCAATCGTCTTGAGGTCCTCCAGGCTCCCCGGCGAGGCCATCGGCGAGGTCAGCTCCAGATACTCAACCCCGAACTCGTCTAACGCCCGCGCGATGCGAATCTTCTGCTCCGTCGTGAACTGAGCGTTGACGAACTGCTCCCCTTCTCGCAAGGTAGAATCTATGATGTAATAATGCTCGAGAGACATAACGCCTCCTGAATTCCCAATCCCTAATCCCCAATCCCCAACCCCTACCCTCCCAACACCGCCTCCACCGCCTCGGCCACCCGGTCCAGATCGGTCTGTTCGATGACCAGCGGCGGGAGGAGGCGCAGGACGGTGCCGCCGGCCGGCAGGGCGAGGACCCCCCGGGCCTGGAGCTGCTGCAGGATCGGGGTCACCTTGACCCGCAGGTCCACGCCGACGAGCAGCCCCAGGCCGCGCACCTCGCGGATCAGCGGCGATTCGATGCGGCGCAGCCGGCCGATCAGATATTCGCCCAGACGACCGGCGCGTTCGGGGAGGGTTTCACGGCTTATCACTTCCAATGTCGCCAGCGCGGCGGCGCAGGCCAGCGGGTTGCCGCCGAACGTGCTGCCGTGCGTCAGCGGCCGGATGTTCTGCACGCGCGGGCCGATCAGACACCCACCCATCGGCAGGCCGCCCGCCATGGACTTGGCGATCGTCATCAGGTCGGGGGTCAGGCCGTAGTGCTGGCAGGCGAACAGTTTGCCCGTGCGGCCGTAGCCGGTCTGTACCTCGTCGAGGATCAGCAGCGCGCCGCGCTCTCGGCAGAGTTCCTGCGCCCGGTGCAAGTATTCGGCCGTGCCGGGATGCACCCCGCCCTCGCCCTGGACCACCTCCAGGATCACGGCGGCGGTGTCGTCGCCCACCGCGGCCTCCAGCGCCTGGATGTCGTTGTAGGGCACATGGCTGAAGCCGGGCACCAGCGGCTCGAACGGCTGGCGGTACTCCTTGTTCCAGGTGGCCGAGAGCGCGCCGAAGGTGCGGCCGTGGAAGCTGCGCATGGCCGCCACGATGCCGATGCGGCCGGTGCTCAGCCGGGCAAATTTGAACGCGGCCTCGTTCGCCTCGGCGCCCGAATTGCACAGGAAGACGCGCGTCTCCGGCCCGGTCGGCGCGACGGCCGCCAGCCGCTCCAGCAATTGTGCGCGCTGATCGTTGTAAAAGATCTCCGGGCAAGAGATCAGCGTGGCGGCCTGGCGGCTGATGGCGGCCACGACCGCCGGGTGCGCGTGGCCCAGGTTCGCCGCGCCCTGGCCGGCGACGCAGTCAATGTACTCCCGCCCCTCTGCATCCCACACGTGCGCGCCCTCTCCCCGCACGATCGCCAGCGGCCGCTTGGGATAGACGCCGGAAGTGTGGGCGGACTCGAGAGCGATGATGGTAGATTGGGAGACGGGTAAATTGGTAGATTGGTAGTCCGGTAAATTGGTAGATTGGTAGATTGGTAGATGGGTAGATTGGTAGTCCGGTAAATTGGTACATTGGTAAACGGGAAGTGTCTCATTCATGGCTGGCTCCCTCCAATCTACCATGCCCCAATGTACCATCTCCCAATGTACCAGTTCCCAATGTACCATCTCCCAATGTACCAGTTCCCAATGTACCAAGTCCCAATGTA
>JBBIKA010000277.1:0-2026 GCA_037445695.1 Chloroflexota bacterium
ACGGGGCCAGTTCAGGCCCCTTGAGGGGCCTTGCACGTCCGTAGCCGGAGGGCTTCAGCCTCCGGCGATCCTGGAAGGCGCCAATCCAGGCCCCTTGAGGGGCCTTGCACGTCCGTAGCCGGAGGGCTTCAGCCTCCGGCGATCCTGGAAGGCGCCAATCCAGGCCCCTTGAGGGGCCTTGCACGTCCGTAGCCGGAGGGCTTCAGCCTCCGGCGACCTTGACACAGGAGCTGATCATGTTGCTGACTCGTCACCAAACCGCCGCCGGCCCGCGCTGGGCCGCGGACGACCGTTTCTTATCGCCCCAAACGACGCTGAGCCTGCTGTTGGAGCTGCCGGCCGGCCGCCTGGCTCAGGCCATCCCCGCGCTCACGACGGATGAGCCGGCCGGCGGGCCACTCCTGCCGCCCATCGAACCGGATCAGGAGGTGTGGGCCAGCGGCGTCACCTATCTGCGCAGCCGCGACGCGCGCAAGGCCGAATCGGCCACCGGCGACATCTACGAGCGGGTCTACGAGGCCACGCGGCCCGAGCTCTTCTTCAAGGCGGCCGGCTGGCGCGTCGTCGGCCCGGTCGCGGCGATCCGCGTGCGGCCGGACAGCCGCTGGAACGTGCCCGAACCGGAGCTGACCCTCGTCATCAACCGCGGCGGCGAGATCGTCGGCTTCACCGCGGGCAACGACGTCTCGTCGCGGGACATCGAAGGGGAAAACCCGCTCTACCTGCCGCAAGCGAAGGTGTATAACGGATCGTGCGCCCTGGGGCCGGGCATCATTCTCGCCAGCGCCGACGAGCTGGCCGACGTGCCCATCGGCCTGCAGATCGCCCGCGGCGGGAAGATCGTGTTCGCGGGGGAGACGCGCACGTCACGCATGAAGCGCAGCTTCACGGAGCTGGTCGCTTACCTCTATCGCGAGCTGGCCTTTCCCCGCGGCGCGTTCCTGATGACCGGCACCGGCATCGTGCCGGAGGAGAGCTTCAGCCTGGCGCCGGGCGACCGGGTGCGGGTGGAAGTGGGAGGGCTGGCGCTGGAGAACGATGTGCAGTAAGGGAGGATGGCCATGCAGTGGGAACATCTGACGGCAAGCGAATTCAGCCAAGCGGTGCGTGAGACGGGCGTCTGCATCCTGGCGCTCGGCGTCGTCGAGAAGCACAGCGAGCATCTGCCGCTGGGCACCGACTTCCTGAACGGGCACAAACTGGCCTGCCTGGCCGCCGAACGCGAGCCGGCCGTCGTCTTCCCGCCGTTCTACTTCGGCCAGATCTACGAGGCGCGCTGCTTTCCGGGCACGATCACTCTCAAGCCGACGCTGCTCATGGAGCTAATCCAGGGCGTGCTGGACGAGATCGGCCGCAACGGCTTCCGCAAGATCATCCTCGTGAACGCGCACGGCGGCAACACGCACTGGCTCTCGTTTCTGGCCCAGTGCACCCTGTGGGAGGAAAAGCCGTACAGCGTCTATCTCTATACCGGCGCGCTGAGCGAGGAACGCCGCCGGGCCTGGAACGCGCTCCTGGAGACGAAGCTGCACGGCCACGCGTGCGAATGCGAGACGAGCATCTCGCTGGCGAATCACCCCGAGCTGGTGAAGATGGATTGTGTGCCGGCCGAACCGGCCGAGCCGCTCGGCCGGCTACAGGATGTGCCGGCCAATTTCAGCGGCATCAGTTGGTACGCCAACTACCCCGATCACTACGCCGGCGACGCGCGGCCGGCCACGGCCGAAAAGGGCCGCGCGCTGCGCCAGATCGCAGTGGACGCATTGGCCGAGTACATCGCGGCGGTGAAGCGAGACCAGGTGGTCCCAACGCTCAATCGAGAGTTCTTTGGCCGGGTCCGGCAACTTGCCGGCAATCACTTACAGGAGTAGCCGCCTGCTGCTTTGTTAGCTTCGATTTTGCACTCTGCTGCATTGGCCCCCCCCCCCCCCCCCCCCCCCCCCCAGGGGGGGCCCCCCCCCCCCCAAAACGGTTTTGGGGGCCGCCTGCACCCCCCCAAACCACACATAAAAAAACCCCCCCCCCA